>NZ_JBYSYC010000056.1:0-45579 GCF_058782875.1 Cupriavidus sp. FW305-F7 | reverse complement strand
TGAGCAACAACAGACGCCGCATTAGCCGCCGAAAGGACGCCGACGGCGTCCGCGCTATCCTTCCCCGGCCTAAAGGCTGCCTAAAGGCCGAGGCTTGCCGCGCACCTGGTCAATGTGTCGCGCGGCAGCGTGATCGACGAGGCGGCAATGGTCGCGGCGCTGGTTGACGGGCGCCTGGGCGGCGCCGGCCTGGATGCGTTCCTGGCTGACGGCAGGGTACTGACGCCAGTGCTGTAGAAGGCTACCCGCGTGCCTATACTGGATGCACCGGCCCCAGCCCACTCTGCGGGCCGGCGTCAGGAGGCATCATGGCACGCAAGTTTATCGATTGCCGCGAGTTCCCGAGCGACACCCACTGCACGGTGGCAATGAGCGCCGACAGCGAAGACGAACTGCTCGAAGCCGCGGTCCAGCACGCGGTAGCGGTGCACCAGCATCAGGACACCCCTGAGTTGCGCACCCAGTTGAAGTCATTGTTCAAGGAAGGCATGCCGCCGGCGTGAAACGGCACGGCTGGCGCCCGGGGGCGCCGGCCCCCACCCCTGGGGCTCATTCGCAGTCCCTGATACAGCACTTATACCACTTCGAATACCCATGACGGCCGTCATGGCACATCATTGACGCAGCGCTATATACAGACGTATATTGCGCCTGACAGCCCACCCGCACAGGCCTTGCCGCACACGCCGGCTGGCCGAATCCCGAGGATTCCGATGTCTGCCCTCCGTTCCTGCCGCCGCGGGTTCCTGCTGGCCGCCTCCGTCGCCACGCTGGCGCTGGCCGCGCCGCCCGCCTTTGCCGCCGACCTGGTGGTGTCCGCGGCATCCAGCCTGACCAACGCCTTCAAGTCGCTGGCCGAGTCGTTCGAGCGCGCCCATCCTGGCACGCACGTGGTGCTGAACTTCGGCGCGTCCGACGTGCTGACGCAGCAGATCATCAAGGGCGCGCCGGCCGACGTGTTCGCCTCGGCCGACCAGGAAGCGATGAACAAGGCCGAGGCCGAGAAGGTGATCGCGCCGGCCTCGCGCCGCAACTTCGCCGCCAACCAGGTGGTGCTGATCGTACCCGCGGACAGCAAGCTGGCCATCGCCTCGCTGCAGGACCTGACGCGCCCGGAAGTGAAGCGCATCGCCTACGGCAACCCGGCCTCGGTGCCGGTGGGCCGCTACACCCGCGGCGCGCTGGAAGCGGCCGGGCTGTGGGACGCCGTCGCCGCCAAGGGCGTGCCGGCGCAGAACGTGCGCCAGAGCCTGGACTACGTCGCGCGCGGCGAGGTCGAGGCCGGCTTCGTCTTTGCCACCGATGCCGCGGTGATGCCGGATAAGGTCAAGGTGGCCGTGCGCGTGCCAAGCCGCACGCCGGTGACCTACCCCATCGCCATCACCAGCCTGACGCGCCAGCAGAAGGAAGCGGCGCAGTTCGTCGACTACGTCGCCTCGCCGGAAGGCCAGGCGGTCCTGTCGCGATTCGGCTTCCAGAAGCCCTGACGGAGCGTTGCGCGCACCATGGACGCCGTCTGGGTACCGCTGCTGCTGTCGCTGAAGGTGGCCGGCTGGGCCACCGCGCTGAATGCCGTGCTCGGCGTCGGCGCGGCCTGGGCGCTGGCGCGCTGGCGCTCGCCCCTGCGCGACGTGGTCGATGCGGTGCTGACGCTGCCGCTGGTGCTGCCGCCCACGGTGCTGGGCTACTACCTGCTGGTGCTGGTCGGGCGCCGTGGCGTATTCGGCGAGTGGCTGGCGCGCCTGGGCATCGAACTGGTCTTTACCTGGCAGGGCGCAGTGCTGGCCTCCACCATCGTCGCCTTCCCGCTGGTGCTCAAGTCCGCGCGCGCCGCCTTTGAAGGCGTGGATCATCAGCTGGAAAACGCCGCCCGCGTGCTGGGCGTGCCAGAAGCCGGCATCTTCTTCCGCGTCACGCTGCCGCTGGCCGCGCGCGGCATCATCGCCGGCGTGCTGTTGGCCTTTGCCCGCGCACTGGGCGAGTTCGGCGCCACGCTGATGATCGCCGGCAACCTGCCCGGACGCACGCAGACGCTGTCAGTCGCCATCTATGAGGCGGTACAGGCCGGCGACGACAACACCGCCAACCTGCTGGTATTGGTGACCTCCGTCACCTGCGTGCTGCTGCTGGTGGTCGCCGGGCGCCTTGTGCCGGCCGCCACGCGCAACCCCGCTGAACTCTATGAACGCCGGCGCCTGCGCCCGCGCATCCGCTAAGCCGAGTCGCCATGAGCATGCACGTCAGCATCCGCAAGCAGATGGTCTCGGCCGACCGCCACTTTGCACTGGATATCGATTTCGATTCGGCCAGCCGGCGCATTGCGTTGTTCGGGCCCTCGGGCGCCGGCAAGAGCCTGACGCTGCGCGCCATCGCCGGCCTGCTCGCGCCAGACAGCGGCCGCATCGTGCTGAACGGCCGCACGCTGTTCGATGCCGACGCCGGTATCGACGTGCGCCCGCAAGAGCGCCGTGTGGCCTACCTGTTCCAGGAATACGCGCTGTTCCCGCACCTGAACGTGGGCCAGAACATCGGCTTCGGCCTGTCGCGCGGCTGGCGCAACCCGCGCCGCGGCGCCGTGCATCCGGAAGCGCAGCGCTGGATCGACGCCTTCGGCCTGGCCGACATCGTCGGCAACTACCCGGCCGAGATCTCCGGTGGCCAGAAGCAGCGCGTGGCACTGGCGCGCGCGCTGGTGGCGCAGCCCGACATCGTCTTGCTGGACGAACCCTTCTCCGCGCTGGACCCCGCGCTGCGCGCGCGCATGCGCGCGGAGTTGCGCACGCTGCAGGCCAGCCTGGATGTGCCGATGCTGGTGATCTCACACGATCCCGCCGATGTCGAGGCGCTGGGCGACCACGTGCTGGAAATCCGCGAGGGCCGCATCTTCGGCAGCGGCACCAGCCGCCACCATCCGCCGGTCTACGCGCCGGTGTCGGCGCGGGTGGCCTGAGCCGAGCGCAGCAGGTCGACGTAGGCGCCTTCAATCAGGTTCGACGCGGGAATGCCCAGCCGCGCCAGCAATGCGTGGGCTTCGGCCACGCCGTCCTCCAGGCGCTCGCCGTCGGCCAGCACCACTTCCAGTTCCAGGAAATCGCCCAGCGCCTCGACCCGGTCCAGGTGCACGCGCGTGCGGCCAGCCAGGTACAGCGTGCGCAGCTTGCGCACCCGCCCGCCCTCGCCATGCGCCGCGGCCAGCGCCGCGCGCAAGGTATCCGGCGATTGCGTCGGCGACAGGATGTAGAAGCTCTCCTTCGGCCCCGCCTCGTCGGCACGCGCATAGAAGATCAGCTCGCCGCGGTCGGGGGCGAACTCGCGCAGCTTGAGCCGGCCGTTGGCGCAGGGGAAGAAGGTATCGTCCTGGCGGATGTATTC
The DNA here is from genome assembly GCF_058782875.1 of Cupriavidus sp. FW305-F7. Classification (NCBI taxonomy): domain Bacteria; kingdom Pseudomonadati; phylum Pseudomonadota; class Betaproteobacteria; order Burkholderiales; family Burkholderiaceae; genus Cupriavidus; species Cupriavidus sp. FW305-F7. The sequence goes on along the minus strand of NZ_JBYSYC010000056.1, from coordinate 42,207 downwards.
GGGACCGCTGTCGGCCAGTGCTGCCGCATGCGGCAGCAAGGCTTCTATACTGTCAATGCGAGCCTTGATCTCGATGTTTCTTGGCATGCGTCTCTCTCCTGCGCTCAGCCCAGCAGCAGCCGCGCGGCAATCACCCACATGGTGATGCCGATCACCACTTCCAGCACCTGCCACGCGCGCGGCCGCGCAAACACCGGCCGCAGCAGCGCCGCGCCATAGCCCAGCGAAAAGAAGAACAGGAACGACGCGGTCATGGCACCCGCGGCGAACTCGCGCGCGTTCCCTGCGAACTGCGTCGACACCGAACCGATCAGCATCACCGTATCGAGATACACATGCGGATTGAGCCAGGTGAACGCCAGGCACACCGCCAGCGTGGCTCCAAGCGGCCGCGGCGCGGCGTCGCTGGGATCCAGCACCGCGTTCGAGCGCCACGCGGCCAGGAAGCTGCGTGCGCCATACCAGATCAGGAAAGCCGCGCCGCCATAGCGCATCGCCGCACCCAGCCAGGGCAGCTCGCGGATCATCACGGCAAAGCCGGAAACACCCAGCAGGATCAGCAGCGCATCGGAAAGCGCGCACACCAGGCAGACCCAGAACACATGCTCGCGCCGCAACCCTTGTCGCAGCACGAAAGCATTCTGGGAACCGATGGCAAGAATCAGGGAAAGACCGAGGGAGAAGCCGGCGAGAGCGGCGTGCATTTGTTGTGGAACGGCTGTTTTTTTGGGTGGCTATTATTGCACGCCGGGGGCAGCCGATGCCCGCCCATCTTCCCATTCCTGCCGCAGGACTACCTCACGCCACTACACCCAGGATTACACTTGACGCCTTGAACACCGCCACCGCAGCCACCCCCACTTCCAGCCCCAGCGCTTCCACACTCCCATTGGTCACGATCGCCGCAACCGTACCGCCGCCGTCGAGTTCGATCACCACTTCGGCGTTCACCGCGCCAGGCATCACGCGCGACACCACCCCCGGCAACTGGTTGCGCGCCGACAGCCGCATCCCCGGATCGGGCAGCCCCACCAGCACCGACGATGCCTTGATCAGCGCAAACGCCTCGGTGCCCTCGGCCAACGCCAGCGTTTCGACGCTTTCATGCGTGATGGTGGCCACGATCTGCTGCCCGCCGGGCAGTGCCAGCACGACCTCGTCATTGACCGCGCCGCCGCGCACACTGGCCACGCGCCCGAACAGCTTGTTGCGTGCACTGGTCTTGATCATCATTCGCCTCATCAGGTGGATATCGTCGGCCGCCCCCTCGCCCAGGCGCGACAGCTGCGCGACAAAGCGCTGGTGTTCGTCTTCCAGCGCACGATAGGTGCGGATCAGTTGCTCGCCGCGCGCGGTCAGGTGCGTGCCGCCGCCGCCCTTGCCGCCGGCGGCGCGCACCACCAGCGGCTCGCCCGCGCTGTTGTTCATGGCATCGATGGCGTCCCACGCGGCCTTGTAGCTGATGCCGACCGCGCGCGCGGCCGCGGTGATCGAGCCGTGTTCGCCGATGGCGGCGAGCAGCGCGATGCGGTCCTTGCCGCCCCAGTCTTGTGAGCCGGAGCGGAACCAGATGGCTCCCTGGAGTTCAAGCATGGATGTCGGGTGCCGGTGGCCGGCACCGCAATGGAGTTCGAGACGCGGCTATGGTAATCCGAATTGCGGATCGGTCCAGCGCAGGACACTAGGCCATGATGTGCACGCCACCATCCACATAGACTGTGTTGCCCGAGATGCGCCGCGCATACGGCGTGGCCAGGTAGGCAGTGGCAAAGCCCACGTCCATGATGTCGACCACCTCGCCCAGCGGCGCGCGCCCGGCGGCGTCGGCCAGCAGCAGGTCGAAGTCCTTCAGGCCCGAGGCCGCGCGCGTCTTCAGCGGCCCGGGCGAGATCGCGTGGACGCGGATACCCAGCGGCCCCAGCTCGTGCGCCAAGTAGCGGCAGCTGGCTTCCAGCGCCGCCTTGACCGGGCCCATCAGGTCATAGTTGGGCACGACGCGGTTGGCGCCCTCATAGCTCATCGCGAACAGCGTGCCGCCCTGCGGCATCAGCGGCACGGCCAGGCGCGCCATGCGCACGAAGGAGTGGCATGAGATGTCCATGGCGCGCCCAAACCCCTCTGCCGACGAATTGAGCAGGCCGCCCTGCAGGTCGGCCTTGGGCGCGAACGCAATCGAATGGACTATCGAATCGAGACCGCCCCACACGCTCTCGATACGCGCAAAGAGCGCCGTCATCTGCTGCGCGTCTTCCACGTCCAGCGGCATCAGGATGGGCGCCTGAATGGCTTCGGCCAGCGGCGCCACGTGCGGGTAAGCCTTGTCGTTCAGGTAGGTCATGGCGACCTGTGCGCCCAGTTCATGGAACGCCCTGGCACAGCCCCACGCAATCGAATCGGCATTGGCCACGCCGGCCACCAGCACACGGGCGCCGGCAAGCGGCGGATTGGATACGTTGACCATGGCGGCTCCTGTTGGACCAAACCCGATGCGGTGCGCAAGCCTCAGCTGCGCGGCCGCGTGGCGCGCGGCGCGGCCTTGCGCTTGCCGGTGGTGCGCGCGGCCTGCGGCTTGCCGTTCCCGGCATGGCTGAGGGCAGACGCGGTATCGGCCGCGTCCACCGGCGCAACTGCGTCGGCAGCCTCGGGCGGATGACCCGTGCCCATTACTTCGGCGACTTCGCGATAGCGCCCCAGCCGCTCGCCTGACAGCGGGCCGCCGACCGTCATCACGCGATGCGCCGCCACCATCAGCTTGCGGCGGGTCTCGCGGTCCGGCACCAGGGCCGGCAGCGCCCGGATCGCGCGCTGCGGATCCAGCCTGACGATAAAGCTCTGCTGGCGCACTGCGGTCTTGAAGGCGGCCAGGTCGGCCTGGCCGCCGGATTGCTCGGTGGCTTGCTGCTGTTCGCGCGCAATGCGGCGCAGCAGGTTGAACGGCCGCTCCTCGATGGCGCTGGGGCGATCGGCCACGTAGGCCAGCACGCGCACAAAGGCCTCCAGTGTGCCGCCCTGCCCGATCGCCGCCTCGGCATCGTGCAGGCGCCGCTGCGCCAGTTCCTTGCGCAACGCCACGGTGACGGGCGACTCCACGTTGGCCGGTGGCAACTGCCCGCTCATGCCCACCAGCGCCGCCATCGCCGGCGAACCGTAGATTGCCTCGAAGGTCCGCTCGTACCACGCGTCGCGTACATCACGATACTGGTCGAGCGCGCTGACGATCTGCGCCGACGCGGCCTTCTCCATGGTCAGGAACGGATTGTCCGGCGCCACCGGCGCGCGATGCGCGCGCACCATCGGCGCCATCGCGCCGATCCACGCCATCCACGGATTCATGTCGGTCGCCAGCGAGCGCTCCAGCCGCGCCGGGTGCAGCGTGCGCATCCACTGCGCGCCCAGTTCATTGGACATCGCGCGCACCCATGGCGAGACGAAGGTGTCGTACATGTGCTGGTTGATCTCGGCCACGCGCCGCACCACCTCGAACGGGCGTTCGTCCTCGCGGCCGTCGTCCAGCGCCAGGATGTCGTTGACGCTGCGGCGCTCGAAGCGCACCAGGTAGCGCCCTTCGATCAGGTCCCGGTGTGGCAGGTCAGGCGCCACGTCCTCGATCTTGGCCTCGTACAGGCCCGGCGGCAGCACATCGATCAGGTCCAGCGCGCAGAACAGTTCGCTGTGTTCGCGGTTGGCGACGCCGGCGGAAACAAAGATGCCCAGGTGCCCCACGGTCTCGTGCAGGCAGTAGACGATCACTTGGTCGTTGGCGACCAGTTCCTCATCGGTGGGGTACAGGTCCGGGATCCAGTTCAGCGCCTGCTGCGGCGGCGTGATGTTGTCCCCCCAGGACGCGAAGACGACCACCGGCGAACGGATGTTGCGCAGGTCCACCACGGTCTTGCCGTCGCTGCTGCGCACCTCGCCCGCGGTCAGCCGGTTGCCGACGAACAGGTTCTGCACAATCCAGTCGATCTCCGCGCGGTTCATCAGGAAGTGGCCGCCCCACCAGCGCTCGAACTCCAGGAAGCGCGGGCCTTCCGTGTCCGCCTTGGCGTAGACGTCGTAGAGCTTCTTCCACAGCGTGTTGGCCGGATTGAGCTGCTCGAAGTTCTGCACGAGCCAGGCACCGTCGAAGCGGCCATTGCCCATGTCGGCGGTCAGCGAGGCCAGAAACGAGCCGCCCAGCAGCCCGCCGCTGTAGCGCATCGGGTTGCGCCCGCGCACGCCCGACCAGTACGCCAGCGGTGCGCCGGCCACCAGCAGCGGCCCGGTGCGCTCGGGCGCGACCGCGGCCAGGATCATCAGTGCCCAGCCGGCCTGGCAGTTGCCGATGACGAAGGGCTTGCCGGGTGCGTCCGGGTGCCGCTCGCCGACGATCTTGAGGAAGTCGGCCTCGGCGCGCGCCACCGATTCGATCGTCTGCCCCGGGCAGGGCTCCTGGAAGAAGGTGACGAAATAGCACGGATGCCCGGTGCGCAGCGCGATACCGATCTCGCTGTCGGCCTTGAAGCCACCGATGCCGGGGCCGTGGCCCGCGCGCGGGTCAATCACCACGAAGGGGCGCTTGGCAGGGTCGGTCGGGCTGTTGGCCGGCGGCACGATGCGCAGCAGCGCGTAGTTGACGGGCTCGGGCAGTTCGCGGCCGTCGGCCAGCAGTTCCTGCTCGAACACGAGCACAGGCGGCATGCCCTCGCGCTCATGCTCGGCGGTCTCGTTGCCGCGCTCGCGCAGGATGTCGAACAGCAGCACGGTGCGCTGCCAGGCGTCGGTGAAGTATTCCAACGCCGGCTGGCCGAGCGCCGCGAACGGATTGGCTGCTTCTGGGACCTGCGTGGTGGAGGGTGATGGGCCGGAACTGCCTTGCGGCGGCCTGGCGGGTATGCGTGCGGTCATTCCACTTTCCCCTGATTGGCGCCGCTGCCGGGCGCTGGCGCACTGTCAGCGCCACTGGAGTGACGCTTGTTGCATTGCAGCAAAAACAAGCCTAGCAGCCGCGGCGATGCCGTGCAACCCGCTGACCGGCACCCCCCAAAGCCTCGCCGCGCGCAGCATCCATCGGTCATCAACCCGACAAATTCGTCGCCTATACTGGCGCAGTGCGCTTGCGCACTGCAGCAAGGCGGTGCGCGGAGCACCCGGTGCGAGACCGACGGCCATCCCTCGACGCCACCGCGCCGGACCAGTATCCTTGCCCAGCATCCGCTCTCGGAACATCGCCATGACCGCTGCCTCGACTGCCACGTCTGCCATGTCCGGACTTGCCGCGCCCGCCGCCGAGGCGCCGGACAAGTACACCGCGCTGCGCTGGGCTGCCGCCCATCCCCACCGCGGTGGCGCACCCGTGCGATGTCTCATCGCTGAGCGGCGCGCTCGAGGCCGCGAAGCTGGGCCTGATCGTACCGATCCTGGTCGGGCCCGCCGCGCGCATCCGGCAGGTCGCCGCCGAGCATGGACTTGCGCTGGGCGACACCCGGATCATCGACACCGCGCACAGCCATGCCTCGGCCGAGCGCGCGGTCGAAGCCGTGCGGGCCGGCGAGGCCGAGCTGCTGATGAAGGGCAGCCTGCACACCGACGAGTTGCTGCATGCGGTCACCGCCTCGGCCAGTGGCCTGCGCACCGGGCGGCGCCTGTCGCATGTATTCGCCATGAGCGTGCCGCGCTACCACAAGCCGCTGTTCATCACCGATGCAGCGGTCAACATCTTCCCCACGCTCAACGAGAAGGCAGATATCTGCCGCAATGCCATCGACCTGGTGCGCATGCTGGGCATCGAGCAGCCCAAGGTGGCGATCCTGTCGGCAGTGGAAACCGTCACCGACAAGATCCCCTCCACCATCGACGCCGCGGCGCTGTGCACCATGGCACGGCGCGGCCAGATCACCGGCGGCATGCTGGACGGCCCGCTCGCCTTCGACAACGCCATCAGCCGCGAAGCCGCCATCACCAAGGGCATCGACTCGGACGTGGCCGGCGACCCCGACATCCTGCTGGTGCCGGACTTGGAAGCCGGCAATATGCTGGCCAAGCAGCTGACCTTCCTGGCGGGCGCCGAAGCCGCCGGCATCGTGCTGGGCGCGCGCGTGCCCATCATCCTCACCAGCCGGGCCGACAGCGTGCGCGCGCGCATCGGCAGCTGCGCCATTGCCGTGCTGCTGGCGCACGCACGCCGCAACGCCGCAGCCGCGGCGCAGGTCTGAGCCGTGCCCGTGCGGCCCTTGCGCAACCACTTGGGAGTCCATCCAGCGTGACCGCCATCCATCCTGCCGTGCATCCCATCATCCTAGTTGTCAACGCCGGCTCGTCCAGCGTCAAGGTATCGGTCTACGCCGTGCCCGACGCCGCGCATGGCAATGCCGACATCAACCCGGTGTTGAGCGCGCACGGCCAGATCGAGGGCATCGGCGTGGCGCCGCGCCTGACCGCGCGCATGGCCGACGGGCGCGTGGTCGCCGAAGAGACCTTCCCGCAGGCCCAGGTGGCCGACCACGACGCCGCCTTCCGCCTGGTGCGCCTGGTGCTGAGCGTGGGCCTGCGCGACAACCCGCCGGTGGCGATCGGCCATCGCGTGGTGCATGGCGGCGCCGACTATGCGCAGGCCGTGCGCATCGACGACGAGGTGATCGCAAAGCTGGAGGCGCTGGTGCCGCTGGCGCCGCTGCACCAGCCGCACAACCTGACTGCCATCCGCGCGGTGCGCGAGGCCGTGCCGGACCTGCTGCAGGTGGCCTGCTTCGACACCGCCTTCCATGCTGGCCACGACGTGCTGGCGCAGCTGATGGCGCTGCCCTACGCGTACTACGAGCGCGGCATCCGGCGCTATGGCTTCCACGGGTTGTCGTACGAGTACATCGCGCGCCGGCTGCGCCAGGTCGCGCCCGACCTGGCCGAGGGCCGCGTGATCGTGGCGCACCTGGGCAACGGCGCCAGCCTGTGCGCCATGCGCGACGGCCGCAGCGTGGAAAGCACCATGGGCCTGACTGCGCTCGACGGCCTGCCCATGGGCACGCGCTGCGGCTCGGTCGATCCCGGCGCGCTGCTGTGGCTGGCGCAGCAGGGCATGAAGCCGGCCGAGATCCAGGCGATGCTGTACCAGGAATCCGGGCTGAAGGGACTGTCAGGCGTGAGCAGCGACATGCGCGCGCTGCTGGCCAGCGATGCACCGCGCGCGCGGCTGGCGGTGGACTTCTACACCTACCGCGCCGCGCAGGAGATCGGCAAGCTCGCCCCCACGCTGGGCGGCCTTGACGCGCTGGTGTTCACCGCGGGCATCGGCACCAACTCGCCGCCGGTGCGCGCACGCATCTGCGAACACCTGGCGGGCCTGTTCGGCATCGCGCTCGACGGTGGCGCCAACGGCGAGAACAGCCAGCGCATCAGCCGGGACGACAGCCGCGTGCCGGTGCTGGTGCTGCCGACCGATGAAGAAGGAATGATTGCGCTGAACACCGCCCGCATCCTGCGCGAATGCGGGCAGCTTTGAGTCAGCCTGCCAGGTAGTGCCCGCGCAGCTGCGCGACGTCCACTTCGAGCGCGTCGCGCAGGTAGTTGTCGACACTGCCCCAGCCTGCATCGATGGCCTGCATCGACGCATCGAGGTAGCTGGCGCGGACTTCCAGCAGCGGCGTCATCACCGCGGGAGCCACGCCAAGCTCGGCCATGCGCGCCAGCGCAGTCTGGTTGAACTGCGCATTGCGCTGGTTCGACTCCAGGTAGTTAGCCAGGATATCGTCCTGCGCCACGCCCAGCGCCGCCAGCAACAGCAGGGCGGCAAAGCCCGTGCGGTCCTTGCCGGCGGTGCAGTGGAACAGCAGCGTCTTGCCGTCCTGCGCGGTGCGCATGAAGCCGGCGAAGGCCTCGCGGTAGCGCACCGGGAAGTCGCCATAGACCTCCAGCATGAAGGCATCCATCTGTGCCGGCGTGCTGGCGCGCAGGCGCGGCATCAGCACGTCCATCGCCATGCTGCCCTCCAGCACCGGCGCCGCCACCCAGTGGAAGCGCTGGCCGAAGGCTGCCTCTTCGGGCGACTTCTCGCCGGGCGAACGGAAATCCACCACCATGTCGAGCCCGAGCGTCTGCAGCCGCTCCAGGTCCGCCGCGCTGGCCAGCGCGGGGTTGCCGCTGCGGTACAGGCGCCCCTGGCGCACGCGGCGTCCGCCCGCGCCGGCCAGGCCGCCAAGGTCGCGCGCATTGCTGATGGTGTCGAAGGCCAGGTCATGCCGGCCCTGGTCGCTGGCCGCGGCCGGAGCCTGCGGCACGACGGCATGCGCTGGCAGGCAGCCTGCGCGTTGAAGCCACTTGATCATTGTTCTTTCCTGATTGTCCTTGCGATACTGGCCGATGCCGTGCCGGCGCTTCAGCGCTCGCGGTACGCCGGCACATGCCAGCGCAGGTGGCAGCCGGCGATATAGCGCCGGTCCAGCCGCGCCACCAGCTTCCACACCGTCAGCGCACTGGCATCGATATCGACCCACGCCCACGGGTGCTTCGGGTCGCCCGCTTCCACCAGTTCCACCGAACGGATCTTCGCATACCGCGCCAGCGCCTCGCGCAGCGCCGCAGCGTCCAGTCCTGCTTTCAGTCCACGTACCAAAACCTTCATGGTCGGCTCCAATTATTTCAGATCACTTCCGCTCATGCATCACCCGGCCGGGGCCATGGTGGCGCGCTTGCGCACACACACCGCCGCCAGACCTTATGTGGCGAGCTTCTCACTGGTATGACGCCTGTGGCGGCCCGAGTATCCATTGATCACGCGTGGACTTGATCTTGCTCATGGCGGGCGGAAATAGCACGGAGTTGCCCTCGACAGGGCCGGCTGCCAGTCGGAAAATTCCTATCATGTCGAACGCGGCGGCCACGCCAGCAGCGAAGCCGCTCCGGGCACACCGCACACGGATGCCGTCTCGCGACCGACACTTGCCTGTCCTGCCGGCCGTGCTGTCCCAGCGCCGGCGCGCCGCACTGTCCGCCGAGAGCCGTCCGAGCCAGGTGTCCCCGGGTACCGACCAGGATCACCAACCAAAAGGATGCCGGCGATGACAGACACTTCCGCCTCCCCCCCTTCCGCCCCCTCCGCCGCGGCTGCACAGGCTGTCGTGCCGACACCGAAACTCACGCTGCACTGGGGCCTGTTCGCCGCCGTCGGAGCGCTGCTCGTGGTGCTGGCGATCCCGCAGCCCGAGGGGCTGACCGTCGCCGGCCAGCGCATGCTGGCGATCCTCGCCTTCGCCATCGTGGTGTGGATCACCGAGGCGGTGTCATATGAGACCAGTGCCATCATGATCACCTCACTGATGGCGGGGCTGATCGGCTTTGCGCCGACCGTCAACGACCCCTCGGTGCAGTACGGCACCTCGAAAGCGCTCGGCATGGCACTGGCGGGGTTCTCCAACACCGCGCTGGCACTGGTCGCCGCGGCGCTGTTTATCTCCGCAGCGATGACCGTGACCGGGCTAGACCGGCGCATCGCGCTGGTGACGCTGTCTGCCATCGGCACCAGCACGCGCCGCATCCTGATTGGCACGATCGCCGTCACCATCGCGCTGAGCCTGGTGGTGCCCAGCGCCACCGCGCGCAGCGCCTGCGTGGTGCCGATCATGATGGGCGTGATCGCCGCCTTCGGCGTCGACAAAAAGTCCAATATCGCCGCCGGCATCATGATCACGGTGGCGCAGGCCACCAGCATCTGGAACGTCGGCATCCAGACCGCCGCGGCGCAGAACCTGCTGACGGTGGGCTTCATGGACAAGCTGCTGGGCGAGCGCATCACCTGGCTGCAATGGCTGATCGCCGGCGCGCCGTGGGCCATCGCGATGTCGGTGGTGCTGTATTTCCTGGTGCGCTTCCTGCTGCCCGCCGAGACCGACGCCATCCCCGGCGGCAAGGAAGCCGTGCAGCGCGAGCTGTCGGCCCTCGGCCCGATGAGCGCGCCGCAGAAGCGGCTGGCCGCGGTATCGCTGGGACTGCTGCTGTTCTGGGCCACCGAAGGCAAGCTGCACAGCTTCGATACCGCCACCGTGACCTTCGTCGGCCTGGTGATCCTGATGATGCCGCGCATCGGCGTGATGGACTGGAAGACCATGCAGCAACGCACGCCCTGGGGCACGCTGATCGTGTTCGGCGTCGGCATCAGCCTGGGCACGGCGCTGCTGTCCACCAACGCCGGCCAGTGGCTGGGGCAGTTCGTGGTCACGCATTCCGGGCTGGCGACGCACGGCGCGCTGCTGGTGTTTGCGATCCTGTCGGCCTTCCTGATCCTGATCCACCTGGGCTTTGCCAGCGCCACCGCGCTGACCGCGGCGCTGCTGCCGATCCTGATCGCGGTGCTGCAGACGCTGCCCGGCGACATCAACCGCGTGGGCATGACCATGCTGCTGGGCTTTACCGTCAGCTTCGGCTTTATCTTGCCGATCAACGCGCCGCAGAACATGGTGTGCCTGGGCACGGAAACCTTCAACGGCCGCCAGTTCGCGTGCATCGGCATCCCCGTGACGATCATCGGCTACGCCATGATGCTGCTGTTCGCGGCCACCTACTGGCGCTGGCTCGGCTGGGTCTGAGGAGATGGCTGCCATGAAGGTCTCCCTCACCAGCGCCCGCCAGCTTGCTCGCGACATCCTCGCCGCGCAGCAGGTACCCGCCGACATCGCCGACGACGTGGCCGAGCACCTGGTCGAATCCGACCGCTGCGGCTATATCAGCCACGGCCTGTCGATCCTGCCCAACTACCGCACGGCCCTCGACAGCCACAGCGTCAACCCGCAAGGCCGCGCCAAATGCGTGCTGGACCAGGGCACGCTGATGGTGTTCGACGGCGACGGCGGCTTCGGCCAGCACGTGGGCAAGTCCGTGATGCAGGCAGCGATCGAGCGCGTGCGCCAGCATGGCCACTGCATCGTCACGCTGCGCCGCTCGCACCATCTCGGCCGCATGGGCCACTACGGCGAGATGGTGGCAGCCGCCGGCTGTGTGCTGCTGAGCTTCACCAACGTGATCAACCGCGCGCCTGTGGTGGCCCCGTTCGGCGGCCGCGTGGCGCGGCTCACCACCAACCCGCTGTGCTTTGCCGGGCCGATGCCCAACGGGCGGCCGCCGCTGGTGATGGACATCGCCACCAGCGCGATTGCGATCAACAAGGCCCGTGTGCTGGCCGAGAAAGGCGAGGCGGCGCCAGAGCGCAGCATCATCGACGCCGACGGCAACCCCACCACCGACGCCTCCACCATGTTCGGCGAACACCCCGGCGCGCTGCTGCCCTTCGGCGGCCACAAGGGCTATGCGCTGGGCGTGGTGGCCGAGTTGCTGGCGGGCGTGCTGTCCGGCGGCGGCACCATCCAGCCGGACAACCCGCGCGGCGGCGTGGCCACCAACAACCTGTTCGCGGTGCTGCTCAATCCTGCGCTGGACCTGGGCCTGGACTGGCAGAGCGCCGAGGTCGAGGCGTTCATCCGCTACCTGCACGACACGCCGCCAGCGCCGGGCGTCGACCGCGTGCAGTACCCCGGCGAGTACGAGGCCGCCAACCGGGCGCAGGCCGGCGACACGCTGGACATCAACCCGGCCATCTGGCGCAACCTTGAGCGCCTGGCACAGTCGCTCAACGTAGCCGTCCCCACGGCCTGAAGGCGCCGCCCGCGGCGGGGCTCGCGTCCTGCCGCGCGCGGCTGGCACAATACGTGCCATGAAAAGCCTCTGGTCCGCCTTCATCAAGCTGCTGGTGCTCGCCGTGATCGGCGGCGCGCTGCTGGCCGCCATCGCCATCCTGGCCGCCAACCGGCAGCTGCCGTCGCTCGACGCGCTTACCGCCTTCCGCCATACGCCCGACTATGTGCCCATCGGCAAGATCCCGCGCGAGCTGACCGACGCCGTGGTGGCGATCGAGGATGAGCGCTTCTACGTGCATGACGGCATTGACTACATCGGCGTCGTCCGTGCCGGCGTTGCCAACTTGTCGGACGAGCTGTCGCAGGGGGCATCGACCATCACCATGCAGGTGGCACGCAATTTCTACCTGTCGCGGGACAAGACCTATACCCGCAAGCTGTACGAGGTGCTGCTGTCCTACCGGATTGAAAAGGCGCTGACCAAGGACGAGATCCTGGAGCTGTATATGAACAAGATCTACCTGGGACAGGGGGCGTACGGCTTTGCCGATGCGGCGCGGGCTTACTTTGGCAAGCGGCTGGATCAGTTGACGCTGGCTGAGTGTGCGATGCTGGCCGGGTTGCCCAAGGCGCCTTCGGCTAACAATCCGGTGGCGAATCCCAGGCGGGCGCGGCAGCGGCAGATTTATATCCTGCAGCGAATGCTGGAGCTTGGGCGGATCTCGCGGGGGGAGTATGACGGGGCGTTGCTGGAGCCGTTGAGGTTGAGGTGAGGTGGTGTTTCTGCTTGGCGCCGGAGGTGCCTGGCACCAAGCCCAACGCCTCCCTTACTCCAGCATCGCCCGATGCCGCCCCAGCGCCTCGCGCACGATATCCAACAGCCCGTTCCCTGCTTCGGCATCCACATGCCCCAGCAGCGCCTTGCGCATCCGCGGCTCCCAGAACCGCTTGATATGCCCCGCAATATCCGAGACAGCCTCTTCCCGATCCGGCATGGCCTCGAAGAAGCTGCCGATCTGGTTGGCCATGGTGATGAGGTTGTCGATCTTCATGCCAGACTCGCTTCGTGCTGCAAACGTTGGGGATGGGCATAGACCACGTGCGCGCCGGCGCGCACGAAGCCGGCCAGGGTGATGTTGGCCTGCTCGGCGAGGCGCACGGCCAGCGCCGTCGGTGCGGACACTGCGGCCAGCACGCCGGCACCGATGGCGGCGGTCTTCAGTACCATTTCATAGCTCGCGCGACTGGTCACCAGCACCGCGCCACTGGAGATGTCCTCGCCGCTGCGGGCAAGCGCGCCCGCCAGCTTGTCCAGCGCGTTGTGGCGGCCCACGTCTTCGCGCACCAGGGATACATGGCCATCTGCACGCAGCCATGCGGCAGCGTGCGTCGCACCCGTGTGTTGCTGCAGCTCCTGTCGCAGTTGCAGTTGCACGAAGGCGGCCTGAATCACGTCGGTATGGAAGCTGGCTTCGCTGCGCACAGGTGCCGGCAGGCGCATCACCTGCTCCAGCGATTCAGTGCCGCACAGCCCGCAGCCGGTGCGTCCGGCCAGCGAGCGGCGGCGATCCTTGAGCCGCATGAAGGCTTCGGAGGCGATCTCCAGCTGCACGGCGATGCCGTGCTCGCGCGTATCGATCTCGATGTCATAGACGTCGCTGGCACGGGTAACGATGCCCTCGCTCAGGCTGAACCCGATCGCAAAGTCCTCCAGGTCGGCCGGCGTCGCCAGCATCACCGCGTGCGAGATGCCGTTGTACACCAGCGCGACCGGCACTTCCTCGGCCACTTCATCGGGGCTCAGCATCAGCTCGCCGCGGCGCCAGCGGCTGACGGCGAAGGTGCTGTGGGTGGCGGGCACGGCGTCTTCCGCCGCTTCCGGATCAATTTCCGGTGACTGCATGCAGCGCATCATGGCGTGACCCTCCGCTCACCCTGCGGCCTGCGCCGGATCGGCGCTCGCGGCTTCCAGCAGTTGCAGCTGCTGGGTGTTGAACTCCTGGTACTCCCGCTGCCACGCCGAAGGCTGCGCCACCGGCAGCACCTGCACCGCGGTCACCTTGTATTCCGGGCAGTTGGTGGCCCAGTCGGAGTTGTCGGTGGTGATCACGTTGGCGCCGGATTCCGGGAAGTGGAAGGTGGTGTAGACCACGCCCGGCTGCATGCGCTCGCTGACAATCGCGCGCAGCACGGTGTCCCCTGCCCGGCTCTGCACCCCGACCCAGTCCCCGTCCTTGATGCCGCGCTCCTCGGCATCGTGCGGATGGATCTCGAGCCGGTCCTCGGCATGCCAGTAGACGTTGTCGGTGCGGCGCGTCTGCGCGCCGACGTTGTATTGCGACAGGATGCGGCCAGTGGTCAGGATCAGCGGGAAGGCGCGCGTGATCTTCTCGGTGGTGGGCACGTACTTGGTGATGATGAATTTGCCCTTGCCACGCACGAAGGCGTCGATATGCATGGTCGGCGTGCCTTCCGGCGCGTCGGCGTTGCACGGCCACTGGATGCTGCCCAGCTGGTCCAGGCGCTTGTAGCTGACGCCCGCGAAGGTCGGCGTCAGGCGCGCGATCTCGTCCATGATCTCCGACGGATGCTTGTACTCCATCGGATAGCCGAGCGCATTGGCCAGCAGGATGGTCGCTTCCCAGTCGGCATAGCGCGCCTTGGGCGGCATCACCTTGCGCACGCGCGAGATGCGGCGCTCGGCGTTGGTGAAGGTGCCGTCCTTTTCCAGGAAGGACGAGCCCGGCAGGAACACGTGCGCGTACTTGGCGGTCTCGTTGAGGAAGATGTCCTGCACCACAATGCATTCCATCGACGACAGCGCCTCGGACACGTGCTGCGTATTCGGGTCGGACTGGACGATGTCCTCGCCCTGGCAGTACAGGCCCTTGAAGCTGCCAGCCAGCGCGGCTTCGAACATATTGGGAATGCGCAGGCCCGGCTCGGGGCTGATCTCGACGTTCCACGCAGCTTCGAACAGGCCACGCGTGGTCGAGTCCGACACGTGGCGGTAGCCCGGCAGCTCATGCGGGAACGAGCCGATATCGCACGAGCCCTGCACGTTGTTCTGCCCACGCAGCGGGTTCACGCCCACGCCTTCGCGGCCGATATTGCCGGTGGCCATGGCCAGGTTGGCAATGCCCATCACGGTGGTGGAGCCTTGCGCATGCTCGGTCACGCCCAGGCCGTAGTAGATCGCTGCATTGCCGCCGGTAGCGTACAGGCGCGCGGCGCCGCGCAGCTGTTCCGCCGGAATGCCGGTGACGCTTTCCATGGCCTCGGGCGAGTTCTCCGCCAACGAGACGAAATCGCGCCATTGCTGGAAGGCGCGGTCCTCGCAGCGCTCAGCGATGAAGGCTTCGTTGAGCAGGCCTTCGGTGACGATCACGTGGGCCAGCGAGGTCACCAGTGCCACGTTGGTGCCCGGGCGCAGCTGCAGGTGATAGTCGGCACGGATATGCGGCGAATCCACCAGGTCGATGCGGCGCGGATCGACCACGATCAGCTTCGCTCCAGCGCGCAGGCGCTTCTTCATGCGCGAGGCAAAGACCGGGTGTCCGTCGGTCGGGTTGGCGCCAATCACCATGATCACGTCGGCCTTCTCGACCGACTTGAAGGTCTGCGTGCCGGCCGATTCACCCAGGGTCTGCTTCAGGCCATAGCCGGTCGGCGAATGGCACACGCGCGCGCAGGTGTCGACGTTGTTGTTGCCGAAGGCGGCACGCACCAGTTTCTGGACCAGGTAGCCCTCTTCATTGGTGCAGCGCGACGACACGATGCCGCCGATCGAATCCTTGCCGTGCTCGGCCTGGATACGTTTGAACTGCGACGCGGCGTAGTCGATCGCCTCTTCCCACGACACCTCGCGCCACGGATCGGTGATCTTGGCGCGGATCATCGGCTTGAGAATGCGGTCCTTGTGCGTGGCGTAGCCCCAGGCAAAGCGGCCCTTGACGCAGGCGTGACCTTCATTGGCCTTGCCGTCCTTGTACGGCACCATGCGCACCACTTCATTGCCCTTCATCTCGGCCTTGAACGAACAGCCCACGCCGCAATAGGCACAGGTAGTCACGGTGCTGTGCGAGGGCTGGCCGAACTTGATCACCGAGGTCTCGGTCAGCGTCGCGGTCGGGCACGCCTGCACGCAGGCGCCGCACGAGACGCAGTCCGATTCCATGAACGACTGGCTGGTGCCGGGCGAGACGCGGGAATCGAAGCCGCGGCCGCTGATGGTCAGGGCGAAGGTACCCTGCGTTTCCTCGCAGGCACGCACGCAGCGGTTGCAGACGATGCACTTGGAGGGGTCATAGGTGAAGTAAGGATTGGATTCGTCCTTCTTCATCTGCGTGTGCGTCGCGATCGGCGCAGCTTCCGGGCCGCCGTCGTTGTAGCGCACTTCACGCAGGCCGACCACGCCGGCCATGTCCTGCAGTTCACAATTGCCGTTGGTCGGGCAGGTCAGGCAATCGAGCGGGTGGTCGGAGATATATAGCTCCATCACGCCGCGACGCAGGTCGGCCAGCTTGTCGCTCTGGGTCTTGACCTTCATGCCGGCTTCGACCGGCGTGGTGCACGATGCCGGATAGCCGCGGCGCCCTTCGATCTCGACCAGGCACAGCCGGCACGAGCCGAAGGCTTCGAGGCTGTCGGTGGCGCACAGCTTGGGGACGGCGATCTGCGCTTCCATCGCGGCGCGCATCACTGAGGTGCCGGCGGGCACGGTGACGCTGACGCCATCGACCTCCAGGGTGACCAGTTCAGTGGATGGGCTGGCAGGCGTGCCGAAATCGATCTCGTTGCGGGCGTTCATGGCGGTTTGTCTCCCGTGTCTCTGCTGGACCTGGCTCAGGCGGCCTTGGCTGGGTTGGAGGCGAGGCCGAAGTCCTCGGGGAATTCATTCAGCGCGGACAGCACCGGGTACGGTGTCATGCCGCCCATCGCGCACAGCGAGCCGTTAAGCATGGTGTCGCACAGGTCGCGCACCAGTGCGACATGCTTGACCGGCTGCTCGCCGGCAATGATGCGGTCCATCACTTCGACCCCGCGGGTCGAGCCGATCCGGCACGGGGTGCACTTGCCGCACGATTCGATCGCACAGAACTCCATCGCGTAGCGGGCCTGCTTTGCCATGTCGACGGTTTCATCGAACACCACGATGCCGCCGTGGCCGACCACGCCGCCGAACGCGGCATAGGCTTCATAGTCCAGCGGCACGTCGAAGCGCGACTCGGGCAGGTAGGCGCCCAGCGGCCCGCCCACCTGCACCGCGCGGATGGCGCGGCCGCTGCGCGTGCCGCCGCCGTAGTCGACCAGCAGCTCGCGCAGCGTGACGCCGAACGCTTTCTCCACCAGTCCGCCCCGCTTGATGTTTCCGGCCAGCTGGAACGGCAGCGTGCCGCGCGAACGGCCCATGCCGTAGTCGCGGTAGTACTGCGCGCCGCGCGCCAGGATCACCGGCACGGTGGCCAGCGAGATCACGTTGTTGATCACCGTGGGCTTGCCGAACAGCCCCTGCAGCGCCGGCAGCGGCGGCTTGGCGCGCACCACGCCGCGCCGTCCTTCCAGGCTTTCCAGCAGCGCGGTTTCCTCGCCGCAGACATAGGCGCCGGCGCCCTTGCGCACTTCCAGGTGGAAGCGCTTGCCGCTGCCGCGGATGTCGTCGCCGAGCCAGCCGGCGGCGTTGGCGATGCCGATCGCGCTTTCCAGCACGGCAATCGCGTGCGGGTATTCGGAACGGCAGTAGATGTAGCCCTGCTCAGCACCCACCGCCAGGGCGGCAATGGTCATGCCTTCGATCAGCATGAACGGGTCGTCTTCCATCACCATGCGGTCAGAGAACGTGCCCGAGTCGCCTTCGTCGGCATTGCAGACGATGTACTTGACCGCGGACTGCGCGCCCAGCACGGTCTTCCACTTGATGCCGGTCGGGAATGCCGCGCCGCCGCGGCCGCGCAGGCCGGAGTCGGTGACCTCCTGCACGATCTCGGCGGGCTGCATCGCCAGCGCGCGCTCCAGGCCGGCAAAGCCCTCATGCGCGCGGCAGTCGTCCAGCGACAGCGGATCGGTGATGCCGACGCGGGCGAAGGTCAGGCGCTCCTGCTGCTTCAGGAAGGGGATCTCTTCGGTCACGCCCTGCGACAGCGCGTGCTCGCCGCCTTGCAGCAGGCCAGCGTCGAACAATTCCGGCACGTCTGCGGCGCTGACCGGGCCATAGGCCACGCGGCCGGCTCCGGTCTGCACCTCGACCAGCGGCTCCAGCCAGAACATGCCGCGCGAGCCGTTGCGGACAATGCGCACGTGCTGGTTGCGCGCGGCGGCTTCGCGCGCAATGGCGCGCGCCACATCGTCGGCGCCCAGCGCCAGCGCGGTGGAGTCGCGCGGCACGAAGATGGTGGTGACCGTGATCATGCCTGTGCCTCCGCCG
Source organism: Cupriavidus sp. FW305-F7 (assembly GCF_058782875.1). Taxonomy (NCBI): domain Bacteria; kingdom Pseudomonadati; phylum Pseudomonadota; class Betaproteobacteria; order Burkholderiales; family Burkholderiaceae; genus Cupriavidus; species Cupriavidus sp. FW305-F7. The sequence goes on along the minus strand of NZ_JBYSYC010000056.1, from coordinate 24,183 downwards.
CTTCCGGGGTTTCTTTCGAAGACTCGCGCAGCGAGCGCACTAGCGCGTCGAAGCGTTTCGCGTCGACATAGCCGTGCAGTTGCTCGCCGACCATCACCGCCGGGCCGCAGGCGCACTGGCCCAGGCAATAAACCGGCTCCAGCGTCACCTGCCCGTCCGCGCTGGTTTCATGGAAGCCACAGCCAAGTGCGCGCTGCGCATGCTCGGCCAGCGCTTCGGCACCGACCGACTGGCAGGCTTCGGCGCGGCAGACCTGTACCACGTGGCGCCCGGCCGGCTGCTGGCGGAAGTGGTGGTAGAAGGTGATCACGCCATGCACCTCGGCGCGCGACAGGTTCAGCGCGCGGGCAATCACGGGCACGGCGGCGTCGGGAATATAGCCCTGTGTGTCCTGGATCTCATGCAGGATCGGCAGCAAGGCGCCCGGCATTTCCTGGCGTGCCGCCACGATGGCGGCGATGCGCGTGGCATCGGCGGATGCCGCTGCGTGGGGGGCAATTTCTGGCATAGCGTCTCCTGTGAGGCGTCGCCCAGATCGGCAGCGCGGCCTCTTATATGCTATTTTTTTCCTATTTACGGGCTGTGGCGTCGCCGTTTTTCCCGTTGGAAGGACTATATGGGAGTGACAGCGCCCCTTCAATAAGCTATTTTCTACATATGATCCGCATCTCGATTCACCCGCACCTGCAGATCCGGGACGAAGCCAGCCCCGGTGGCGAGGCCCTGGACGTGTCCCGGCTTGTCGCCCTGCTCGGTCATATCGAGGAATCCGGCAGCATCAGCCACTCGGCACAGGCGGTATCGCTGTCCTACCGCTACGCCTGGGGCATCCTGCGCGATGCCGAGGCGCTGTTCGGCGGCCCGCTGATCGACAAGACTCGCGGGCGCGGCAGCGCGCTGACGCCGCTGGCGCAGCAGCTGGTGTGGGCCAGCAAGCGGATCGGGGCGCGGCTGTCACCGACGCTGGACAGCCTGGCGTCCGAGCTGGAGATCGAGTTGAAGAAGCTGATGGACCAGCCCGAAGCCACGGCGCGGCTGCATGCCAGCCACGGCTTCGCGGTGGCGGCGCTGCGTGACTTCCTCGACGAGCAGCAGGTGCGGCACGACCTGAAGTACTGCGGCAGCGTCGAGGCCGTGGCGGCCCTGGCCGAAGGCGCCTGCGATATCGCCGGCTTCCATGTGCCGGTGGGCGAGTTCGAGCACGGCATGTGGCGGCATTTCACCACCTGGCTCAAACCGGACACCCACTGCCTGGTGCACCTGGCGGTGCGCAGCCAGGGGCTGTTCGTGCGGCCGGGCAACCCGCTTGGCATCCACACGCTGGAAGACCTGACCCGGCGCGAGGTGCGCTTCGTCAACCGCCAAGTGGGCTCGGGCACGCGCCTGCTGCTGGACCTGATGCTGGCCGCGCGCGGCATCGACACAGCCCGCATCGAGGGCTACAGCAATGGCGAGTTCACCCACGCCGCGGTAGCCGCGTATATCGGCAGCGGCATGGCCGACGTGGGCTTTGGCGTGGAAACCGCGGCGCGGCGCTTCGGGCTGGCGTTCGTGCCAGTGATCAAGGAGCGCTACTTCTTTGCGATCGAGCGTGCCAAGCTGCGCAGCGCGGCACTGGCCGGCGCGGTGGACGCGCTCACCAGCGAAGCCTTCCGCCAGCGCGTCAATGCACTGCCCGGCTACGACGGCACGCTGACCGGCACCGTGCTGACGCTGGAAGAAGCGTTCCCGGACTACACCGCGGGGCGCTAGCGCTCCAGCAACGACAGGCGGTCAGGATGACCGACCCATTGCTCATGGCCGGGGATCGGCCCCTTGGCCTTGAGCAACGGCAGCCAGTCCGCGCGCCGCGACAGTTCGGCATTGAGGGCAATGAAGTGGCGCTGGTCCTCGGGCAGGTCATGCTCCGAGTAGATCGCGCCAACCGGGCACAGCGGCACGCACATCGAGCAATCGATGCACTGGTCGGGGTCGATGGCGAGGAAGTTGGGCCCTTCGTGGAAGCACGACATCGGGCAGACTTCGACGCAATCGGTATGGCGGCACTGGATGCAGGCATCCGTCACGACAAAGGTCATGGGCAGTTGCGGTACGGCAGGTGATGACCCCATCATCGTAGCGTCCCGCCCGCGGGCGCGGGACGCGTCCCATTGTGCGACTCCTTCAAATCCGCTGAAGAGCCGCACCCGGCCTGGCCCGGGCGCAGGCGCAGGCGCGTCAGGCGGTCTCGCGCATCAGTTCTTCCTTGCGCGCCGCCATGGCCTGCGCCACGTCGCGCACCTGGTCAAGGCGGGGAAACTGCGCGGCCTCGCTGTCACCAGCCCCGCGCGATGGGGCGAGATCCCGGAGGTCCCGACCACGGCGCAAGCCGGCGTTGCGGGCTACCAGGTCTCGTCGTGGATCGGAGCCCTGGCACCGGTGGCGACGCCGGCAGCGGTTGTGGAGCGCCTGTCCGACGAACTGATCCGCATCGCCCAATCGCCCGCGTTCAAGGCGTTCTGCGCGCAGCAGTCGATGTACGTCGACATCGCGGATCGCCGCCAGTTTCTTGCCGAGCTGCCGAAGGAGGATGCGCGCTGGAAGCGGATCTCGCAGCTGGCGAAAGAATCCTGACTTCGCTCTCTGACTTCGCTCCCGATCGGAACGTAGCCAATTCCACGCCATCGATCTTCCATCGTGGATGGCATGCGAGGGTGGCTTTCCGAGGGATACTGCTCCACCCGACTGACGCCATCCGCACTGGTTCGTCCTCCAGTCGGTGGGTGCCTTGCAACCGGAAAATCAAGGACAATCTCGAAACGCGCCTTCTGCTGCTGCGGCGGCGCCTGGATGAACGAAATCTGCCGGTCAGGCGGATCCATGCGGGCCGTGGCCAGGTCAGTCGAACTCCCGAAAAGGAAAATGATGCAAGCGATCGATCCAGCCGCTGAACCGGTGAAGATCCGTGCCGTCGAGCCGGACGACTTCCCTGCGTGGAAAGTCCTCTGGGGCGGCTATAACGCATTCTACGGTCGGCACGGTGCCACTGCCTTGCCGGCGGAAATCACGCTCACGACCTGGTCACGCTTTTTCGACGCCTACGAGCCGATGTACGCGTTAGTTGCAGAGCAAGCGGGCGAGTTGATCGGGCTGGCGCATTTTCTGCTGCATCGAAGCACCATTCAACTCAGTCCGAACTGCTATTTGCAGGACCTCTTCACTGCCGAGGAAGCAAGGGGAAAAGGCGTCGCGCGTCGACTCATAGATCAGGTCTATGCACGTGCCAAAGCACTGGGCGTGGCAAGGGTGTACTGGCAGACCCACGAAACGAACACCACCGCCATGCGCCTTTACGACACCGTCGCTGAGAAGTCCGGATTCGTGGTGTACCGCAAGCAGCTTTGAACCGCGGCTGATGGAAATCAGGGATTGCGGTGCATGCATTCATGCGCCGCATGGCGCCCGCCGCATCAGAACGTATAGCCGAGTGCCAGGTAGAGAAAGCGCGTGTTGTGTCCGCCAACGGCCTTCAGCGTGCGGCTCTCGTCCACGTACACGGCGCCGCCATTGACCAGCACATGCCGGCTCGCCTGCCACGCAACGTCCACGGAGAGCTGGCTGCTGCTGTACTGGCCGGAGCGGCCCGCGGTGCCGGGAACCGGGATGCCCGCCGAGGTGTAGACCGCGTCGTGCGTGGTTGCCCGCCAGATGAAGTCACAAGCGAAGGTCAGCTTGATGCCGGCCGCGGGAATCAGCGTCAGCGACGGCTGGATATCCAGCACGTTGGAAGCGCCGATCAGGCCGGCCTGGTTGAAGTAGGCCAGCTTCGGAAACAAGCCGTTGTAGGTGCCGATGGTGCCGTCGTGCGGATTGCGGTCACCGCTGCCCATGGTCGCCTTGATGCCTGCGCGCGGGTGCCAGGCCGACGCCGCAAAGGTGTACCCGGTATCGGTCGAAAAGCCCCATGCGCGGATCTGTTGCGAGGCCAGGCTGCCGAACTGGAACAGCGCCTCCCAGTCCCAGTCCCAGCGGCCGTGACGGCCGAACAGACGGCCCCCGAGCGAATGCCGCCGCTCCGCGCCGCTGCCATCGCTGAACAGCGCGCGGTCATTCTCGAAACCGAGGTAGTAGAGATCGGCGGAGGTTGCCGGCAGGAAAGCCGCCGGCATCGTCGCATAGACGCCCCAGAAGCCCTGCGCCTGATTGGGCCGGTCGTCGAAGCTGCCGTCCTTGAGCAGCACCGGACGCGTGGCGAAGGCATCCACCCGTGCGCCGCCCAGGCTTGAGCCAAGCCTCAGTCCGTCGAAGGCGCGCCGCACATTGGGGGCATCGCGGATCGAAACCAGGCGCTGCGCGCCGAACGCCATCTCCTGCCGGCCCACGCGCACCAGCAGCGGGTCCTGCGCGGGCGCCGGGAGCGGCACGCGCAGGTCGACGAATGCCTGCTGCACATCGAGCTGGTCGACATAGGGCGGCGTGGTGACGTCCTTGCCCATGGCCAGCTGGTTGCCCAGCTGCACGAACGCGCGCAGGGATTCGCCGGCATGCAGGTCGGCGTGCAGCAGCGCCCGGTGCATCAGGTAGCCATCGCCACGCGGACCCGGCACGGCGAAATTGCTGGCCGAGTAGTCCTCAAAGCGCTCGCGGATCTCTCCGCCGAGGCTCAGGAACCAGCCAGGACTGCCGAGCGGCACATACTTGACCGGGCCCCAGAAATCCGTGCGCATGGCCGGATCGCGCAGGTAGCGATAGTCCTCGTCATAGCGCAACAGCTTGAACGGGGGCGGCACGCTCGGCGGGGACGGCAGCGGCTGCGCGCTCGCGCCGCCGACGGCGGTGACTAGCAAGAGCGCGACAGCCAGAGCAGCCCATGGACGGGGCGCGCGACAGGCACCGACGTGGCTGCAAGGGGAACATGCCTTCCATCGGGCCATCGGGCACCTGGCTGTGGGAAACGGCCGGCCTGCGAAGTGCACGATGACACGGAGCGCGCGCGGGCGCACCGGAAGCTGGTGGCCGGATACGGACAAATATGGACGATCCCGCAGGCAGATTCAAACCCAATCCCGCCCCGTGCGCGCCCAAAACAAAAAAGGGCCACATGGCCCTTTCTTGCTGCAAGGATGATCCGCGGATCAGCCAGCGAAGTTCTTGCCGGCGAAGTCCCAGTTCACGACATTCCAGAATGCCTCGACGTACTTCGGGCGGGCATTGCGGTAGTCGATGTAGTAGGCGTGTTCCCACACGTCGCAGGTCAGCAGCGCCTTGGCGTCGGTGGTCAGCGGGGTGGCGGCGTTGGAGGTCGAGACCAGGTCCAGCGAGCCGTCGGTCTTCTTGACCAGCCAGGCCCAGCCCGAACCGAAGGTGCCCACGGCGGTCTTGGTGAACTCTTCCTTGAACTTGTCGAACGAGCCCCACTTGGCGTTGATGGCATCAGCCAGCGCGCCGGTCGGCTGGCCGCCGCCGTTGGGCTTCATCGAGTCCCAGTAGAAGGTGTGGTTCCACACCTGGGCAGCGTTGTTGAAGATGCCGCCCGACGACTTCTTGACGATCTCTTCCAGGGTCGAGTTCTCGAACTCGGTGCCCTTGATGAGGTTGTTCAGGTTGGTGACGTAGGTCTGGTGGTGCTTGTCATGATGGAACTCCAGCGTCTCCTTGGAGATGTGCGGAGCCAGGGCATCATGCGCGTACGGGAGCGGGGGGAGCTTGTGTTCCATTGTTCTGTCTCTGTGGGTTGGGGTTGTGGGTCCGGAATTGCCGATTGTAGGGGACTTGCAAGACCCGCGCAAACCGCGGGACAAAGCCCCCTGCTCCGATGTTAGTTTGTCCGGGCAAGGGTTTCCGGGGGGATTTCCGCCCGGCTTCCCGGAACGCTTCGGGCCCGCCGCGGCATCGCGAATGGGAGGCGTTCCCGGGCCGCGCAGGCGCTCAGAAATCCGGCAGCTTGGCCTGCACGCCGGCAATCGCCAGGTCGGCCACGCCCTCGGCCAGGTGCGCTTCGAGCACGCTGCCGGCGCGGATCTCGGCGGGCGAGCGCAGCGCGCGTCCGCGCTGGTCCAGCAGCACCGCATAGCCGCGTTCCAGCGTACGCTGCGGCGCCAGCAGCTCCAGCGCGCCGGCGCTGCGCGCCAGGCGCTGGCCGGCGCGCTCGTGCTGGCGTGCGGCGGCGGCCTGCAGGCGTTGCCACAGGCGGGCCACGTCGGCATGAGCGGCGCTGGCATCGGGGCGGCACGCGCTCCAGCGCATCGCCAGCAATTGGTGGCGGTGGCGCTGCGACACCACCGTGTCGCGCAATGCCGACCGCAAATGTCGGGCCAGATTGTCGACGCGCGCGCGCCGCTCCTGCAGTTGCGCCTGCGGGCTGCGCACGCGCCGCGCCAGCCAGTCCAGGTGCTGCGCGCGCAGGTCCAGCCCGCGCCGCATGCACTGCGTGAGCGCGTCGCGCGCACGCATCGCCTGCGCCAGCAGGTGCGCGCGATCCGGGCTGACCAGCTCGGCCGCGCCGGTCGGCGTGGGCGCACGCACGTCGGCGACAAAGTCGGCGATGGTGAAGTCGGTTTCGTGGCCCACGCCGGAGATGACCGGCAGCACGCAGCGCGCAATCGCCTGCGCCACCACCTCTTCGTTGAACGACCACAGGTCTTCGATGCTGCCCCCGCCGCGGCAAAGGATCAGCACGTCGCACTCGCGCCGCGCGCTGGCCGCATCGAGCATGTCGGCGATCTTCTGCGCCGCGCCAGCGCCCTGCACCGGTACCGGATAGACCACCACCGGCACATGCGGCGCACGCCGGCGCAAGGTGGTCAGCACATCGCGCAGCGCCGCCGCCTGCAGCGAGGTGACCACGCCGATGGTGCGCGGATGCGCCGGCACCGGGCGCTTGCGCTCTGGCGCGAACAGCCCCGCCTGCGCCAGCTTTTCCTTCAGGCGCAGGAAGGCTTCGTACAGGTTGCCCAGCCCCGCCCGGCGCATGGCCTCTACGCCCAGCTGCACCTCGCCGCGCGCCTCATACATGGTGACCACGGCGCGCACTTCCACCGCCTCGCCCTCGCGCGGCTGGAAGTCGACATGCTGGTTGCGCCCGCGGAACATCACGCAGCGGATCTGCGCGCGTGCATCCTTGAGCGAGAAATACCAGTGCCCGCTGGCGGCGCGCGTGAAATTGGAAATCTCGCCGCGCACCCAGGCCAGCGGAAAACTGCGTTCCAGCAGCCTGGCGATGGTGTGGTTCAGCTCACCGACAGGAATGACGTCGCGGCCGCTGCGCGGCGCGGTGGAGGAAGGGTCACGCGAAAAGTTCGGCAAGTCTGGCATGGCGCACGGATGGCAAGCGGCGTGAATGGGACATGTCCACAGCATAACCGCTATGTCAAGGGGGTAGCATTGATGCCGGCGCCCTGCCCCGAAAGGCGCATGGGTTCGTCCAACCCTTTGATTCTTATGAGTTTTACGAGCAAAACAAAAATTAGGCAATATAACCAATTCTCTTTTGCATCAATCACTTACATAGCGCCTGGCAGGCTTGTTCACAAAGTTATCCACAGCTTCTCTGGATAAAAGGCGCCGTAAACCACACTTTTCCGGCGCAAGTGGCCCCAAAACCGCTTGCTGCCCGATGGAAAGCGGCCGACCCGGCGCGTGGCGTATCAGAGCGCCGCTGGCCGTCCGGGGCGCAGCGTCCATGCTGCATTTGCACAATTTCTGGGCAGGGCGATGGGAGGTCATAAAAATCAATGGGTTAACCTGCTTCTCCCGGATTTGTCCACAGGCCGTCCACAATGCTCTCCCTGCGGAATGTGGAAAAACCCGGTTTCTGCCCTGCCTGACGCCACATCGGCCGCGGGCCGCACGGATACACCCGTTTGCCTGTTTTTTGAGCAACCGATGGTGCCACCTTATAAATCAAAGACTTAGGTGACCTCTCAGGCAGCTTTCCACAAGCGCTCCACAATCCTGTCCCGGCGCTGTGTGGAAAGCCGCACAGGAATGCGTGCCAGCACACCGACGCGCCCGGCCAGGTTGTGGAAAGCGGTGCCTGGCGGCGTGCACCATGCGCCGCAGGGTCTGCGTCAGGCTTTTGCACAAAATTTAAGCAGTGATGTTTTTGCCCTTAAAGATCAATGTGTTAGCACGCTTGTCAGGTAGCTTTCCACAATCGATCCACAACACTGTCCCGCTTTGCTGTGGAAATGGGCGATGCGTGGCCGAGACAGCGTCGGGTGCCGTCTTGCCGTGCGACAGGGCGCAGGTTAGAGTGGCGCCTGATTTTTCAGAGCAATGCCGGAGCGCGCGCCGCCAGCGGCCAGACGCGCATCAAGGCATGCCGTCCAGGTGGTTTGGGGTTTTGTTATTCGGTTGTCGATCCCGGGGGTCCAATTGTTTTCCATCATTCAAGCGGCCGGCTGGCCGATCTGGCCGCTGTTGCTCGCCTCGGTCATCGCGCTGGCGCTGATCGTCGAACGTTTTCTCACTCTCAAGCGCAGCAAGGTCCTGCCCGCCAGGCTCTATGAAGAGGCGCTGGCGGCCGCGCAGCAACGCCGCGCGACGCCGGAAGTGGTCAACACGATTGAGCAGAACTCGCCGCTGGGCCGGGTGCTGGCCGCCGGGCTGCGCCACGTGGTGCTGCAACCGCATACCTCGCGCGATGCCGCCAAAGACGTGGTCGAGGAAGCCGGCCGCGTGGTCGCGCATGAGCTGGAGCGCTACCTGAACGCGCTCGGCACGATCGCCTCGGTGGCGCCGCTGATGGGCCTGCTGGGCACGGTGATCGGCATGATCGAGATCTTCGGCAGCCAGGGCGGCACCGGCGCCAGCCCTGAACAGCTGGCGCACGGCATCTCGGTGGCGCTGTACAACACCGCCTTCGGCCTGATCGTGGCAATCCCGGCGCTGATCTTCTGGCGCTACTTCCGCCGCCGCGTGGATGACTACGTGGCCGAGCTGGAATTCCGCGCCACGTCGTTCCTCGACGCGATCCTGCCGCAACGCCGCGCCTGATCGCCGAACAGAACGAACGCCATGCAATTCCGTTCCCGACAGCGGCGCGAAGAGCCGGAGATCAACCTGATCCCGCTGATCGACGTGCTGCTCGTGATCCTGATCTTCCTGATGATCACGACCACCTACTCGCGCTTTACCGAGCTGCAGATCCAGTTGCCCACCGCCGACGCCGAGCGCGCCCAGCAGCGGCCGCGGGAGATCGTGGTGTCGGTGTCATCGCGCGGGGTCTACTCCGTCAACAAGCAGGTGATGGAGCAGAAGGACGTCACCAGCCTGGCCGACCAGCTGCGCGCCGCCTCGGGCACCGGTGCCGGCGGCCAGCCGCCGGTGGTGATCGTCAATGCCGACGCGCAGGCCAGCCACCAGGCCGTGATCAACGTGATGGAGGCCGCGCGGCTGGCCGGGCTGTCGCGCCTGACCTTCGCCACGCAGAGCGCACAGCCGCGCTGACTCCGGGCGCCCTGGCGCATGCGGCCGACGGGCTTGCCGCATGCGTTGTGCAATGCCCATAATGGTTGAGCCACCCGCGCCCCCAGGGGGCGAAGCCGCGGGCGCACTACAATCCCATCCCAACCACCGACTCCACCGCCCGCCGCGCCCATGCCCGTTCCCCGACATGCCCTTGCCGACTTCGTGACCGCCCAGTGGCAACGCCGCGGCTGGTTCGCGTGGGTGATGCTGCCGTTCTCGCTGCTGTTCGGGCTGATCGCGCGGGTGCGCCGCTATGGCTACCAGCGTGGCTGGTTCAAGTCGACGCGCCTGCCGATGCCGGTGGTGGTGGTCGGCAACGTGACCGTGGGCGGCACCGGCAAGACGCCGGCGGTGATCGCGCTGGCACAAGCGCTGACCGAGGCGGGGCTGCGCCCCGGCGTGGTGTCGCGCGGCTACGGCGTGGAACTCAAGCACCCGCGCCGCGTGAAGCCGACCTCGAAGGCGTCCGACGTAGGCGATGAGCCGCTCCTGATCGCGCGCGCCACCGACGTGCCGGTCTGGGTCTTCCCAGACCGGGCGCTGTGCGCGCAGACCATGCTGGTATCGCACCCGGGCGTCAATGTGCTGCTGCTCGACGACGGCCTGCAGCACTACAAGCTGCAGCGCGACTTCGAGATCGTGATGTTCGACTCACGCATGGGCGGCAACGGCCTGCTGCTGCCGGCCGGCCCGCTGCGCGAGCCGCTTTCGCGCCCGCGCGACGCCACGCTGATCAACGACCCCACCTTCCGCGCCACGCCCGACCGCCCCGGCGTGTACGGCATGCGGCTGGAGCTGGACGACGCCTGGCAGCTGGCAGATCCCACCATGGCGCGGCCGGTCAGCGCCTTCACCGGCCGGCGCGTGCTGGCCGCCGCCGGCATCGGCAACCCCGAACGCTTCTTCGCCAGCCTGCGTGGCGCAGGGCTGTCGCCGAAGACACTGCCGCTGCCCGACCACTATGACTTTGTCGCCGACCCGTTCGTCGACAATCCCGATGCGCTCGACGCCGACGTGATCCTGATCACTGAGAAGGATGCCGTAAAATGCGAGCGCTTCGACGACCCGCGCATCTGGGTCGTCCCCACCAGGCCCGTGATCGATACCGGCCTGATCGAAAAAATCCGCCGCGCCGTGCTGGCGCAAGTCAAACCCGCGCCGACCGCGCCGGCAACCACGCCGGGCGCCGCAGGGCGCAACGAGGAACACCGAGATGGACAACCGGCTGCTTGAAATCCTGGTCTGCCCGCTGTGCAAGGGCAAGCTGGAATACGACCGCGCCGCGCAGGAGCTGATCTGCCACGCCGACAAGCTGGCGTACCCGATCCGCGACGGCATCCCCGTGATGCTGGCCGACGAGGCCCGCCAGTCGGTGCCGGGCCGCGTGGTCAACCCGGACGCCCCTGCCGCCGGCAACTGAGCGCGCGCCATGACCGTCCCCGCATTCACCGTCGTCATTCCCGCGCGGCTCGCCTCGACGCGCCTGCCTGACAAGCCCCTGGCCGATATCGGCGGGCGCCCGATGATCGTGCGCGTGGCCGAACGCGCGCATGCGTCGTCGGCGCGGCGCACCGTGGTCGCCACCGATGCGCCCGCGGTGGCGCAGGCCTGCGCCGCGCACGGCATCGAAGCCGTACTGACCCGCGCCGACCACCCTTCCGGCACCGACCGCCTGTCCGAAGTGGCCGCCCAGCTGGGCCTGGCCGACGACGCCATCGTGGTCAATGTGCAGGGCGACGAGCCGCTGATCGAACCGTCACTGATCGACGAGGTGGCACTGCATCTGGCGCACCACGCCGACTGTGCCATCGCCACCGCGGCGCATCCGCTGCAGGACATCGCCGAAGTCTTCAACCCCAATGTGGTCAAGGTGGTTTGCGACGCCGCCGGCCGCGCACTGTATTTCTCGCGCGCGCCGATCCCGTGGGCGCGCGATGCCTGGTCGGGCGTGCCGGCCGTGCCCGCGGCGCTGGCCCAGGTGCCGCTGCCCGGCATGCCGGTGCTGCGCCATATCGGGCTGTACGCCTATCGGGCGGGCTTTTTGCGCCGCTTCCCGACGCTGGCGGCGGCGCCGCTGGAGCAGACCGAGGCGCTGGAGCAACTGCGCGCCATGTGGCATGGCGAGCGCATTGCGGTGCTGCAGACCAGCGCCGCGCCGGCCCCCGGCGTCGACACCCCGGCCGACCTGGAACGGGTGCGCGCACTGTGGGCGCAGTCGATGGCCCAGGAAGGGCCCTGACAAAACGACCCGCGCGGGCGCCTGCCCGTCCAGGTTCATACTGCTGCAACCTGAACCGGGGGGCGGATTTCGGGCCGATTTTGCGCCGCCTCATGGCATAATGCTTGCCGATACAGAGCCGCCCGGCCGGCATGCGCAAGCGTGCCGCCGGCCAAGGCTCGGTGGGGAGATAAAGATAGAGCCCGTCCGGTGTGCCGCGCCGCCATCCCCCTGGCAGCCGCCGCCGGCCGTACGCGTGGGTACGCCTGAGCAGTGCCCGCGCTGAACGCAGTCAGAACGCATCAGGACCGCAGTAAGTCCTGCGTCAAGTTACGGCGTTACCCTCCTTCTGATCTCCCGCCATACAGATTAAATACTCTGAGGACCCGTAAATGCGTTTGATCCTGTTGGGCGCGCCTGGCGCCGGCAAAGGCACGCAAGCCAAGTTCATCTGCGAGAAGTTCGGCATTCCGCAAATCTCCACGGGCGACATGCTGCGCGCCGCGGTGAAGGCCGGCACCCCCTTGGGGGTGGAAGCCAAGAAGGTCATGGACGCGGGCGGACTGGTGTCGGACGACATCATCATCGGCCTAGTGAAGGACCGTCTGAAGGAAGACGACTGCAAGAACGGATACCTGTTCGACGGCTTCCCGCGCACCATTCCGCAGGCCGAGGCGATGAAGGAAGCGGGCGTGGCAATCGACTACGTGCTGGAAATCGACGTGCCGTTCGACGCCATCATTGAGCGCATGAGCGGCCGCCGCGTGCACGTGGCCTCGGGCCGCACCTACCACGTCAAGTACAACCCGCCCAAGACCGAGGGCGTGGACGACGAGACCGGCGAGGCGCTGATCCAGCGTGACGATGACAAGGAAGAGACGGTCAAGAAGCGTCTTGATGTCTATTCGCAGCAGACGCGTCCGCTGGTGGATTACTACTCGGACTGGGCTGCCAAGGGGGATGCTTCCGCCAAGGTGGCGCCGCCGAAGTACCGCAAGATCCTGGGCGTGGGCAATGTCGATGACATTACTGCGCGGGTGTTTGAGGCGTTGAAGTAATTCTTTCGCCTGCTCTGCCTGGTGTTGTGAAAGCGGCCTTTGGGCCGCTTTTGTTTTATGGGCGAGTAGGTGGGGTGTGGCCCCCTTGCACATCCCCCACCACCCCGTAAAATACCGTCAATGAATTGACGTTTACGTAAACGGCAACAAAAAACCCCAATCCCAAGGAGACAACCCCAAATGCAAATCCAAGGCAACGTATTCATCGTCACCGGCGGCGCCTCAGGCCTGGGTGCAGGCACCGCCCGCATGCTGTCCGAAGCCGGCGCCAAGGTCGTGATCGCCGACCTGAACGAGGCCACCGGCCAGGCCCTGGCAACAGAACTGGGCGGCCAGTTTGTCCGCTGCGACGTCACCTCCGAAGCCGACGGCCAGACGGTGGTGGCCGCCGCCCAGGCACTGGGCCGGCTCTCGGGTATCGTCAACTGCGCCGGCATCGCCACCGCCAACAAGACCGTCGGCAAGAACGGCCCCCATCCGCTCGACGCCTTCGACAAGACCATCCGCATCAACCTGGTCGGCACCTTCAACATGATCCGCCTGGCCGCCGCGGCCATGGTGCAAAACACCCCCGACAGCGAAGGCGAGCGCGGCGTGATCATCAATACTGCGTCGGTGGCGGCCTTTGACGGCCAGATCGGGCAGGCCGCCTATGCCGCGTCCAAGGGCGGCGTGGTGGCAATGACGCTGGCGATCGCGCGCGACCTGTCGCGCGACGGCGTGCGCTGCATGACCATCGCCCCGGGCATCTTCGAAACGCCGATGCTGCTGGGCATGCCGCAGGAGGTGCAGGACGCGCTCGGCAAGATGGTGCCGTTCCCGCCGCGCCTTGGCCGCCCGGCGGAGTACGCCAAGCTGGCGCGCTCGATCATCGAGAACACCATGCTCAACGGCGAAGTGATCCGCCTGGACGGCGCGATCCGGATGCAGCCCAAGTAATGCCCAGGCACTGCCCGCTCAGCCGGGCAGCAGCATCACAAGCATCAAACCCGGCGCCGCCGCCGGCACCAGCGTCAGCTGCTCGAACTGCAGCGCGCCCAGCATCGGGTGGCGAAAGCCGCGGCGGCCGCCCTCGCGGTCTTCCACGTCCTGCGACAGCCAGGCATCGCGGAAGGCCGCGCTCTCTGCCATCAGCCCCTCGATCAACGCACGCGTGGGCACCTCGTCCGCATGGCGGATGCTGTGCGCACGGAATTCCGCCACCAGCCGTGCCGCGCGGTGCGGCCAGTCTTCCACCAGCGCCATCAGCCCCGGCGACAGGAACATCGCGCGCAGCAGGTTGCGCTCGGCGCTGGCGGCATCGAGCCAGCCGATAAACAGGTCCGCGGCGGCATCGTTCCAGGCCAGCGCGGTCCATTGCCGGTCGAGCAGGTAGGCCGGCCCGCCGATGGCATGCACGCTGGCCAGCACCACCGGCGGCACGGTTTCGTCCGGGGCCTGCTGCGGGTCGCGGCGGCCCGCCAGTTCGAACAGGTAGGCGCGCTCGGCGCGCGACAGCCGCAGCGCGGCAGCCAGGCTGGCGAGCGCACGTGCCGACAGCGATACCGGCCGCCCCTGCTCCAGCCACGTCACCCAGGTCGCGCTTAAGCCCGCCAGTTGCGCAACTTCCTCGCGGCGCAGCCCTGGGGTGCGGCGGCGCCGGCCCGGTGCGAGCCCGACATCGGCCGGCGCCAGCCGTTCGCGGTGCGCGCGCAGGAAAGCGCCCAGCACGGATTCACGCGACGATGGCGATGCAGACTGGGCAACAGGGGGATCGGCAGATAAAGGCATGACAGGCTGGTGTCGCTTATACCAGGATAAATCGGTAACTTGTACCGGGAAAACTGCCCGCCTACAGTATGCCGAACCCGCCTCGCGGGCAAGTCCCCTCCCCCACAAGAAGGCCGCCCACGACCTGGGCGTGGCCCAAGGAGCCCAGCACCATGCAACAGCAGGAACTCGTCGCCGCCCAGTTCGGCGCCACCGCCAGCGCCTACCTCACCAGCACCGTCCACGCCAGCGGCGCGGACCTGCAGCAACTGAAAGACGAACTGGCCGCGCTGATCCCCGCGGCCAACCGCCCGCGCAGCCGCGTGCTGGACCTGGGCTGCGGCGCCGGCCATGCCAGCTTTGCCGCGGCAGCGGTTGCGGGCGAAGTGACGGCTTACGACCTGTCGGCGGACATGCTGGCCGTGGTCGAAGCCGCAGCGCGCGAGCGCGGGCTGGCCAATATCCGCACGCGCCAGGGCGCGGCAGAGCAGCTGCCGTTCGACGATGCAAGCTTCTGCGCGGTGGTCTCGCGCATGAGTGCGCACCACTGGCGCGACGTGCCGGCGGCGCTGGCGGAGATCCGCCGGGTGCTCAGGCCCGGCGGCAAAGTGGTGCTGATCGATATTGCCGGTGCGCCGGACCCGCTGCGCGATACCTGGCTGCAATCGGTGGAACTGCTGCGCGATCCCTCGCATGTGCGCGATTACACGCCGGCGGGCTGGCGGGCGATGTTCGAGGCGGCGGGCTTTGGCGCCGATGGCATCGCCGTATCGGACATCTGGCGCATCGGCATCGAGTTCGACAGCTGGGTCAGGCGCATGCGCACGGCACCGGTGGCCGTGGAGGCCATCCGCCACCTGTGGCAGATGGCGCCCGCGGAAGTTCGCGAGCACTATCGCGTGCAGGCCGACGGCAGCTTTGAACTGGAAGCGGTGATGGTCACCGCGCGTTGACCAGGTGCGCGGCACCTTTAGGCGGGGAAGGATAGCGCGGACGCCGCAGGCGTCCTTTCCGTTGGGTTTTCGGTGTGGCGTCTGTTGCTGCTCGATGTACTGGCGGATGATCGCCATGGGTGCGTGGCTGCGGCTACCGGCATCAGAAGGACGCAATGCCTACCGTGCCGAATATCGTTTTCGCTGCTCATAGACCAAGGGTAAGATGGGCTCATGCAGCGACTTCAAGCCTTCAAATACGCATTGATGCCGACCGGCGAACAGCAGCGCAACATGCGCCGCTTCGCCGGGTCGTGCCGGTTCGTGTTCAACAAGGCGCTGGCGTTGCAGAAGGAGCGCTACGAGCAAGGCGAGAGGAAGCTCGGCTATGCCGGTCTGTGCAAGCTGCTCACCGTTTGGCGCAACGGTCCAGAGACGCCGTGGCTGAAGGAAGCGCCGACGCACCCGCTGCAACAGGCACTCAAGGACCTGGAGCGCGCCTAGGCCGCGGCGCTCATCGCGGGCGCCTCGGCACGCACGGTCAGGCGGCGCACCAGGTCCCATACCGCCGCCGCGGCCGGCGACAGTGAACGGTCCTCGCGCCGGACCATGACGATACTGCGCTCCTCGCGCGGCACCAGCGGCCGCCACACCAGCGGCGACGCCGCCGGCAGCGGCAGCGAGAACGACGGCAGCACCGAGGCGCCGATGCCGGCCTCGACCATGCCGAACACGCTGGCCGAGTGGCCCAGTTCCTGCACCACCAGGGGCACCACGCCATGCCGGCCGAACACGCGGTCGATCAGCGGCCGGCTGCCGGAGGCAAAGTCCAGCAGCACCAGCTGCATCCCATGCAGCGCCGACCACGGCACCGAGGCCGACTGCGCCAGCGGATGGTCGCGCCGGCAGACAAAGCAGAACGGGTCGGTCGCCACCGGCTCTACCACCAGCCCGTCGCGCACCAGCGGATCGATCAGCACGCCAAAGTCCACGGCGCCGGCGCGCACCTGCTCCAGGCCGTCGGCCTGCACGTTGTCACGCACGATCAGGCGGATCTCAGGGTATTGGGCGGCGCAGGCGGCCACGTACAGCGGCATCAGTCGGGCCGAGATCGTCGGCGCACCGGCTATCACTACACGTCCGCGATAGCGTTCGCCGAGCTGGCGCGTCTCTTCCAGGGTGTCGTCGAGCTGCCCGAGCAGCCGCTCCAACGCCGGCGCCAGCGCGTGGCCGGCCTCGGTCAGCACCACCTCGCGCGTGGTGCGGTCGAGCAGGCGCACGCCAAGTGCCTCTTCCAGCTCAGCCACGCCGCGGCTGACCGCAGGCTGGGTCAGGCCGACCACATCGGCGGCCCGGCTGAAGCCGCCGGTATTGGCCACGGCCAGGAAGACGCGCAACTGGCGCAGTGTGTAATTCATGCAACGGCCGGATAAATAGATTCTATAAATGAATTTGCATTCTAGACTTGGCTGGCGTCCAATACTAGGCAAAACCCTAACATTGCAGGATCCACCCGCAGTCATGTCTCGTATTGTCCGCAAGCTCAAGAAACTTTATGACCTGATCGACGGCTTCGTTCTCGTCATGTTGACGGCCATCGCCATTGCGCTGGTCGCCCCTGAAATCGGCACCGGCAACGGCCCGCTGCACCTGGGCGTGGTGACCAGCCTGGGCGTGGCGCTGGTGTTCTTTCTGCACGGCGCGGCGCTCTCGCGCGACAAGCTGGTGTCGGGCGCCAAGCACTGGCGCCTGCATGTCTTCGTGCAGACCTTCACCTACGTGGTGTTCCCGCTGGTGGGCGCGCTGCTGATGCTGTCGCTGCGCAATACGCTGCCGCCGGACCTGCTGCTGGGCGTGTTCTTCCTGTGCGCGCTGCCGTCGACGGTATCGTCGTCGGTGGCCATGACCTCGATGGCGCGCGGCAATGTGTCCGGCGCGATCTTCAACGCCACCATCTCGGGCCTGATCGGCATGCTGGTCACGCCGCTGCTGATGGGGCTGGTGATCAGCGCCAGCGGCGCCTCGATGCCGCTGGGCAAGGCGCTCACCGGCGTGGCGCTGCAACTGCTGCTGCCGTTCGCGCTGGGCCAGTTGCTGCGCCCGCTGATCGGCAACTGGCTGACAAAGAAGAAGAACATCACCAACAAGATCGACCGTGGCGTGATCGTGCTGATCGTCTATTCCTCATTCTGCGACGCCACCGCAAAGGGCCTGTGGCACCAGTACCAGTGGCAGACCATCGGCGCAGTGATGCTGATCGCCGCGGTGCTGCTGTTCGTGGTGCTGGGCTTTACCACGCTGACCGCGCGCCGCCTTGGCTTCTCTGTCGAGGACGAGATCACGGCAGTGTTCTGCGGCTCCAAGAAGAGCCTGGCCAACGGCATCCCGATGGCCAAGATCCTGTTTGCCGGCCATCCGGCGCTGGGCCTACTGGTGCTGCCACTGATGGTCTATCACCAGCTGCAGCTGATCGTGTGCTCGGTGATTGCATCGCGCTATGCCGACCGCGATGCCTTGCTGGAAGACCAGGCCGCCGCGCGCGCCTGAGGCAGGCAGCCATGAAAAAAACCGGGGCATGCCCCGGTTTCTTTGTGCCCGCCAGATTCACACGGACGGATTTTTCGATAACGGCGGATTGCGCGCGAAGTACGACCGGATCCCCTTCAGGATCGCATTGGCCAACTGCTCCTGATGCGCGTTGTCGTTGAGCTTGCGCTCTTCTTCCGGATTGCTGATGAAAGCCGTCTCGATCAGGATCGACGGAATATCCGGGGCCTTCAGTACCGCAAACCCGGCCTGCTCCACGCTGCCCTTGTGCAGCTTGTTGATGCCGCCGATCTCGCCCAGCACGGCCTTGCCGACCTGCAGGCTGTCGTTGATCTGCGCGGTGGTGGACAGGTCCAGCAGCACGCGCGCGACCTGCGCATCCTTGTTGCCCATATTGGCGCCGCCGATCAGGTCGGCTGCGTTTTCCTTGTTGGCCAGCCAGCGTGCCGCGGTACTGGAAGCACCGCGCTCGGACAGCGCGAACACTGACGCGCCGCGCGCCTCTGGCGACAGGAAGGCATCGGCGTGGATCGACACGAACAGGTCGGCCTGCACCCGGCGCGCCTTCTGCACGCGCACGTTCAGCGGCACGAAGAAGTCGGCGTCGCGCGTCATCATCGCGCGCATATTGGGCTGGGCATCGATCTTGGCGCGCAGGCGGTGCGCGATCTGCAGCACCACGTCTTTCTCACGCGAGCCGGCGGCGCCGATCGCGCCCGGGTCTTCGCCGCCGTGGCCGGGATCGATCGCCACGGTCAGCAGGCGGCGCATCTTGAAGGGCCGTTCGGCAGTGGGATTGTCGCGTGCGACCGGCGGCACCACCGGGGCATTGGGGGTCGGCACCGGCGGTGCGGACGGTCTGGGCCGGGCCGAGGCCACCGGCGGCGGCAGCGGCGCGGTGGTGGGCGGCACCTCGCCCTTCTCGTCAAAGCGGCGCACCAGCGCGCCGATCGCGTCTTCCTCGGCACCAGCCGGCGCGCCGGCGATGCCATCGTTGCCCGGCGCCGGATCCGAGGTGGCGAAGCGGCGCTGCTTTTCCTCGGTGTCGCGCACCAGCTTCCACAGCGGATCGGGCGGATTGACCGGGTACAGGTCAAACACCAGCCGGTTGCGGTAGGTGCCGATCGGCGCCAGCGTGAACACCTGCGGCGCCACGTTTTCCTTCAGGTCGAACACCATGCGGACCACGCGCGGGCGGTTCTGGCCGACGCGCACGGTCTGGATATAGGGGTCGTTCGGGGTGATCTTGGCCACCAGCTCGCGCAGCGTGGGCGACAGGTCCAGGCCGTCGATGTCCACCACCAGCCGGTCGGGATCGCGGATCATCTGGTGCACGGCGGCCAGCGGGGTATCGGATTCGATGGTGACGCGGGTGTAGTCCTCGGCCGGCCACACGCGCACCGCGACGATGCCGGCGCCAAACGCGATCTGCGGGCCGACCAGGGTCAGCACGGCCGTGCCCGCGCCCAGCTTCAGTGCCTGCGCCATCCATTTGCGGCGCGCCTGCAGCAGGCCGTCGGGTCCATCGGGGCGGTCAGTGGCAAGTCGCTTGATCAGCATGCGTTCAGCAGGGTAAGTCCAGTGTGAGTATAGGCGCGCATCGTCGCGATCCGCCGCTCGCCGGCGTCATCCGCCCCGGCCATGTCCGATTGGAGCAACATATGGAGATCCGGTTCCCCGAGCAGGCGGCCGGCCTTCTCCGGCCACTCGACCAGGTTGAAAGCCGGTTCGGCGAAGCAGTCGCGAAAACCCGCGTCGATCCACTCTTCGGGGTCGGCAAAGCGGTACAGGTCGAAGTGGTAGACGGTCAGCGGCGAGCCGTCGGCGCGGGCCACCTCGTAGGGCTCGCACAGCGTGTAGGTGGGGCTGCGGACCTTGCCCGCATGGCCGAGTGCGCGCAGGATCGCGCGCGTCAGCGTGGTCTTGCCGGCGCCCAGGTCGCCGGACAGCTGCACATGCACCGTGTGCGGCGGCATGGCCTGCACGGTGGCGGCCAGCGCGGCGCCCAGGCGCGCGGTGGCGGCTTCGTCGGGCAGCGTCAGGGTGCGTTCTTCGAGCAAGGGCATTGCGTACAATTCAGGGATGATCGACCGAGTCGCCCCAGGGCAGGCAGATGCGCCACCTACCCCCGTTTCCGGCACCCCCGGCCACCTGGCCGCGGGACCCGGGGAACTTGCGGCACTGGCCGCGTCGATCCGCACATGGGGCGCGGAACTGGGCTTTGCCTCCGTGCGCATCGCCGATGTCGACCTCAGTCATGCCGAGCCGGGGCTGATGGCGTGGCTGGCGCAGGGCTACCACGGCGACATGGATTATATGGCGAACCACGGCCTGCGGCGCGCCCGGCCGGCCGAACTGGTGCCCGGCACCGTGCGCGCGATCGTGGCGCGGATGCCTTACATTCCGGCCGCCGGCGCCCAGGCCGGCGCCACAGACTGGCGCCGCCACGAGCTGGCGCGGCTGGACGATCCGGCCACCGCGGTGGTGTCGCTGTATGCGCGCGGACGCGATTATCACAAGGTGCTGCGCAGCCGCCTGCAGCAACTGGCCAGCCGGATCGAAGCCGAAATCGGAAAATTCGGCTACCGCGTCTTTACCGATTCCGCACCCGTCATGGAAGTGGCGCTGGCCAGCCAGGGCGGGCTCGGCTGGCGCGGCAAGCATACGCTGCTGCTGGACCGCGACGGCGGCTCGATGTTCTTCCTGGGCGAGATCCTGGTCGACATCCCGCTGCCGGCGGACGCGCCCGAGTCCGGCCACTGCGGCAACTGCCACCGCTGCCTGGACATCTGCCCCACGCGTGCCATCCTGGCGCCGTACCGGCTGGATGCGCGCCGCTGCATCTCCTACCTGACCATCGAGCACAAGGGCCCGATCCCGGTGGAGTTCCGCGCGCCCATGGGCAACCGCGTCTATGGCTGCGACGACTGCCAGCTCGCCTGCCCGTGGAACAAGTTCGCGCATGTGGCCATGGTGCCGGACTTCGACGTGCGCAACGGGCTGGACGCGCCAGACATGGTGGCGCTGTTCCAGTGGACCGAAGCGGAATTCAACCAGCGGCTCGAAGGCAGCCCGATCCGCCGCATCGGCCATGAGCGCTGGCTGCGCAACCTGGCGGTGGGGCTGGGCAACAGCCTGCGCGCGGCGCGGTCGGGCACGCGCGCCGAAGATGCTGCCCTGGCCGCGCGCATCCGCGCAGCGCTGCTGGAGCGGCGCGAGAGCGCCACGCCGCTGGTGCGCGAGCATATCGACTGGGCCCTTGCCCAGGACGGCCCGCCGCCAGGCGCTAGCTGACCAGCGCCAGCCACAGCGGCGTGGTCACGATCGCCGCCACCGTCATCAGCGAAATCGTCGCTGCCACCATCGGCCCGTTACCGCCCATGCGCACCGCCAGGATATAGGCGCTGGAGGCCGTGGGCAGCGAGGCATACAGCACCACGATCTGGTACTGCAGCGCGGTCAGCGGCAGGTGACGCCCCACCAGCCAGGCCACGCACGGCATCGCCAGCAGCTTGACCCCGGTCCACCAGGCCACCGGCCCCGCAGTGCCGGTGGCGCCGCTCATCTGCAGCCCGGCGCCCACCGTCATCAGCCCCAGCGCGGTCGAGGCCGAGCCCAGCCGGTTCAGTGTCATGCCCAGCACCTCGGGCGCATGCAGCCCCATCAGGTTGGTGAGCAGGCCGCCGGCAGTGGCCAGGATCAGCGGGTTGCGCGCCAGCTCCTTCCACAGCGCGGTCTGGCCGTGCCGCGCCAGCGCCCACACCGCCGCCACGTTGCACAGCGGCACCGTGCAGCCGACGATCACCGCCATCAGCGCCAGCCCCTCGGAGCCGCCCAGGCGCGATGCCAGCGCCAGCCCGATATAGGAATTGAAGCGGAACGCGGTCTGCAGGCCCGAGGCAAAGCTCAGCGCGTCCGGGCGCAACACCCATTTAACGGCGTAGCCGCCGGCCATGCCGGTGGCCATCACCAGCAGCGCCAGCCCCAGCATGGCCGAGGTCGAGGAGAAATCCAGCACCGCGGTATTGGTCGACTGCAGCAGCAGCGCCGGGAACAGCACGAAGTAGACCAAGCGCTCCACGCCGCCCCAGAAGGCACGGTCGAACGGGGTATAGCGCACCAGCAGCCAGCCGATGAGGATCAGGCTGAAGTCCGGGACCAGCAGGAGAGCAGAAGACATTTATCGTTGTTGTAGTGGCGGTGGCATGACGCGGCAGCTGCCCTGCGGGCCGTCGCGCGGGATTGCAGCGGCGGCGGCGGGGGTGGATAACGGCAAAAAACCGGAATGTGCAGACTAGGGCAGATACGGATAGGTATTTTTCCAGATTTAGGCCAGCATGGCATGCCAAGTTGTACGCCTGCCGCCATGTTGTCCCGCACCCGGTCCGCGCCGCCGCGCCCGGACACCCACCTCCGAGCCCCCTTCCGCCCTGGTCTGCACCCGGGCCGCTGCCTGCGCCTGGCCGCCGTGCTGGTGGCGCTGTGCGCCGCCACGGCCGCGGGCGCCGTGCCCATGCCGGCGCGCTCGGTGGAGATCGAAGGGATACGTTTTGACGATGCGGCACGCGTGGGCGGCAAGGAACTGCAGCTCAACGGCACCGCCCTGCGCGCGGGCTTCCTGGCCAAGGGCTACGTGGCCGCCCTGTACCTGCAGGAGAGGGCCCGCAACGCGGCCCTGGTGCTGGGCACGCCCGGCACCAAGCGGCTGCAGTTGCGCATGCTGCGCGAGGCCGAACCGCCGGCCCTCATGCGCGCCATCCGCCAGGGCATCCGCAACAACCACAGCGAGCAGCAGATGCAGGAACTGGCCACGCGGCTGGTACAGTTCGAGCGCACCCTGGGCGAGGTCGGCACCGCGCACAAGGGCGACGTGATCAACCTGGATTTTTCCCCGCAGACGGGGACCGTCGTCGCCATCAACGGCACACCTCGCGGCCGGCCGATCCCTGGCGAAGACTTCTACCAGGCCGTGCTGCGGGTCTTCCTGGGCGAGCGCCCGGTCGACGCCGAGGTCAAGCGCGGGCTGCTGGGCGGCTGACACAATTACGCTGCCGGCGCACGGCCCCACCTGTGGCACTGCGACGGTTTTTTTGCTTCCGGGCGGCATCCTGCCCGGATTTCCTGACGGGAGACATGATCTCATGCAAGCTGGCAAACTCGCACTGACCCTGGCCCTGGCCGCCGCCGCCACCGCGGCGCAGGCGCAGAGCTACCCCACCAAGCCGATCCGACTGATCATTCCGTTCGCACCCGGCGGCACCACCGACATCGTCGGCCGCGGCGCCGCGGACCAGATGAGCCGCATCCTGGGCCAGCCCGTAGTGGTGGAGAACCGCGCCGGCGGGGGTGGTTCGATCGGTGCCGACGCGATCGCCAAGGCCGCGCCGGACGGCTACACCATCGGCATCTCCACGGTCTCGACCATGGCCGTGAACCCGGCCTGCAACCCCAAGCTGTCGTACGACCCGATCAAGGACTTCAAGCCCATCACCAACCTGGCCAACGTGGCCAACGTGATCGCCGTGAACCCGAACTTCCCGGCCAAGGACTACAAGGAGTTCCTGGCCGTGCTGAAGGCCAACCCGGGCAAGTATTCGTACGCCTCGTCGGGCACCTGCGGCTTCGGCCACATGCTGGGCGAGCAGTTCAAGGTCTCGACCAAGACCTTCATGGTCCATATCCCGTACCGCGGCGCGGGCCCAGCGCTGAACGACGTGCTGGCCGGCCAGGTGCCGATCATGGTCGACAACCTGCCCTCTTCGATCCCCTACATCAAGGCCGGCAAGCTGCGCCCGATCGTGGTGGCCTGGAACAAGCGCCTGGAATCCATGCCCAACGTGCCGACCTTCGGCGAAATGGGCCTGAAGGAGCCGAACGACCCGGCCTGGTACGGCCTGGTGGCACCGGCCGGCACGCCTGACGACGTCATCAAGAAGCTCAACGAAGCCGCCGTCAAGGCCCTGCAGGACAAGGACTTCCAGCAGCGCCTGCGCACTGCCGGCGCCGAGCCGTCGGGCAACACGCCGGCGCAGCATGCGGCCGAGATCAAGAAGGAATTCGACAAGATGAAGAATCTTGTGAAGGTGCAGAACATCAAGCTGGAGCAATGATCCGGCTGGTGTGACGCCACCCGCAAAGGGCCGCCGCGAGGCGTAATGCCGTTCAGTTAAGTCTGAACGGCATTTTTCTTTGCAGGGGTTGTAAACAAGGTGTCGAGCTGTTAACTTGC
>NZ_JBYSYC010000055.1:0-48468 GCF_058782875.1 Cupriavidus sp. FW305-F7 | reverse complement strand
CCCCCGCGTGGTCAAAGCCCTGCCTAAGCGCTACACCGTCCGGTTCCTCAGAAAGGACCTTAACTGAACGGCATTACGCCGCGAGGCGGCCCTTTTTTCTTGCCCGCGCCAAAAAGCACTAAAATCCAGCATTCGCCCCAGCCTGACCGCCATGCCCGCCACCTATGACGCCATCCTCACCGCCCCCTTCGGCAAGATCGGGGTGCGCACGGACGGCGCGCGCATCCGGGCCATCGTGTATCTTCCCGAGCACGTCGAGACGCGCGCCCCGGCGGACGCGCTGACGCAACAGCTCGCGCAGCAGCTGGAGGCCTACTACGCCAATCCCGACGCCGCCTTCGACCTGCCGCTAGCCCCGGCCGGCAGCGACTTCCAGCAGCGCGTGTGGCAGGCCATCAGCGCAGTGCCGCGCGGCGCGGTGACCACCTATGGCACCATCGCCGAGGCCATCGGCGCGATGCCGCGCGCCGTGGGCCAGGCCTGCGGGCAGAACCCTTTCCCGATCGTGATCCCCTGCCATCGCGTGGTCTCGGCGCGCGGCATCGGCGGCTTTTCGCACCATGCCGAAGACGGCTTCTACCTCGACGTCAAACGCTGGCTGCTGCGCCATGAGGGCGCCATGCTGATATGAGCGGCGCCGCCCAGCCACCTGACATCGCCACCGCGCCCAGCGACGCCGACGTGGCACTGGTCAGCCGCTTCTGCGACGCGCTGTGGCTGGAAGACGGCCTCTCGCGCAACACCATCGATGCGTACCGGCGCGACCTGACACTGCTGGCGCGCTGGCTGCAGCATGAGCACCGCGGCGAGTTGCTGGGCGCGGACGACGGCGCGCTGTCGGCCTACTTCAACGCGCGCCACACGCAGACCCGCGCCTCGTCGGCCAACCGGCGCCTGGCGGTGTTCCGCCGCTTCTACCAGTGGACGCTGCGCGAACACCTGGTCGAAGCCGACCCCTGCCTGCTGCTGCGCCCCGCCAAGCAGCCGCCGCGCTACCCCAAGACCCTGACCGAGTCCCAGGTCGACGCGCTGCTCGAAGCGCCCGACACCAACACGCCGCTGGGGCTGCGCGACCGCACCATGCTGGAGCTGATGTACGCCAGCGGGCTGCGCGTGTCGGAGCTCACGCAGATGAAGACCATCGAGATCGGCCTGAACGAAGGCGTGGCGCGCGTGGTCGGCGGCAAGGGCGACAAGGAGCGGCTGGTGCCGTTCGGCCAGCAGGCCGGCGACTGGCTGCGCCGTTACCTGGCCAGTGCGCGCCCCGCGCTGCTGGCCGGGCGCGCCTGCGACGCGCTCTTTGTCACGCAGCGCGGCGAAGGCATGACGCGGCAGGCGTTCTGGCACCTGATCAAGCGCCATGCGCGCGATGCCGGCGTGCACGCGCCGCTGTCGCCGCACACGCTGCGCCACGCCTTTGCCACGCACCTGCTCAACCACGGCGCCGACCTGCGCGTGGTGCAGCTGCTGCTGGGCCACGCCGATATTTCCACCACCCAGATCTATACGCACGTCGCCCGCGAACGCTTGCGCGAGCTGCACCAGCAGCACCATCCGCGCGGCTGAGCAAGCGGGCAGCGACCACTGTCATGAGCAAGACCAGGCACGTATCAGAAACCCCCGCCACGCAGTACCTGCGCAAGCATGGCGTCGCCTTCGGCGAGCATCCGTATGACTATGTCGAGCACGGCGGCACCGGCGAATCGGCGCGCCAGCTGGGCGTTCCCGAGCACGATGTGATCAAGACCCTGATCATGGAAGACGAGCGCGCGCAGCCGCTGGTGGTGCTGATGCACGGCGACTGCTCGGTCTCGACCAAGAACCTGGCGCGCCAGGCCGGCCGCAAGAGCGTGCAGCCGTGCAAGCCCGAGGTGGCGCAGCGCCACAGCGGCTACATGGTGGGCGGCACCTCGCCCTTCGGGACGCGCAAGCGCATGCCGGTCTACGTGGAAGCGACCGTGCTGGAGCTGGCGCGCATCTATATCAACGGCGGGCGCCGCGGCTACCTGGTCAGCCTGGACCCGACGCTGCTGGCCACGCTGGTGGACGCCCAGCCGGTGCAATGCGCACTGCCTGACTGAGCACATGACCGGGCGCCCCCGCGCAAACCGAGGGACGCTTCGATGCCAATCCGGGAAGTCACGGACGTAGCGAGGCCCCTGCCGCGCTACAATCGCGCCAGCCTGAAAACACCCCACTACACATGGCCAATCTGCTTTTCGCCCTTGCCGCCTACCTGATCGGCTCCGTTTCCTTCGCTGTAGTCGTCAGCAAGCTGATGGGATTGCCGGACCCGCACTCCTATGGCTCCGGCAATCCCGGCGCCACCAACGTGCTGCGCACCGGCAACAAGAAGGCCGCCATCCTGACGCTGATCGGCGATGCCCTGAAGGGCTGGCTGGCGGTATGGCTGGCCGCGCGCTTCGGGCCGGCCTACGGGCTGAACGAAACCGGACTGGCCATGGTGGCGCTGGCAGTCTTCCTGGGACACCTGTTCCCGGTGTACCACCGCTTTGCCGGCGGCAAGGGCGTGGCCACTGCGGCCGGGATCCTGCTGGCCATCGACCCGATCCTGGGCCTGGGCACGCTGGCCACGTGGCTGGTCATCGCGTTCTTCTTCCGCTACTCGTCGCTGGCGGCGCTGGTGGCGGCGATCTTCGCGCCGTTCTTCCATGTGCTGATGAACGGCGTGGACGTGATGACGGGGGCGATCTTCGTGATCAGCGTGCTGCTGATTGCGCGGCACCGGCAGAATATTGCGAAGCTGCTGGCCGGCAAGGAAAGTCGGATCGGCGAGAAGAAGAAGGTCTGAAAACAGCCTGGGCAGCCCTGACGCCGGCTCAGGCCTCGGCTGCCCCAAACAGCATCTCCACCCGGAACCCGCCGCCGTCGGCATTCACCAGGTTCAGCTTCCCGCCCGCCTGCCGCACCAGCCGGTCCACGATCGCCAGCCCCAGCCCGGAATGCGCATTGCCGCCCCGAGCCGGGTCCAGCCGCACAAAGGGCAGCGTAGCGCGATCCTTGTCATCCTCGGGAATGCCGGCGCCCTGGTCCTCCACCACCAGCAGGTAACCCTCCGGCGTGCGCGCGGTCGCAATGCACACCGGCGGCTTGCCATAGGCGTAGGCGTTGTCGACCAGGTTGCCGACGATGCGGTCCAGCTGCGTGGCGATCATGCGGAAGCCCTCGCCCGCGCCCAGCGACAGCACCACCTGGCGCTCCTGCTCGGCCAGCGACGCGGCCAGCTCATTGACGCGCCGGTCCACCGGCACCGGCCGCGCGGTCGACTCGCTGGTCTGCGCGAAGCTCAGGAACTGTTCGACGATGGCCGACATGGACTCCACGTCGCGCGTCACCCCCGCGGCGGCCTTGGGATCGGCCAGCATCTCGGCGCGCAGGCGCAGCCGCGCCAGCGGTGTCTTCAGGTCATGCGCGATGCCGGCCAGCATGGTGTTGCGCTCCTGGTCGATGCGCGCCAGGTCGGCCACCATGCGGTTGAAACGCTCGATCAGCTGGCGCAGCTCATGCGGGCCGCGCTCGCGCAGCGGCGGCACGGCGTGCTGGCGCGACAGCAGCTCTGCCGCATTGGCCATGTCGCGCACCGGCCGCTGAATCTGCCAGGCGATCAGCACGGCAAAGATGATGGCCACGCCCACCACCAGCATCACGCCCGGCACCAGCCGGTTGTCGGGCGGCGGATTGTGGACCCACAGGATCGGCATGGCGATCCAGCGGGCGCGGCTGGGCAGCTTGATCCAGATGCGCGGCGTGGTTTCGTCCTCCAGCCGGATCTCGGTGCCCTGCGGCAGCCTGCCGATGAACTGCTCGACCAGCCGGCGCGAGCGCCCGCCCTTGGGCACGGTGGCATGCTCTTCGGCGTCGGCCGTGTTGGCCGTCTCCACCAGGCTGGGCAGCTTCGCCGGCGGACGCGCGTCGAGCGCGCGCTCGATGCTGTCGAGCTGGAACAGCATCTGCTCGACGGAATAGTCCACCTGCTGCTGGCGGCGGTCCATGCGCAGGATGGCCAGCCATGAGAAATGGCTGATCACAAGCACGGCGGCGATCAGCAGCGCAATGCGGCCGAACAGGGTGTCGATACGTCGCAACTTCATCGCAAAGCAGGATCTGGTGGCAAGCGGCGCCAGGGGGCGGGCGCCGCGGCCATTATTCGGGGAGCCCCGCGGACATCTCTTCCGCTTCGTCGGGCACGAAGGTATAGCCGCGTCCGCGCACCGTCTGGATATAGCGCGGGCGCTGCGCGTCTTCATCGAGCAGCCGGCGCAGGCGCCAGATCTGCACGTCGATGCCGCGGTCGCTAATGCCGCTGGCGCTGCCGTACATCAGTTCGACGATGCGCTCGCGCGACAGCACTTCGAGCGGATGCATCAGCAGCAGCTTGAGCAGCGCAAACTCGGTATCGCTGATCGACAGCGTCTGGCCGGCACGGGTCAGCGTGCGCTGGCGGAAATTGACGCGGAACGGGCCGAAGGCGACCGATTCGCGGTCTTCGGGCGCCGCCGCCGGGCGCGCCAGCTTGCGCCGCAGTACGGCATTGATGCGCGCCAGCAGTTCGCGCGGCGAAAACGGCTTGCCAAGGTAGTCGTCGGCGCCGATCTCAAGCCCGACGATGCGGTCGATCTCGTCGCTGCGGGCCGTGAGCAGGATCACCGGGATATCGTCGTTCTTGGCGCGCAGGTTGCGCAGCGCGGTCAGGCCGTCGACCTTGGGCATCATCAGGTCCAGCACGATCAGCGCGGGGCGCTCGCGCTCCAGGCGCGCCTGCAGGCCGTCGCCGTCATGCATCACCGAGACGGCAAAACCCTGCTGGGTCAGGTACTCGCGCAGCAGGTCGCGAAGTTCGGGATCGTCGTCGACGACGAGGATCTGGGTAGGCTGGTTCGTTCGCATAGGCACATGATAGTCAGCCCCGGCGCCACACATGCCGGTTTGGCCGGGCGGTTTTGTTTCCGGAGGTTACACCCGGGGCGCTGGTAATCCGCTGTAATAAAAGCGCCGGGCGCCGAAATACGGGCGTCCGGGCCCGCACATTATCCTTGCGGCATGACGTGCCACCGGCGCCGCCGCATTGCGCGCCACACGGCACTTGCCGGCCTGCCGGCCACCCCGCGGCGTGCCCTCCCACGCGGCAGGCCGGCGCCCGTGGCGTTGCGGCATACTGCTGCATCGTCACTTGCCAGACCGAACATTGCCGGCGCGCCGCGCGCGCCGCCCCCAGGATTTGCGGACATGTCCAACCCCGAACAAGGCCAGCCTACCCCCACCCCGACTCCGTCTTCGCGTCCGCCCGAGGGCACTCCGCCGCGGCGCACCGGCCGGCGCCGGCTGACCGCCGGCGTGCTGGCGCTGCTGCTCGCGGGGGGCGCCTGGTACTGGTATGCCCATCGCGGCCAGGCGCCGCAGGAGGCGACCGGGGCGGCAGGCGCGCAGCGGGGTGCCAGCGGCCCGGGCGCGCGGGGTGGCGCCGGTGGCCCCGGCATGCCGCGCTCGCCCGTGGTGGTCGCCACCGTGGCCAAGCGCGATATGGACGTGGTGCTCAATGGCCTGGGCAATGTGACCCCGGTGTCCAACGTCACCGTGCGCGCGCAGGTGTCCGGCCCGCTGCTCAAGGTACTGTTCAAGGAAGGCCAGATGGTCAGGGCCGGCGACGTGCTGGCCGAGATCGACCCGCGCCCGTTCCAGGCCGCGCTGGACCAGGCCGTGGGCCAGCTGGCGCGCGACCAGGCGCTGCTGCAGAACGCCAGGCTGGACCAGCAGCGCTACCGCACCCTGCTGGGCCAGGACTCGATCTCCAAGCAGCAGGTCGATACCCAGGACGCGCTGGTGCGCCAGTACGAGGGCGTGGTCAAGACCGACCAGGGCAATGTCGCCAACGCGCGCCTGCAGCTGGGCTACACCAGGATCGTGGCGCCGGTGTCGGGCCGCATCGGCCTGCGCCAGGTCGACCCGGGCAATATCGTCAATACCGGCGACACCAACGGCATCGCGCTGATCACGCAGATCCAGCCGATTGCCGTGATGTACACCATCCCCGAGGATAACCTGCCCTCGGTGCTGAAGAAGCTCAACGCCGGCGAAAAGCTGCCGGTGCAGGCCTGGGACCGCCAGGTGCGCAACCAGCTGGGCGAAGGCACGCTGCTGACCACCGACAACCAGATCGACACCACCACCGGCACGGTCAAGCTCAAGGCGGTCTTCCCCAATGAAGACGGCATGCTGTTCCCCAACCAGTTCGTCAACGTGCGCACGCGCGTCGATACCCTCAGGGACGCCACCGTGATCCCGGTGGCCGCAATCCAGCGCGGCCAGCAGGGCACCTTTGTCTACACCGTGGACGAGGCCAGCAAGGTCAAGGTGCAGGTGGTCACGCTCGGCCCGGGCGACGGCAGCCGCAACGCCGTGCTCAAGGGCCTGGAGCCCGGCCAGCGCGTGGTGGTGGACGGCGCCGACCGCCTCAAGGAAGGCATGACGGTGGAGGCCGTCGATCCGGCCGCGCGCGCCGCCGCGGTGGTGCCGGCCAGCCAGCCGCGCGGGCGCGGCCGACGCAACCGGGACGGCGGCGGTGCCAGCGGCGCGCACGCCGACGCCAGCGGGGCCGCAGCCTCCGGCGCGGCCGGCGAACATCGCCGCCACCGCGACGCCGGCGCCAGCGCCCCGCCCGCCAGCGGCGCGCAGCAGTAAGGACACCGCATGAACCCCTCACGCCTCTTCATCGAGCGCCCGGTCGCCACGGCGCTGCTGATGCTGGCCATCCTGCTGTCCGGGCTGGTGGCGTACCGGCTGCTGCCGCTGTCGGCGCTGCCCGAGGTCGACTACCCGACCATCCAGGTCACCACGCTCTACCCCGGCGCCAGCCCCGACGTGATGACCTCGTCGGTAACAGCGCCACTGGAGCGCCAGTTCGGCCAGATGCCGGGCCTGAAGCAGATGTCGTCGTCCTCGTCGGGCGGCGCCTCGGTGATCACGCTGCAGTTCGAGCTGACGCTGCCGCTGGACGTGGCCGAGCAGGAGGTGCAGGCCGCCATCAACGCTGGCAGCAACCTGCTGCCATCCGACCTGCCGATGCCGCCGGTCTACAGCAAGGTCAACCCGGCCGACGCGCCGATCATGACCATCGCCATGACCTCGGACACCATGCCGCTGCCCAAGCTGCAGGACATGGTCGACACGCGCGTGGCGCAGAAAATCTCGCAGATCCAGGGCGTGGGCCTGGTCACCATCAGCGGCGGTCAGCGCCCCGCGGTGCGCATCCAGGCCAACCCGACCGCGCTGGCCTCGCTGGGCATGTCGATCGACGACCTGCGCACCGCCATCGGCGCCTCCAACGTGAACGGCGCCAAGGGCAGCTTCGATGGCCCGGCACGCGCCTCCACCATCGATGCCAACGACCAGCTGCGCTCGGCCGACGAATATCGCCAGATCATCCTGGGCTACAAGAACGGCGCGCCGATCCGCATCACCGATGTGGCCGAGATCGTCGACGGCCCCGAGAACAGCCGCCTGGCGGCCTGGGCCAATGACAAGCCCGCGATCGTGCTGAACATCCAGCGCCAGCCGGGCGCCAACGTGATCGAAGTGGTGGACCGCATCAAGGCGCTGCTGCCGCAGCTGCAGAACGCGCTGCCGGCCTCGGTCCACGTGCAGCTACTGACCGACCGCACCACCACCATCCGCGCCTCGGTCGAGGATGTGCAGTTCGAGCTGCTGCTGGCGATCGCGCTGGTGGTGCTGGTGATCTTCCTTTTCCTGCGCAATATACCGGCCACCATCATCCCGGGCGTGGCGGTGCCGCTGTCGCTGGTGGGCACCTTCGGCGTGATGTACCTGGCCGGGTTCTCGATCAACAACCTAACGCTGATGGCGCTTACGATTGCCACCGGCTTCGTGGTTGACGATGCGATCGTGATGATCGAGAACATCATGCGCTACATCGAGAAAGGCGATTCACCGATGGCGGCGGCGCTCAAGGGTTCCAAGCAGATTGGCTTCACCATCATCTCGCTGACCTTCTCGCTGGTGGCGGTGCTGATCCCGCTGCTGTTCATGGGCGATGTGGTCGGGCGCCTGTTCCGCGAGTTCGCGATCACGCTTGCGGTGTCGATCCTGATCTCGGCGGTGGTGTCGCTGACGCTCACGCCGATGATGTGCGCGCGCCTGCTGCACCATGTGCCGGAAGAGAAGCTGTCGCGCTTTCACCGCGCCAGCGGCCGCTTCTTCGACAACGTGATCGACCGCTACGGCCGCGCGCTGGAGTGGGTGCTGGACCGCCAGAAGGCCACGCTAGTGGTGGCCGTGGCCACGCTGGTGCTGACCGTGCTGCTGTACCTGCTGGTACCCAAGGGCTTCTTCCCGGTGCAGGACACCGGCGTTATCCAGGGTATTACGGAAGCCGCCCAGACCACCTCGTTCGACGCCATGGCGCGCCGGCAGCAGGCCGTGGCCAAGGTGGTGATGCAGGACCCGGCCGTGGCAAGCCTGTCGTCGTTTATCGGCGTGGACGGCACCAACACCACGCTCAACGCCGGGCGCATGCTGATCAACCTCAAGCCCAAGGGCGAACGCGATCCGATCGAGGTGGTCACACAGCGGCTGCAGCAGGCGGTGCATGACCTCGGCGGCGTGTCGCTGTTCACGCAGCCGGTGCAGGACCTGACCATCGAGGACAAGGTCTCGCGCACGCAGTACCAGTTCACCGTGGAGGATCCGGATCCCGAGACGCTGGCAACATGGGTGCCAAAACTGGTGGAACGCCTGCGCCAGGAACCCGAGCTGCGCGATGTCACCAGCGACCAGCAGAACAACGGCCTGCGCGCCTATGTCGATATCGACCGCGACGCCGCGGCGCGCTTCGGCATCACCACCGCGGTGATCGACAGCGCGCTGTACAGCGCCTTCGGCCAGCGGCTGGTGTCGACCATCTTCACGCAGGCGAGCCAGTACCGCGTGGTGCTGGAGACCATGCCGGAATTCCGCAAGAACCCGCAGTCGCTGGCCGACCTGCGCCTGCCCTCCTCTTCCGGCGGGCAAGTGCCGCTCGGCTCGTTTGCGCGCATCACGGAGCGCACCGGCCCGCTGGTGGTCAACCACCAGGGCCAGTTCCCGGCGGCGACGATCTCGTTCAACCTCGCGCACGGCGAATCGCTGGGCGCCGCGGTCGACAAGATCACCAAGGTGGAACACGAACTGGGCCTGCCGATCTCGATGCAGACCAGCTTCCAGGGCGCCGCGCTGGCCTTCCGCGCGTCGCTGTCGAACACGCTGTGGCTGATCCTGGCCGCGGTGGTGACGATGTATATTGTGCTGGGCGTGCTGTATGAAAGCACCATCCACCCGGTCACCATCCTGTCGACACTGCCGTCTGCCGGCGTGGGCGCGCTGCTGGCGCTGCTGGTGGCGGGCCAGGACCTGGGCATCATCGCGATCATCGGCATCATCCTGCTGATCGGCATCGTCAAGAAGAACGCGATCATGATGATCGACTTCGCGCTCGAGGCTGAGCGCGAGGGCGGCATGAAACCGCGCGACGCGATCTTCCAGGCCTGCCTGCTGCGCTTCCGCCCGATCCTGATGACCACCATGGCGGCCCTGCTGGCGGCGCTGCCGCTGATGCTGGGCTCGGGCATCGGCAGCGAGCTGCGCCGGCCGCTGGGCGTGACCATGGTGGGCGGCCTGCTGGTCAGCCAGGTGCTGACGCTGTTCACCACGCCGGTGATCTACCTGGCCTTCGACCGCATCGCCACGCGCGTGAAGGGCTGGCGCAAGCGGCGCTTCGGCGATCCGGAGGAAGGCGGTACCGGCGAGGAGCCGGTGTAACGATGAATCTCTCGGCTGCCTTCATCCACCGCCCCGTCGCGACCGCGCTGCTGACGCTCGGCATCCTGCTGGCGGGACTGGCCGCGCTGCGGCTGCTGCCGGTGTCGCCGCTGCCGCAGGTGGATTTCCCGACCATCTCGGTATCGGCGTCGCTGCCGGGTGCGAGCCCGGAAACGATGGCCGCCACCGTGGCCACGCCGCTCGAGCGCGCGCTCGGCACCATCGCCGGCGTGACCGAGATCACGTCGAGCAGCTCGCTCGGCTCCACCCGGGTGACGCTGCAGTTCGACCTGTCGCGCAATATCGACGGCGCCGCGCGCGACGTGCAGGCGGCGATCAACGCCTCGCGCGCGACGCTGCCGACCAGCCTGCCCAACAACCCGACCTACCGCAAGGTCAACCCGGCCGACGCGCCGATCATGATCATCGCGCTGACCTCGCCGACCATGACGCGCGGGCAGCTGTACGACGCGGCCTCGACCATCCTGGCGCAGAAGCTGTCGCAGGTCGATGGCGTGGGCCAGGTCACCATCGGCGGGGCCTCGCTGCCGGCGGTGCGGGTGGAGCTGAACCCGACTGCGCTGAACCACTACGGCATCTCGCTGGAGGACGTGCGCAACACCATCAGCGCTACCAATGCCAACCGGCCGCTGGGCACGCTGGAGAACGCCGCCAACAACTGGCAGGTCTATGCCAACGACCAGGCGATGAAGGCGGAAGACTACATGCCGCTGATCATCCGCTATGCCACGCCGGGAACCTTCTCGTCGACGTCGGCGGGCGCGCTGATTGCCAGCACGGCCAACGCCGCCGCTAGCGGCGGCGTCAGCACCAAGGTGGTCAACGGCGTCACCGTGACCACGCTGACCACCAGCAGCGGCACCACCACCATCACCAGCGGCGCCACCGGCGGCACCAGTGCCACTAGCGGCCCCAACTCGTTCGCGGTGCCGGTGCGGCTGCACGACGTGGCCAATGTGGTCGACTCGGTGCAGGACATCCGCAACGCCGGTTCGGCCAACGGCAAGCCGTCGGTGCTGCTGGTGCTGAACCGCTCGCCCGGCGCCAACATCATCGAGACCGTCGACCGCGTCAACGAGATGCTGCCGAACCTGCAGAAGATGATCCCGGCGGCAATCTCGATGAACGTGATGATGGACCGCACGCCCACCATCCGCGCCTCGCTGCGCGAGGTCGAGCACACGCTGATGATCTCAGTGGCGCTGGTGATCATGGTGGTGTTCGTGTTCCTGCGCAATGTGCGCGCCACCTTGATCCCCAGCGTGGCGGTGCCGGTGTCGCTGATCGGCACGTTCTCGGTGATGTACCTGGCCGGGTTCTCGCTGAACAACCTGTCGCTGATGGCGCTGACGATTGCCACCGGCTTTGTGGTCGACGATGCCATCGTGGTGCTGGAAAACATCTCGCGCCATATCGAGGAAGGCATGAAGCCGCTCGCCGCCGCGCTGCGCGGTGCGCGCGAAGTGGGCTTCACGGTGCTGTCGATGAGCCTGTCGCTGATCGCGGTATTCATCCCGCTGCTAATGATGGGCGGCATTGTCGGCCGCCTGTTCCAGGAGTTCGCGATCACGCTGTCAGTGGCGATCCTGGTATCGCTGGTGGTGTCGCTGACCACCACGCCGATGATGTGCGCGCGCCTGCTGCGCCCGCCCGAGCCGGAGAAGCAGAGCCGCTTCTTCCGCGCCACCGAGCGCATGTTCCAGTGGCTGCACGACGGCTATGCGCGCTCGCTGTCCACGGCGCTGCGCTTCAGCCCGCTGGTGTGGCTGGTGCTGATCGCCACCATCGCGCTGAACGTGTACCTGTACGTGATCGTGCCCAAGGGCTTCTTCCCGCAGCAGGACACCGGCCGGCTGATCGGCTTTATCCGCGCCGACCAGGCCACCTCGTTCCAGGCCATGCGCGGCAAGCTCGACAACTTCATCACCATCGTGCGGTCGGATCCGGCGGTGGAGAACGTGACCGGCTTTACCGGCGGCTCGCAGCGCAATACCGGGCAGATGTTCGTCACGCTCAAGCCGCTGTCGGAGCGCAAGGAATCGGCCGACGCGATTATCGCGAGGCTGCGCGGCAAGCTGGCCAAGGAGCCAGGCGCGAGCCTGTTCCTGCAGTCGGTGCAGGACATCCGCATCGGTGGGCGGCAGAGCAGTTCGCAATACCAGTTCACGCTGCAGTCAGACGACCTGGAGGTGCTGCGCGCGTGGGAGCCCAAGGTGCGCGCCGCGTTGTCGAACCTGAAGGGGCTGGAGGATATCGACACCGATACCAACGACAAGGGCCTGCAGACCTCGGTGATCATCGACCGCGACGCGGCCTCGCGCCTGGGCGTGACCGCGCAGCAGGTGGATGCGGTGCTCAACGATGCCTTCGGCCAGCGGCTGGTGTCCACCATCTACCATCCGCTGAACCAGTACCGCGTGGTGATGGAGCTGAGCCAGGAGTACCTGCAGGGGCCCGATGCGCTCAAGGACATCTACGTGGTCACCGGCAACGGCAACCGCGTGCCGCTGGCGGCCTTCGCGCGCGTAACCCCGACCAGCACGCCGCTGGGCGTGAACCACCAGGGCCAGTTCGCGGCCTCGACGATCTCGTTCAACCTGGCCGAGGGCATGTCGCTGTCGCAGGCGACCGACGCGATCACGCGCGAGATGGCGCGCATCGGCGTGCCGGAGACGCTGCGCGCCAACTTCCAGGGCGGCGCCAAGGCGTTCCAGGACTCGCTCAAGAGCCAGCCGATCCTGATCCTGGCGGCGCTGATCACGATCTATATCGTGCTGGGCGTGCTGTATGAAAGCTACGTGCACCCGCTGACGATCCTGTCGACGCTGCCCTCGGCGGGCGTGGGCGCGCTGCTGGCGTTGCTGGCATCGAAGACCGACTTCAGCATCATCGCGCTGATCGGCGTGATCCTGCTGATCGGTATCGTCAAGAAGAACGCGATCATGATGATCGACTTTGCCATCGATGCCGAACGGCGCGAGGGGCTGTCGCCGCGCGACGCGATCTACCGCGCCTGCCTGCTGCGTTTCCGCCCGATCCTGATGACCACCATGGCCGCGCTGCTGGGCGCGGTGCCGCTGGCGATCGGCCGCGGCGACGGCGCAGAGCTGCGCGCGCCGCTGGGCATCTCCATTGTCGGCGGGCTGGTGGTAAGCCAGCTGCTGACGCTGTACACCACGCCGGTGGTCTACCTGACGCTGGACCGCTGGCGCCTTAAGGTCAAGGCCTGGCGCCAGCGCCGCCGTGGTACTGGCACGCCGGACCAGCCGGCCACCGTCTAGATTTGCGAAGACTCGACATGACAGTTCTTTCCCGCTTCCTGACCCATGCCCTGCCGGTGCCGCTGGCCTGCGCCCTGCTGCTGGCCGGCTGCGCCGTCGGCCCCGACTACCAGCGCCCCGATGCGCCGGTCTCCGCATCCTTCAAGGAAGCCGATGCCGCCACCCCTGCCTGGAGCGGCGACTGGAAGCCCGCCGAGCCGCAGGATGCGCTGGCACGCGCCGACTGGTGGACCGTGTTCGGCGATGCGCAGCTCGACGCGCTGATGTCCGAGGTGCAGATCTCGAACCAGAACATCAAGGCCGCCGAGGCGCAGTACCGTCAGGCCGTGGCCGCGCTGCAGGCGGCGCGCGCCGGCTTCTTCCCGATCGTCGACGCGCAGGCCGGGGCGTCGCGCGCGCGCGGCGCCAGCGGCAATACGCTCAACGGGCAGAGCGTGACGCTGGGCGCAACCTGGGAAATCGACGTCTGGGGCCGCGTGCGGCGCCAGGTGGAAAGCAGCGAGGCCAGTGCACAGGCCAGCCAGGCCGACCTGGCCTCGACGCTGCTATCGACCCAGGCGACGCTGGCGCAGAGCTACTTCCTGCTGCGCGTGGCCGATGCGCAGAAGGCCCTGCTGGACCGCACCGTGGCCGATTACCAGAAGTCGCTGCAGCTGGTGCAGAACCAGTATGCGGCGGGCACCGCGCAGCGCTCGGACGTGCTGCAGTCAGAGACCCAGCTCAAGAGCGCGCAGGCGCAGCAGATCGACATCCAGATCACGCGCGCGCAGCTGGAGCACGCCGTCGCCGTGCTGGTGGGCAAGCCCCCCGCGGCGCTGACGCTGGGCGCCGACGACTTCCGCACCGCGCCGCCGCGCGTGCCGGCCGCGGTGCCGTCGCAACTGTTGGAGCGCCGCCCCGACATCGGCGCGGCCGAGCGCCGCATGGCCTCGGCTAATGCGCAGATCGGCGTGGCGCAGGCAGCCTACTACCCGACCCTGTCGCTGTCGGCCAGCGGCGGCTTGACCGCCAGCACGCTGGCGCGCTGGATGTCGCTGCCGGACCGGATCTGGTCGATCGGCGGCGGGCTGGCCGGCACGCTGTTCGACGGCGGCCTGCGCAGCGCGGCCAAGGCGCAGGCGGTGGCGGCCTACGACCAGACCGTGGCCAACTACCGCCAGACCGTGCTGGGCGCGTTCCAGGAAGTCGAGGACAACCTCGCCGCGCAGCGGCTGTTGGAACAGGAAGCGGTGGTGCAGAACGACGCGCTGCGCTCGGCGCGCGAGGCGCTGGCGCTGGTGAACAACCGCTACCGCGCCGGCACCGCTGGCCTGCTCGACGTGCTGACGGCGCAGACCAGCGCCTACACCGCCGAGCGCACCGCACTGTCGATCGCCGGCCGCCAGTACACGGCGGCGGTGGTGCTGATCAAGGCGCTGGGCGGCGGCTGGCATGCGCCCGGCGCGGAGGCTACGCCGGCACAGGCCGGTACGAACCAGGCCGTCAGCCAGCGCTAGCCGCCGGGGCGCGCGGCAGCGGCTGTTGGCAGATGCGCTCGCGCAGCCAGGTGGCGGCCTTGCCCAGCGGCCGCTGCTTGTGCCAGACCAGTTCCATCGCCACCGGCCAGTCCTGTTGCTGGAATGCCAGCGGCGGCGTCACCAGCCGCGCCGCGGCCGGTGAATTGGCCACCACGTGCCACGGCACGAAGGCCCAGCCCAGCCCGCGCTTGACCAGCTCCACGATCACCCACTGGCTTTCCACCCACCACACGTCCGCGGCCACGCGCAGGCGCATCTTCTCTTCGCTGTCTGAGCGGGTTGCGACCATCAGCTGGCGGTAGCGCTTCAGTTCCTCCCAGTCCACGCGCTGGCCGGCCAGCGGATGCTCGGGCGCGCACAGGATCTGCATCGGCACCCAGCCCAGCGCATGGAAGCCCAGCGCCGGCGGCAGCACCTCCTGCCGCCACATGATGCCGAGGTCGGCGCCGCCTTCCAGCACCAGTCGGCTGACGTCCTCCATCAACGGAAACAGCAGCTCAAGCTCCACCGCCGGGAAGCGGCTGGAAAATTCTTCCAGCAGCATGCCCAGCGTCTCTTCCGGATAAAGCTCGTCCACCGCCAGCACCAGCCGCGTCTCCACGCCCTCGCCCAGGCTCTTGGCCACGCCGCGGAAGTGTTCGCAGCGCTCCAGGATCACGCGCGCCTCGGCCAGCAGCCGCTCGCCCGCGGGAGTCAGTACCGGGTAACGGCCGGCGCGGTCGAACAGCGCGTTGCCGGCGTCGATTTCCAGGTTGGACACCGCCGCGCTGACCACCGACTGCGCCTTGCCCAGCCGGCGCGCGGCGGCCGAGAACGAACCGGTGTCAGCCGCCGCGACGAATGCCTGCAATTGCTCGATGGAGAGGCTCATAAATAACTTTCAATGTTTATCCATCTGTTTTGCAGATAGTATCCAACTTGGCAATCCCTACCCAGCAGATAGACTAGCTCCCATCGCGTTTGACACGCAAGGAGAACAACGATGCGCAAGACCTGGGACCGGATTCGCCACGCCATCGGCTTCGAGGTGGTCGGCCTGCTGATTTTCGCGCCGGTGGCCAGCCGGGCCTTCGGCTATGAACTGCATGAGATGGGCGTGATCGGCGCGGTCGCCTCGCTGATCGCCACCGGCTGGAACTACCTGTACAACGTGCTGTTCGACAAGGGCATGCTGCGGTTCACCGGCCAGCTGCGCAAGTCGCTGCCGGTGCGCGTGCTGCACGCCGTGCTGTTCGAACTGGGCCTGCTGGTGGTGTTCCTGCCGTCGGTGGCCTGGTACCTGGGCATCAGCCTGTTCGACGCGCTCATCATGGACCTCGCCGTGGCCGGCTTCTACATGGTCTACGCGCTCGTGTACAACTGGCTGTACGACCTTGTCTTCCCGGTGCCTTCGCTGCAGGCACAAGCCAAGCCGGAAGGCGCCGCGCTCGGCTGAGCGCGGGTTTTTCCTGACCCCGGAGGCGTCACTCCGGGGACTTCCCCGTCTTGCCGCGACCGGTCGAATTGTTATACTCCATAACAAATCCAATTCGACCGGAGGCAGCGCGCCCGCGCTTGCGTACCGGCGCATCCTGCACGCGGGGGAGACAACATGAAGATCGCAATCGCCGGTGGCGGCATCGGCGGACTGACGCTGGCGCTGCTGTGCCAACGCCACGGCATCGAGGCCGAGGTCTGGGAGGCCAGCGAAACGCTGCGCCCGCTGGGCGTGGGCATCAACCTGCTGCCGCACGCCGTGCGCATCCTGTCCGAGCTGGGACTGCGCGACGCGCTGGCGGATATCGCCATCGAGACCTCGTCGCTCTCCTACTACAACAAGCGCGGCCAGCGCATCTGGCATGAGCCACGCGGGCTGGCGGCCGGTTATGACTGGCCGCAGTTCTCGATCCATCGCGGCGAATTCCAGATGCTGCTGCACCGTACCGTGGTGGAGCGCCTGGGCGCCAGCGCCGTGCATACCGGCCATAGCTTCGAGACCGTGCTGGACACCGGCACGGGCGGACAGGCGCGCTTTGGCCTGCGCCGCCGCAGCGACAATGCCGAGGTCGAAGCCAGCGCCGATGTGCTGGTCGGCGCCGATGGCATCCACTCGGCTGTGCGCCGCCACTTCTACCCCACCGGCGACCTGCCGCGTTTTTCGCGCCGCCTGCTGTGGCGCGCGGTCACCGAGGCGCCGCCCTACCTGGACGGGCGCTCGATGTTCATGGCCGGGCACCAGGACCAGAAGTTCGTGGCCTATCCGATCTCGGAACCGCTGCGCCGCCAGGGCCGCTCGCTGGTCAACTGGATCGCCGAGCTGCGCGTGCCCGACAGCGTTCCCGACACCCCGCCGCGCAGCGACTGGAACAAGCAGGTCGACAAATCCGTGTTCTGCGCCGCGTTTGCCGACTGGAAGTGGGACTGGATCGACATCCCCGCGCTGATCGACGGTGCCCAGGCGATCTACGAATTCCCGATGGTCGACAAGGACCCGCTGCCGCGCTGGACCTTCGACTGCGTCACGCTGCTGGGCGACGCCGCGCACCCGATGTACCCGATCGGCTCGAACGGCAGCGCCCAGGCCATCCTGGACGCGCGCTACCTGGTCGACAGCCTGCTCGGCACGCCCGACACCGGCTACGCGCTGCGCGAATACGAGGCCGAGCGCCTGCCGCGCACCGCCGGCATCGTGCTGCGCAACCGCATGAACGGGCCCGAGCAAGTGATGCAGCTGGCCGAGGAACGTGCGCCGCAGGGCTTTGCCGACATCGACCAGGTGATCCCGCGCGCCGAACTGGAGGCGATTTCGCTGCGGTACAAGCAGCTGGCGGGATTCGACCGGCAGTCGATGCAAGGCAACCGGTAGGATCCGGCAGGTTTGACATGCAGAACAAGACCATCGAGAGAGGAGACACCATGGCGCCCCTGACCACCACCAAGCTGGCCCGCCTCGCGCTGGCCGCGGCCCTCGCCTTCAGCGCCGGCAGCGCGCTGGCCGACATCACCGTCGGCGTCAGCCTGTCCACCACCGGCCCGTCGGCGTCGCTGGGCATCCCGCAGAAGAACTCGCTGGCCTACCTGCCGCAGAAGATCGGCGGCGAGGCGGTGCGCTACATCGTGCTGGACGATGCGTCGGACCCCACGCAGGGCGCCAAGGTGGCGCGCCGCTTTGTCTCCGAGGACAAGGTCGACATCATCCTGGGCTCGTCCGCGGTGGCGCCGTCGATCGCCATTGCCGAGGTGGCCGATGAAGCCCAGACCGTGCAGCTGGCGTTCTCGCCGATTGAGCTCAAGCCCGGGCGCGGCGCCTGGACCTTCCGGCTGGCGCAGCCGGTGCGGCTGATGGCCAATGCCGTGGCCGCCACCGCCAAGACCAACGGCGTCAAGACCATCGGCTTTATCGGCTTTGCCGATGCCTACGGCGAGACCTGGCTGAAGGACTTCACCGCCGCCGCCAGTGCCAACGGCATCCGCCTGATCGCCACCGAGCGCTACGGCCGCGCCGATACCAGCGTGACCGCGCAGGCCATCAAGCTGATTGCCGCCAAACCCGACGCCATCCTGATCGCCGGCGCCGGCACCGGCGCCGCGCTGCCGCACACCACGCTGCGCGAGCGCGGCTACGGCGGCACCATCTACCACACCCACGGCGCGGCCACCAAGGACCTGATCCGCATCGGCGGGCGCATGGTCAATGGCGCAATCCTGCCGGCCGGGCCGGTGATCGTGCCGGAGCAATTGCCCGCGGGCGACCCGGTGCGCAAGCCGGGGCTGGACTACGTCACCCGCTATGAGAAGCAGTACGGCGCCGACAGCCGCACCCAGTTCGGCGCCCATGCCTACGACGCCGGGCTGGTGCTGGAGCGCATCGTGCCGGTGGCGCTCAAGCATGCCAAGCCGGGGACGCCGGCGTTCCGCCAGGCGCTGCGGCAGGCGCTGGAGACCGAGCGCGACATCGTGGTCTCGCACGGCGTGCTGAATTACAGTGGGCAAGACCACTATGGCTTCGACCAGCGCGGGCGAGTTATGCTGACCATCGACAACGGCAACTGGAAACTGCTGAAATGAATCCCGACGCATCCGGCACACCGCCCGCCGCGCCCCCGCGCCCGCGCAGCACCACCGCCGCGTCCGCGCGGCGCAAGGCGCGGGACCCGCTCGCGCCGGATCCGGCCGCAAGCGCCGGTGCCGATGCCGGTTTCGACCCGCATGTGCCGAATATCGACTATGGCGTGCTCGACAACCTGATCGGCTACGCCATCCGCCGCGCGCAGATCCGCATCTATGAAGACTTCGTGCTGTCACTGGCGCAGTGGCAGATCACGCCACCGCGCTTTTCGGCGCTGATCATCATCTCGCGCAACCCGCACCTGAAGCTGACCGAGCTGGCGCAGATCCTCGGCATCGCCCGCTCCGGGGCGGTGCTTCTGGTCGACGCGCTGGAAGAGATGAACCTGGTGGCGCGCCGCCCGGCAGCCGGGGATCGCCGCGCCTACAGCCTGGTGCTGACGGCAGCCGGCCGCCGCACGCTGGAAGCCGCCACGCAGGCGGTGGTGGCGCATGACGCGCACGTCGGCTCGGCGCTGACCGATACCGAGCAGGTCACGCTGAAGTCGCTGCTGGCACGGCTGGCGCCGCCGCGCGCCGGCTGAGGGCAGCCGGCAAGACTGTCATCCGCCTGCCAGCGGCCATGCGTTAACATGGCCGCCATGCCAAGAACAATCGCCGCGCCTACCGCATCGCGACCCGGCGCCCTGCTGCGCC
The DNA here is from genome assembly GCF_058782875.1 of Cupriavidus sp. FW305-F7. Taxonomy (NCBI): domain Bacteria; kingdom Pseudomonadati; phylum Pseudomonadota; class Betaproteobacteria; order Burkholderiales; family Burkholderiaceae; genus Cupriavidus; species Cupriavidus sp. FW305-F7. The sequence goes on along the minus strand of NZ_JBYSYC010000055.1, from coordinate 29,075 downwards.
GCCTGTCGCCACTGCTCTCGCCCATTCTTGCCGCCGTGCTGCTGGCCGGCGGTCCCGCACTCACCCCGGCGCAAGCCAAAGCCCCCGCCAAGGCGGCCAAGGCAGCCAAGACTGCCACCGCCGCAAAAGCCGCTGCCGATCCCGCACTGGTGAGCGCCGGCGTGCCGGCCCCGGTGGCCGCGGCGCTGCGCCGCGCCGGCGTGCCGGCCTCGGCCGCCAGCTTCTACGTGGTCAAGCTGGGCGCGGGCACCGCCCGCGCCAGCTGGAATGCGCAGCAGCCGATGAATCCGGCCTCGACCATGAAGCTGGTCACCACCTTTGCCGGGCTGCAGCTGCTGGGGCCCGACTACCGCTGGCAGACCTCGCTCTACGCCGATGCCCAGCCCGGCTTCGACGGCACCGTCAACGGCAATGTCTACCTGCGCGGCCACGGCGACCCCAAGCTGGTGCCCGAGGAAATGGCTAAGCTGGTGGCGAAGGCACGCGCCGCGGGCGCCACCGGCATCAACGGCGACCTGGTGCTGGACCGCAGCTACTTTGCCGATGGCCTGGACGGCAACGGCACCATCGACGGCGAGGTGCAGCGCGCCTACAACGTCGGCCCGGATGCACTGCTCTATGCGTTCAAGACGCTGTCATTCACGCTGACGCCGGACCCGGCCAGCCAGACCGTGGCAGTCAGCGTCACGCCCGAGCTGGCCCAGCTCAAGCTGGACAACCGGCTGACGCTGACCAACGGCCGCTGCGGCGACTGGCAGTCCAGCGCCAGCCCGAGCGTGCTGCCGCAGGCGGACGGCACCGTGCTGGCGTCGTTCTCGGGCAACTATGCCAGCGACTGCGGCGAGCACGTGCTCAATATCGCCACGCTGTCGCACGCGGAATTCACCTGGGGCGGCTTCGTCGCCGAGTGGCAGCGCGCCGGCGGGCGCTTTGCCCATCTGCCCGGGCTGCGCAGCGGCAAGGTGCCGCGCGGCGCGGTGCTGCTGGCGCGCCACTACGGCCTGCCGCTGGCGGACATCGTGCGCGACATCAACAAGTTCTCGAACAACGTGATGGCACGCCAGCTGTTCCTGACCATCGGCGCCGAAATGGACCGCGGCGGCCCGGCCAGCACGGCCCGCTCGACCCGCGTGGTGCAGCGCTGGCTGGCGCGCCAGGGGCTGGACATGCCCGGCCTGGTGCTGGACAACGGCTCGGGCCTGTCGCGCGAGGAACGCATCAGCGCCTATGACATGGCGCGCCTACTGCAGCAGGCCGCGGCCAGCAACGTGGGGCCGGTGCTGATCGATTCGCTGCCGGTGCTGGGCGTCGACGGCACGCTGCGCAACCGCCTGACGCGCGCCAACGCGGCCGGCAACGGCTACCTGAAGACCGGCACGCTGGCCGACGTGCGCGCGCTGGCCGGCTATGTGGATGCTGCCGACGGCGGCCGCTACGTGGTGGTCAGCATGATCAACCATCCCAACGCCGCGCAGGCGCTGGAAGCACACGACGCCCTGCTGCAATGGGTGTACCGCGGCGCACCCTGAGTCCGCGCCGGGCGGGCTGCGGCGCGGCACCGTGGCCTGGCGCCAACGCCGCGGCCGCATTTTGTTAAGCGGACACTTACCAGCGCCCGATCCGCCCCTATAATGCCAGGGTGCCGGCCGCGTCCTGCGGCGGCAGCCTTCCGGGCCGGCCCTCGGCCCCGGGCCTGCATTGCCCCCTCGCCCTCTGACATGACTTCCCGACAACCCCCGGTGTGGTTGCGCCTCTGGCATCGCTTCGCACCCGCCGAACGCGCCGGCTTTATCGACGGCGCGCGCTACTTTGCCCCGTCCCTGCCCGCGGTCTTCTCCTGGGGCCTGGTGACCGGCGTGGCGATGAGCAAATCCGTGATGACCGTGCCCGAAGCCATCGGCATGTCGCTGCTGGTCTACGCCGGCTCGGCGCAGTTGGCGGTGCTGCCGCTGTTCGCCGCGGGCCTGCCGCTGTGGACCATCTGGCTGACCGCGGCCGTGGTCAACCTGCGCTTCGTGATCTTCAGCGCCGGCATGCAGCCGCACTTCAGCTACATGCCGCTATGGCGGCGCACCATCCTGGGTTCTTTCAACGGCGACCTGCACTTCGTCTACTTCCTGCAGAAATACAGCACGCCCGGCTACGAGCCCGGCAAGGAAGGCTATTTCTGGGGCATGGCGCTGACCAACTTCTGCATGTGGCAGCTGTCGTCGATCATCGGCATCGTGCTGGCCAGCCTGTTCCCAGACAGCTGGGGCCTGGGGCTGGCGGGCACCATGGCGCTGATCCCGGTGATGATCGCCACCATCAACTCGCGCTCGACGCTGCTGGCAGTGGTGGTGTCGGCGGTGCTGGCACTGCTGTGCTTCGACTTGCCGTACCGCCTCAGCCTGGTGGTGGCGGTGGTGGGCGCGATTGCCGCCGGCATGGCCAGCGACGACCTGGCCGCGCGCGCGGCGCTGCGCGGCATCCGCCGGCGCAAGCCCAAGGTCCCCGAGATCACCAACGCCGCCGCGCCGGAAACGCCGCCGGGAGACCGCGCATGAGCCATCTTGAAATCTGGATTGCCATCCTTGGCATGGCGGTCGTCACCATCGTCACGCGCGCGCTGTTCCTGATGGCCGGCGAGCATGTCACCGTGCCGGACCGCATCGCGCGGGCGCTGCGCTATGCGCCGGCCGCGGCGCTGGCGGCAATCATCCTGCCGGACCTGATGACCTGGCAGGGGCATTTCACGGTGGCGTTTTCCAACGACAAGCTGATGGCCGGGATTGCGGCCACGTTGTTCTACCTGCTGACCCGGAAGATGGTGGGGATGATTATGGTGGGGATGGCCGTGTATACGGCGTTGCGCTTGCTGGGGGGGTAAGGGACCCTCACCCCTCGAACGCCGCCGCCGCCCGCTCCAGCCGATCCCGCACCCCGGCCCAATCCTGCCCTACAGGCAGCACCTCGAACATCAGCTGCGTATAGCCCTGCTTGTCGAGCTTGCGCAGCAAGCGGTAAAGCTCACGCGCGTAAGCCGCCGCATCCGCAGGCGCCTGCACCCAGGTGCACCGCTGGTCCACCAGCGGCGCCCGGCCGACCCACACCACGCGTGCATCGTCCGGCAGCGAGGCCAGCTGCGCCGAAGCCGCTTGCGCATCGGCCAGTAGCAGCGGTGTGTGCGGCGCGTAGTGGGCCTTGAGCGTGCCTGAGGCCCGCGGCGCAGCCGCATCAGGCGGCAGCGGGGCCGCGCCCAGTACCTGCGCCATCATCGCCGCGGTAATCGCGCCCGGCCGCAACAGCACCGGGCCGATGCCCTGGTCCAGCCGCGACAGGTCGACGATGGTCGATTCGATACCGACCTCCACGCCATCGCCTTCCAGTACATAGACCGCATCGCCGAATTCATCGCGCACATGCTGCGCGGTGGTCGGGCTGACCTGGCCGAACTTGTTGGCCGACGGCGCGGCAATGCCGCCGCGGCCGCGCTTGAAGCGCGCCAGCAGCGCCTGCGCCACGGGGTGAGACGGGCAACGCACGCCGATGCTGTCCTGGCCGCCGGCGACGGCCGAATGGATATGCGCGGCGCGCTTCAGGATCAGCGTCAGCGGGCCGGGCCAGAAGGCGTCGATCAACTGCTGCGCGGCCTCGGGGACCTCGTCGGTCCAGTAGCCGATATCGGCACCGTCCACCACGTGGACAATCACCGGATGGTTCGACGGCCGGCCCTTCAGCGCGAAGATGCGGGCGACCGCCTCGGGGTTCTCGGCGTCCGCACCGAGCCCGTAGACGGTTTCGGTGGGAAAGGCGACCAGTTGCCCGGCCTCGAGCAGGCGGACGGCTTCGTCCAGTTCAGCGGCCGTGGGCATTCGCGGCGACATCGTGTTCCTTGGAGCTATGGCTTCAGAGCGGGATATGCAGCGCCCGCGCGGCGGCGGCAAAGGCGGCGGCAGCCGCTTCGGCATGCTCGCCCACGCAGTTGACGTGGCCCATCTTGCGCGACGGGCGCGCATCGCCCTTGCCGTAAAGGTGCAGCTTGGCACCAGGTTGCGCCACCACCTCGTCCCACGACGGCGTGCGCTCCAGGCCGAACTCGAACCACACGTCGCCCAGCAGGTTCAGCATCTTGCCGGCCGAGTGCTGGCGCGTGCTGCCCAGCGGCAGCCGCGCCATGGCGCGCACCTGCTGTTCGAACTGGCTGGTCTCGCACGCATCCATGGTGATATGGCCGGAGTTGTGCGGACGCGGCGCCATCTCGTTGGCGACCAGCGAGCCGTCGGTCAGCACGAAGAACTCGATGCACAGCACGCCGACGTAGCCCATCTCGGTGGCGATGGCAGCGGCTGCGGCACGCGCGCGGTCGGCGATCTCAGGCGACACGCTGGTCGACGGCATTTCCGTCGAGAACAGGATGCCGTCGCGGTGCACGTTCTCGGCCAGCGGCCAGGTGGCAGTGGAGCCGTTCGCGGCACGCGCGGCCAGCACCGAGACCTCATAGGCCAGCGGCAGCATCTGCTCCAGCACGCACGGCACGTGCTGCATGGCGTTCCAGGCGGCGCGCACGTCGTCGCGCGTCTTCACGCGCGCCTGGCCCTTGCCGTCATAGCCCATGCGCGCGGTCTTGAGGATGCCGGGCAGCACGTGGTCGGGCAGCTGGTCGACATCGGCATCGTGCTGGATTACCCAGTGAGGGGCCGGCGACACGCCGGTGCGCTCGGCGCACGCGGCAAAGAACTTCTTCTCGCCGATGCGGTTCTGCGCAATCGACACACAGTAGCCGCGCGGCGCGACAAAGGCGCCGAGTTGCTCGAGCCGGTCCAGCGACAGCGACGGCACGTTCTCGAACTCGGTGCTTACCGCCTGGCACAGCTTGCCCATCTCGGCGAGCGCGGCCTCGTCGGTGTATTGCGCACAGATATGCTTGTCCGCCACCGAGCCGGCCGGGCTGTCCTGGTCCGGATCGAGCACGCATACGCGATAGCCCATCGCCTGCGCCGCATGCGTGAACATGCGGCCGAGCTGGCCGCCGCCCAGCATGCCGAGCCACGCGCCGGGCAGGATGGGCGCGTCGGGACGGTCGACGCCGAACTCGGCGCGCGATTCCGGCGTGTGGGCTTCGGAGAGGTAGGGATGGATATCGGTAGGCATTGCTAGGTTCCGTGGGATGTCCGGATGATTACAGCGGCAGCGTCATCGCGCGCGCGGCTTCGGTCTGCTTCGCGCGGAACGCTTCCAGCGCGCCGGCCAGCGCCTCGTCGGTGGTGGCCAGCGTGGCGATCGCGTGCAGCGCGGCATTGGCGGCACCGGCCTCGCCGATGGCAAAGGTGGCTACGGGCACGCCCTTGGGCATCTGCACGATCGACAGCAGGGAATCCTCGCCGCGCAGGTACTTGGACGGCACCGGCACGCCGAACACCGGCACGATGGTCTTGGCGGCGATCATGCCGGGCAGGTGCGCGGCGCCGCCGGCCCCGGCGATGATGGCGCGGATGCCGCGGCTGCGCGCGCTCTCGGCATAGCGGAACATGTCATCCGCCATGCGGTGCGCGGACACCACCTGGGCTTCGAACGGCACGCCGAAATCCTTCAGCATGGCCACTGCGTGCTGCATCACGTCCCAGTCGGAACTGCTGCCCATCACCACGCCGACCAGCGGCTTGTCTTGCTTGCTCACTTTGTCTGTTCCTTCGTTGGCCGTTCCCGCACGCGCGGGAACGGCGCCCTGCATTACTGCAGTTCTTCGCCCGTCAGGCGCGTCAGCGCATCACGGTACTTGGCGGCGGTCTTTTCGATCACGTCGTCCGGCAGTTGTGGCGCCGGCGCGGTCTTGGGCCAGGGCTGGCCGTCGATGCGCACGGCTTCCAGCCAGTCGCGCACGAACTGCTTGTCGAACGACGGCGGGTTGGTGCCCACCTGGTACGAATCGGCCGGCCAGAAGCGCGACGAATCGGCGGTCAGCACTTCGTCCATCAGCGTCAGCACGCCATTGTCGTCCAGGCCGAACTCGAACTTGGTATCGGCGATGATGATGCCGCGCGTGGCGGCAAACTCGGCCGCTTCCTTGTACAGGCGGATCGAGATCTCGCGCATCTGGCGCGCCAGCGCGATGCCGATGCGGGCCTCGACTTCGCCGAACGAGATGTTCTCGTCGTGCTCGCCCATCTCGGCCTTGGCGGCCGGGGTGAAGATCGGCTCGGGCAGCTTCTGCGCGTTCTGCAGGCCGGCGGGCAGTTCGATCCCGCACACCTTGCCGGTGGCCTGGTAGTCCTTCCAGCCGCTGCCGGCGAGGTAGCCGCGCACCACGGCTTCGACCAGGATCGGCTTCAGGCGCTTGACCACCACGGCGCGGCCCTTGACCTGCTCCACTTCCTCCGGCGCGACCACGGTCTCGGGCGCGATGCCGGTCTCGTGGTTCGGCACGATGTGCGCGAGCTTGCGGAACCAGAAGTTCGCCATCTGGTTCAGAACGCGGCCCTTGTCAGGGATCGGCTCGCCCATGATGACGTCGAACGCCGACAGGCGGTCGGTGGTGACGATCAGCAGCTTGTCATTGCCGACGGCATAGTTGTCGCGCACTTTGCCGTGGCCCAGCAGCGGCAGCGAGTTGATGGAGGACTGGTAGAGAGCGTTGGACATGTTGGTTCCGATAAAACGGCGAAGCCGCCGGGCGCTGGATGCGTGCCGCGGCGGCCGGAACTGCAATCCGCCTTCCCCTTGCGCGGAAGGCGGACTAGGGACATTTACTGCACGACCTGCGACAGCTTGCCCGCCTTGTACTGCTGCGCGATGTCGGTCAGGCCGATCGGCTTGATCTTGCTGGCCTGGCCTTCGCAGCCGAAGGCGATGTAGCGCGCCTTGCACACCTGCTTGGCGGCTTCGCGGGCCGGCTTCAGGTATTCGCGCGGGTCAAACTTGCTCGGGTTCTCGGCGAAGAAGCGGCGGATCGCGCCGGTCATGGCCAGGCGGATGTCGGTGTCGATGTTGATCTTGCGCACGCCGTACTTGATCGCTTCCTGGATTTCCTCGACCGGCACGCCGTAGGTTTCCTTCATGTCGCCGCCGAACTTGCGGATCTCTTCCAGCAGCTCTTGCGGAACGGACGACGAGCCGTGCATCACCAGGTGGGTGTTGGGGATGCGAGCGTGGATTTCCTTGATGCGGCTGATCGCCAGAATGTCGCCGGTGGGCTTGCGCGTGAACTTGTAGGCGCCGTGCGAGGTGCCGATGGCGATGGCCAGGGCGTCCAGCTGGGTGGCCTTGACGAAATCGGCGGCCTGCTCCGGATCGGTCAGCAGCATGGAGTGATCCAGCACGCCGACGGCGCCGATGCCGTCTTCTTCGCCGGCTTCACCGGTTTCCAGCGAACCCAGGCAGCCCAGTTCGCCTTCCACGGTCACGCCGACGGCGTGGGCCAGCTGCACCACCTTGCGGGTGACGTCGATGTTGTAGTCGTACTCGGCCGGGGTCTTGCCGTCTTCGCGCAGCGAGCCGTCCATCATCACCGACGAGAAGCCCAGGTCGATCGCGCCCTGGCAGATCGCCGGCGACTGGCCGTGGTCCTGGTGCATCACGACCGGAATATGGGGATAAGCCTCAACGGCGGCTTCGATCAGGTGGCGCAGGAAATGCTCACCGGCGTATTTGCGCGCGCCGGCCGAGGCTTGCATGATCACCGGTGCGTTGACCTCGTCAGCGGCCTGCATGATGGCCTGCACTTGCTCGAGATTGTTGACGTTGAAGGCCGGCAGGCCGTAGCTGTTCTCGGCCGCGTGGTCCAGCAGCTGGCGCATCGATACGAGTGGCATGTCTAACTCCTAATAAAAAATGGGGTGTCTTCCGCGTATTCTTCTAATCGGCGCTTACGCAGTGAATCGACTTACGTAGCGCATCGCCCGTGCCTGCCGGCGCCGTCAGCCCTGCGCATTCCGCGCTGGCGCTCCGTCCGGCATGGCACGCATTGCCTCATCTCACTTTCAGCTGCCCACCCTGACGATTTTCAGGGTATTGGTGCCGCCCGGCTGGCCCATCGGCTCGCCAATGGTCAGCACGATGAAATCGCCGCGCTGCACCACGCCCTGGGCCAGCAGCAGTTCTTCTGCCTGCTCCAGCGCGGTGTCGCGGTCGGCGCTGGACTGCAGCGGCAGCGGCACCACGTTGCGGTACAGCTGCATCTTGCGCTGCGAGGCCAGGTTGGGCGTCATCGCATAGATCGGCACATGGATACGGTGACGGCTCATCCACAATGCGGTGGCGCCGGAATCGGTCAGCGCGGCAATCGCCTTCACCTGCAAATGATAGGCCGTGAACAGCGCACCCATCGCCACCGACTGGTCGATGCGCGAAAAGGTCTGGTTCAGGAAATCGGTGTCGAGCTGCACCACCTCGGACTTCTCGGCTTCGATGCAGACCGCGGCCATGGCCTCGACCGTCTCCACGGGGTAGCGGCCCGCCGCAGTTTCGGCCGACAGCATCACCGCGTCGGTGCCGTCCAGCACGGCGTTGGCCACGTCCGAGACCTCGGCACGCGTGGGCACAGGGTTGATGATCATGCTCTCCATCATCTGGGTGGCGGTGATGGTCAGCTTGTTGGCCTCGCGCGCCAGCTTGATCATGCGCTTCTGCAGCGCCGGCACGGCGGCATTGCCCACCTCCACGGCCAGGTCGCCACGCGCCACCATGATGCCGTCGGACGCCTGCAGGATCTCTTCCAGCACGCCCGGGCGGATTGCCTCGGCGCGTTCGATCTTGGCGATCATGCGGGCCTTGTGGCCGTGCGGCTGGCCGGCCACGGCGGCCAGCTGGCGCGCCATTTCCATGTCAGTGGCGTTCTTGGGAAAGCTGACGGCGACGTAGTCGGCGCCCAGGGCCATGGCGGTCTTGATATCGTCCATGTCCTTGGCTGTCAGCGCCGGCGCCGACAGCCCGCCACCCTGGCGGTTGATGCCCTTGTTGTTGGACAGCTCGCCGCCCACGCGCACGGTGGTGAAGATCTCACTGCCGAGCACGCGGTCCACCACCAGCACGATCAGGCCGTCGTTGAGCAGCAGCAGGTCGCCCGGGCCGACGTCGCGCGGCAGGTCCTGGTAGTCCAGGCCGGCGCGCTGCTCGTTGCCGAGCTGGCAGCTCGAATCCAGGATGAACGGGTCGCCCGCCTTGAGCGTAATCTTGCCGTGCTCGAACTTGCCGACGCGGATCTTGGGACCCTGCAGGTCGGCCATGATGGCGACCTCGCGCCCGCATGCCTGCGCGGCTTCACGCACCAGGCGGGCGCGGTCGAGATGGTCCTGGGCGGTGCCGTGCGAAAAATTCAGCCGCACCACGTCGACCCCCGCCGCGATCATGCGGGTCAGGATTTCCAGCGAGCTGGAGGCGGGGCCGATGGTGGCGACGATCTTGGTGGAACGAGTCATGCGCGGAATTCCTGGTTCAGGGCCCCGGCAACACCGCCGGGCCCGGCGGATGCGTCAGCCTGCGGCGCGCTGCTCCAGCACTTCGAATGCGGGCAGCTTCTTGCCTTCCAGGAATTCCAGGAACGCGCCGCCGCCCGTGGAGATATAGCCCACGCGGTCGGCGATGCCGTACTTGGCAATGGCCGCCAGCGTGTCGCCACCGCCGGCGATCGAGAACGCCTTCGATTCAGCGATGGCCTGGGCCAGCACCTTGGTGCCGTTGCCGAACTGGTCGAATTCGAACACGCCCACCGGGCCGTTCCAGACGATGGTGCCGGCGGCCTTGAGCTGCTCGGCCAGCATCGCGGCGGTCTTGGGGCCGATGTCCAGGATCATGTCGTCGTCGGCGACGTCCTTGACGTCCTTGACGGTGGCCGCGGCGGTGGCGCTGAATTCCTTGGCGCACACCACGTCGACCGGGATCGGCACCGAGGCGCCGCGGGCGGCCATGATGTCGATGATGGTCTTGGCGTCGCCGACCAGGTCGGCTTCAGCCAGCGACTTGCCGATCTTCAGGCCGGCGGCCAGCATGAAGGTATTAGCAATGCCGCCGCCGACGACCAGGTTGTCGACCTTGTCGGCCAGCGACTTCAGGATGGTCAGCTTGGTCGAGACCTTGGAGCCGGCCACGATTGCCACCAGCGGACGCGCCGGCTGGCCCAGCGCCTTGCCCAGCGCGTCGATCTCGGCGGCCAGCAGCGGGCCGGCGCAGGCGATCGGGGCGTACTTGGCGATGCCATACGTGGTGGCTTCGGCGCGGTGGGCGGTGCCGAAGGCATCGTTCACGTAGACGTCACACAGCTTGGCCATCTTCTGGGCCAGTTCGTCGCTGTTCTTCTTTTCGCCTTTGTTCACGCGGCAGTTTTCCAGCAGCACCACCTGGCCCGGCGCCACCTCGACGCCGTCGACCCAGTTCTGCACCAGCTTGACCGGCTTGCCCAGCAGTTCGGACAGGCGCGTGGCGATCGGCGCCAGCGAATCTTCGGGCTTGAACTCGCCCTCGGTCGGGCGGCCCAGGTGGGAGGTGACCATCACCGCGGCGCCGCCAGCCAGGCAGGCCTCGATGGCCGGCACCGAGGCACGGATGCGGGTGTCCTCGGTGATGTTGCCGGCGTCGTCCTGCGGCACGTTCAGGTCGGCGCGGATAAACACCCTCTTGCCGGAGATTTTGCCTTGGGAAATCAGGTCGGAAAGACGCAGGACAGAGGTCATGGCGATGGATGGCGCGAGATTTCGCTGAAATTCGGGGAAACGGGCATTTTACCTGATCGTGGTCAACGCTTTGCCGATTCCGGACCGTTACGCGCTTGAGAAATTACCCTTGCGTCACATTCATGGCAACCCCACAGGGTGCTGGTGACATACTTCCCCACGAAAGAAGGGTCAGCTCCATGCCCCTCTTGACCCCCGAGTGCGGTAATGTATGCAACGTCTGCTACAACAGACACGCAAAAAGCGCCAGAGCCGGTCTTGAAACGGCCATGACAACAGGCGGCCAAAATAACAAGCAGCCAAAAAGAATGCAGCCGGTGTGCGATCAGACGCACCGCCGGCGCCGCGCATTTCCTTGTCGCGAATGCAGGGGGTGAGTCAGATGAAAGAAGCCGACATGCACGGAGCGATCCGTGGCTTGTACGAGGGCATTCTCGATCCCGGTGCCTGGCAGCAGAGCCTGCGCACCCTGACGGAACTGGCGGGCACGGCACATGCCTCGATGATGGTCTGGGACACCGTCCGCGACCAGGTCACCGTCAATGAGATCGTCAATCCGGTGGTGGAACTGTTTTCCGAGTACGAATCGGACTACCAGGCCATCGATCCGGCCAAGCAGTTCGCGCCGCGCCTGCGGCCGGGCGACTGGTATATCGACGCGCGCGAACTGGGCGAAGGCACCATGGCCCGCCATCCGTTCTACCGCGACTTCTTCCACCGCTATGACCTGCGCTCCTACGTGGCCTGCCTGGTCGAGCGCCAGCCCCACTACGAAGTCTATTTCTCGATGCAGCGCGCGCGCACGCAGCCGCTGTTCTCGCCCGACGACACCCGCGGCATGGACTGGATCATCCCGCATATGCGCAGCGCCATGGCCATGCGCGACCGCACCCTGGGGCTGACGGTGCTGGCGCGGCTGTCGACGCAGCTGGTGGAACGGCTCAATTTTGCGCTGCTGGTGTTCTCGCCGCAGCGCCACGTGCTGCTCAGCAACCGCGCCGGCGAGCGCTGGGCGCGGCGCCTGGACCCGGCCGGCAAGGTGTCGGACTGGACCCTGTCGCGCCCGTTCGCCGACATGGTGCAGGCCGCCTGCGACCCGCAACGCGCGGTCGCGGCGCAGGCCGCCCGCGCCACCGACGGCAGCGGCGCCGGTGCGCAGGTGATCGTGCTGCCGCTGCCGCCCTCGCACGCCTTTGCCGCGCAATGGCAGGAACCGGCGGCGCTGGTGATCGTGCATGAGCAGGACAGCGCGCCGCTGTTGCTGGCGCCGGTGCTGCGCGACCTGTACGGACTCACCCCGGCGGAGACCCGGCTGACCAACCAGCTGGCCACCGGCCAGGGCCTGCCAGAAGCCAGCCAGCAGCTGAACATCCGCCACGAAACCGCGCGCACCCAGCTCAAGGCCGTGTTCCACAAGACCGGCTGCAACAGCCAGGCCCAGCTGACGCATCTGCTCTCGCGCCTCGGCGCAGCGCTGGACGAGGCCTGAACACCACCGCGCCCGGCATCGGGCCAGCGCCGCGCCTGCGGCCCGCCCGTTGCCCCGCGAAGAAAGTGCTAAAAATACAAGAAGTAAAAAGAAGGGAAGCCATGAGCGATACACAGATGCACGACACCATTCGCGCGCTGTACGAGGGGATCTTCGATGCCGACGCCTGGCAGCGCAGCCTGGGCGCGCTGTGCCAGGCCAGCGGCAGCACGCATGCCCATCTGCTGGTGCTCGACACGGTCAACGAGCGCGTGCTGGTGAACCAGGAGGTCAACCCCATGCCGGAGGCGGTGGCCGCCTACAGCGAACAGTACGTGGCCATCGACCCGGCCCTGCCGTTCGCCAGGCGCATGTCGGTGGGCAACTGGTATATCGATTCACGCGAGCTGGGCGTGCCGGCGATGCGCAGGTCGCCCTTCTATGGCGAGTTCCTGCGGGAATTCGAGCAGTCGTCGGTGATGGCCTGCCTGATCGAGCGCCAGCCGCACTACGACGTGTTCCTGTCGCTGCAGCGCCCGCATGGCCACGACCACTATTCGCCCGAAGACGCGCGCGCGCTCGACTGGGCCATCCCGCACGTGCGCCAAGCGATGGCGCTGCGCGACCGCACCCACCAGGTGTCGGCACTGGCGCATGCGTCGGCGCAGCTGATGGAGCGGCTGCCGTTCGGCGTGATCGTGTTCCGCGATGACGGCAAGCCGCTGCTGGCCAACAGCATCGGCGAGGCCTGGGTGCGCCGGCTGCTGCCGGCGGCGTCGATCGAAACCAGCGCCGTGGCGTCGCCTGCCGCGGCCGTGCGCGAGGAAGCCGACTGGCAGCTGTCGCGCCCATTTGCCGAAGCGCTGCGGGCGGCATGCAACCCCGCCAACCCGCAGCCGGCACAGGCGCTGCGCGCCGCCGACAGCGCCGGCCGCCAGGCCCAGGTCGTCCTGCTGCCGCTGCCACCCGCGCACCATCTGGCGATGGACTGGCAGCGCCCCAGCGTGCTGGTGGCGATCCACGAGCCCGGCACCGCGCCGATGACACTGCCGGCGGTTCTGCGCGACCTCTACGGCCTCACGCCGGCCGAGACCCGGCTGGCCTTGCAGCTGTCATCGGGCATCGGCCTGCCCGAGGCGTGCGAGCTGATCGGCATCCGGCGCGAGACTGGGCGCACGCAGTTGAAGGCTATTTTTACCAAGACGGCTACGGGGACGCAGGCGCAGTTGGCGCATTTGTTGACTCGGTTGGGGGTAAGAGCTTAGGGGCGGGGCTTGGGGGGCGCTTGCCGCTTCTCGTGGATGCAGGCTCTGCGATAGCCAACCATCCCCCAACCACCCTCAATCCACCGACGCCCCCACAGTCTTAACCACCCCCGCCCACTTCTGCCGATCCCCCTTCACCGTCGCCTTGAACTGATCCACAGTCTCGACCCGCGGCGTGTTGCCCGCATCGATCAGCTTCTGCCGGATCGCCGGCGTTTCCAGCGCCACCTTCACCGCATCGTTGACCTTGCGCGCGATCTTCGGATCCAGCCCCTTCGGCCCGAAGAAGCCGAACCAGATGGTGCTGTTGAAGCCGGGCAGGCCGCTCTCGGCAATGGTCGGCACGTCGGGAATCACTTGCACCCGCTGCCTGGTGGTCACGCCCAGCAGGCGCACCTTGCCGGCGCGGTACTGCGGCAGCACGCTCTGCACCTGGTTGAAGATGCAGCAGACCTCTCCCTTCACCACCGCCTGTAGCGCGTCCGGGCCGCCCTTGTAGGGCACGTGGACCATGTCCAGGCCGGCGCGCGCATTGAACTCGGCAAAGGCCAGGTGCGTGCCGGTGCCGTTGCCGGTGGACGCGAAGTTGTACTTGCCCGGGTTGGCCTTGACCTTCTCGATAAACTCCTTGACCGACTTCACGTCGATCACCGCCGGGTTGACGGTGAGCACGTTGGAGACCTCGACCAGCGGCGCGATCGGGGTGAAATCGGCCTCGGCGTCGAACGGCAGGCTCTTGTACAGCGCCGGGTTGATGCCGTGCGTGGCGGCGGTGCCCAGCAGCAGCGTGTAGCCATCCGGCCTGGCATGCGCCACTGCTTCGGAGGCGACGTTGCCGCCGGCGCCCGGCCGGTAGTCGTAGATGATGGTGGTCTTCAGCGACTTCTGCAGCGATTCCTGCAGCGTGCGGCCGACGATGTCGACGCCGGAGCCGGCGGTGAAGCCCATCAGGATCGTCACCGGCTGCGTCGGCCACTCCCCTTGCGCGCGGGCGGGCATGCTGACCGTGCTGATGGCAGCGGCGGCGCACAGCACGGCCAGGCCGGTCGCGGGACGGAAGGACAAGCGCGGAAGCAGGCGGGACGAAATAGGCATGGGGGCACCGTCGGTAAGTTTAATGACCGGGATCTGAGCCCCGGGCCAGCGCCACACGATAGCAAGGTTCCTGCCAAAACCAAACGACCGAGTTGGTTTGAAGGTATGCCGTGCGGGCATATGGTGCTGCCCGGTGCCGCTCAGCGCCGCAGCAGGCCCACCAGTTCATCCACGTCCGGCAGCGGCGCGCCGGTTCCCGCGGTGCTGTCGTCGTCGGCCTCCAGCAGCCCGTCGGCCAGCGCGCGCTTGTCGCGGTGCAGGTCGACGATGCGCTCTTCGATGGTGCCCGCATTGATCAGTCGGTACACCGTCACGGGGCGCTGCTGGCCGATGCGGTGCGCGCGGCCCATGGCCTGGTCTTCGGCGGCGGGGTTCCACCAGGGGTCGGCAATGATCACGTAGTCGGCCGCGGTCAGGTTCAGGCCGAAGCCGCCGGCCTTCAGGCTGATCAGGAAGACATCGCCCTCGCCCGCCTGGAAGGCGGCCACGCGGCGAGTGCGCTCGGCCGCGGGGGTGGCGCCGTCCAGGTACTGCAGCGCCAGCCCGGCCCGCTCCAGCCCCTGGCGCAGCAGCTGCAGGAAATCGACAAACTGGCTGAACACCAGGGTCTTGTGGCCGCTCGCGGCAAGCTCGCTGGCCAGCTCGACAAAGGCGCGCACCTTGGCGCCTTCGGAAAGCTGGCCGCTGAGTTCCGGCGTGACCAGGCGCGGATCGCACGCGGCGCGCCGCAGCCGCATCAGCTGCGCCAGCACGTGGATGCGCGCCTGCGCCTGGTGCTGGGCCTGCGCCAGGGCGCGCGCACGGGCCCCGGCAGGCGCGCCTTTGGTGGCCTTGCGCGCCGCTTCCACGCGCGCCAGCGCGGCCTCGGCCTCGGTCTGGGCCTGGCGGCGCAGGGCCTCGTAGTGCGCGGCTTCGACCGGCTCGGGCTCGACCCGGATCACCAGCTCCGTGCGCGGCGGCAGTTCGTCCAGCACCTGCGCCTTGGTCCGGCGCAGCACGAATGGCGCGATCATGCGGCGCAGCCGCTGGCGCGCCTCACGCACGCCGCCGCGCTCGATCGGGTTGGCAAAGTGTTCGTTGAAGCGGGCCAGCGAGCCCAGCAAGCCCGGATTGCAGAACCGCATCACCGACCAGAGTTCCGCCAGCCGGTTCTCCACCGGCGTGCCGGTCAGCGCCATGCGGAAGCCCGACGGCAGCGCGAACATCGCCTGCGCCCGCCGCGTGACCGCGTTCTTGAAGGCCTGCGCCTCGTCCGCGACCACGGTATGCCATTCGCGCGCGCAGAACGCCTTGCTGGCCTGCTGCAGCAGCGTGTACGAGACGATCACCAGGTCATGCGGCCCGGCCTGCGCCAGCAGCGTCTCACGATCGCCCTCGGCATAGACATGGACGTTGAGCGTGGGCGCAAAGCGCCGCGCCTCGGCCGCCCAGTTGCCGCACACCGAGGTCGGCGCGATCACCAGCGCGGCGCCGCCGCCGGCGCGCGCCACCAGCACCGCCAGCGCCTGCAGGGTCTTGCCCAGGCCCATGTCGTCGGCCAGGCAGGCGCCCAGGCCCGAGGCCGCCAGCGTCATGGCCCAGCGGTAGCCGGCCTCCTGGTAGGGCCGCAGCTCAGCCGCCAGCGTGGCAGGCAGCGCGATGTCAGCCTCGCGCGCGGCGCGCAGCCGGGCGATGCGCTGGCGGAAATGCGCGTCGGGATCGACGCCCGCGCCGGCCAGCACGTCGTCCAGCCACGGCGTGGCCATCTGCGGGACGCGAATGCCGTCGGGCACATGCTCACCGACGCCGGCCAGGTCGCGCAGCCGGCCGCGCAGCGCGCGCGTCAGCGCCACGTAGACGCCCTGCCCCATCGGCACGAAGCGCCCGGCGTGGCTGCCGGTCCAGTCGATCAGCTTGCCCAGCTCCAGCACCAGCCCCTCGGCCACGCGCAGTTCGCCGGCCAGCCGGTACCACGCGCCGCGACTCTCGATCTGCACCCCCAGCTGCGGCAGGTCGGCCGGCAGCACGCGGATCTCCTTGCCGCGCGGCCATTCCACGGCCTGCACGGCGGGCAGGCCGGGCAGTGCCTCGACCACGGCGAGCGCGTCCTCCGGATCGTCCAGTGTCCAGGTGTAATCGCCGCCCGGCGGCGACAGCGCCACCAACTGCGGCAATGCCGCGAAGACCTCGGCCACGCTGGCCAGCTCGGCATCCAGGTCGCGCTGCGTGGCCAGGGTCTCGCCGCGCACGGCGGCCATCAGGCGCTCGCGCCCGGCGCCAGGCGCCAGCCGCGGCCCGAGCGGCCCCAGCGGCGTCACCACCAGCCGCAGCGAAATGCCGCGGGCCACCGGCGCCACCTCGGCGCGCAGCCGTGTCTCGGCCTCCACCGCGCGTGTGCCGACGGCCTGGTCGGCATGGACCTGGAAGTGGCCGGCCAGCGCGCGCAGGGTCTGGTCGAGCTGCGCCTGGCCGTCCTCCGGGATCGCCAGACCGTCGCCGAGCAGCCGCGCGGCATCGAACTGGGCGGGCGTGTAGCGGATCACCCGCAGTCGGTGCGGGCCATCGCGCACCACCGTGAGCTGGCGCAGCGCCTCGGCCTCCTGGCGTGCGGCGGCGGGCAGCAAGGCTTCCATCGCCGGCGCCTCGCGCACCGGCGGGAAGATGCGCAGCACATAACGGCCGGCGCTGTGGACCGCTTCCAGCGCGGGGGCGTCCTCGACCACCTCCAGCGTCTGCGATGGCGCATGCGCCAGCACCACGCCCGGGTGGCCCACCAACGCCATCACCGCGGCGGCGCGGTCCAGCACGCAGCGCCGGTTATGCGACTGGTCGCGGCGGATGGTGCGCGCCACGCGGGCATCCCACGGCTCGAGCCGGTCGTCCTCGGCGACCCGGGCCAGTGGCACCGGCTTCGGCTTGCCCCAGCCGCGCGCGCCGCGCACCTGCTCGAGCGGCTCGATCGTGCCCGGCACGCCGTCGGCGTCCAGCGTCAGCGCCCACAGCAGGCGCCGGGCCTCGGCGCCGGCGGCGGGTTCGGCGCCGGCCAGTGCACGCAGTGCTGCCAGCGCCTGCTGCCAGTCCGGGCCCGGCGCGGGGCTGGCGCCGTCCTCGCCGGGTTCAGGCAGGTCGTCATGGCCGGGATGTGTGGTCAAAGGCACGGCGGTTCTGGGATAGGGAAACGTGCAACAACGGGGGAACAGCAGGAAATGACGTCCGAAATTCGGCAAACGCCCGGAAAAGAGGATTCTAGACCGCCGCAACGCCTGCATCGCGTTGTGACCCATGCCCCCGCGGCTTACAATGGCGTTTTTGCTAATTTGACGGCGCTGGGAGAAAAGACATGTCGATGGCTGATCGCGACGGCAAGATTTGGATGGACGGCAAGCTGATCGAATGGCGCGACGCCAAGATCCATGTGCTGACGCATACGCTGCACTACGGCATGGGCGTGTTCGAAGGCGTGCGCGCCTACAAGACGCCCGAAGGCACCGCCATCTTCCGCCTGCACGAGCACACCCGGCGCCTGTTCAACTCGGCCAAGATCTTCCAGATGGTCATGCCTTTCGACGAGGCCACGCTGGAAGCGGCGCAGCGCGAAGTGGTGCGCGCCAACAAGCTGGAATCCTGCTACATCCGCCCGATCGTGTGGGTCGGCGACGAGAAACTGGGCGTCTCGGCCAAGGGCAACACCATCCACGTGGCGATCGCGGCCTGGCCGTGGGGCGCCTACCTGGGCGAGGAAGGCATGGAGCGCGGCATCCGCGTGAAGACCTCGTCGTTCACGCGCCACCACGTCAACGTGTCGCTGGTGCGCGCCAAGGCCAGCGGCTACTACATCAACTCGATCCTGGCCAACCAGGAAGCCACCGGCCTGGGCTACGACGAAGCGCTGCTGCTGGATACCGAAGGCTATGTCAGCGAAGGCTCGGGCGAGAACGTCTTCATCGTGCGCAACGGCGTGATCTACACGCCGGACCTGGCCTCCTGCCTGGACGGCATCACCCGCGACGCCACCCTGGCCATCGCCCGCGACCTGGGCATCGAGGTGCGTGAAAAGCGCATCACCCGCGACGAGATGTACTGCGCCGACGAAGCCTTCTTCACCGGCACCGCCGCCGAAGTCACGCCGATCCGCGAACTGGACGACCGCGTCATCGGCGAAGGCCGCCGCGGCCCGGTGACCAAGCAGATCCAGGACACGTTCTTTGCCGCCGTGGGCGGCACCAACGAAAAGTACAAGAAGTGGCTGACGCTGGTCTGAGCACCGGCTGCCAGCCCCTTCTGCGCGCGCCCGGTACTGCCGGGCGCGGCACACCCGCTGTTTTCATCGAACAATAAGCATCACTCCCTGCAACACCATGACGCAAACCGCCACCATCATCGAAATCGGCGCTGAAGACATTCCGCTGCACTGCCCGACCGCCAGCACCCCGGCATGGAACTACCATCCGCGCGTGTTCCTCGACGTGGCAGACACCGGCGAAGCCAAGTGCCCCTACTGCGGCACCGTCTACAAGCTCAAGCCGGGCACCGTGCTGAAGGGCCACCACTGACCCGAGCCGCCCGCATTCGCACGATCCTGACGCTCCGGGCCGCTTGCAGGCGCCCCGGAGCGTCGGCGTTCCCGGCGTCCGCGCCGGCGTGCCGGCTCCAAGCGCCCCGCCCATGAAGAAAGCCCTCGTCATCGCCCCCAACTGGATCGGCGACGCCCTGATGGCGCAGCCGCTCTTTGCGCTGCTCAAGGCGCGCCATCCGCGCCTGGTCATCGACGCACTCGCGCCCAAGTGGGTCGCGCCCGTGCTCGCGCGCATGCCGGAGATCGGCCGCGTGTTCCCGTCCGACCTCGCGCACGGCAAGCTGCAGCTGTCGGCACGGCTGATGTTCGCGCAGCAGCTCAAGAACGAAGGCTACGACCTCGCCTACGTGCTGCCGAACTCGCTCAAGTCGGCACTGGTCCCCTGGCTGGCCGGCATCCCGCTGCGCATCGGCTACCGCGGCGAAGCCCGCTTCGGCCTGCTCAACGTGCGCCACGCCAACCCGCCGCGCGACAAGCGCCCGCCAATGGTGGAGCACTACGCTCGCCTGGCGCTCAGGCCCGGCGCGCGCCTGCCCGAAGACCTGCCAGAGCCGCGTCTGCGCGTCGACCCGACGCGCATGGCGGCCACCGCCGAGCGCTTTGGCATCGCCCCGCACACGCGCGTGATCGCGTTCTGCCCGGGTGCCGAGTTCGGCCCGGCCAAGCGCTGGCCGGCCGGACATTTCGCCAGGCTCGCGCAGATGCTGCGGCGTTCCTACCCGTATGCGCAGATGATCACGCTGGGCTCGGCCAAGGACGCCGAGATCGCCGCCGAGATCGTCAGCGAGGCCCCGTTCGTGCGCAACCTGTGCGGCCAGACCTCGCTGGATGACGCCGTGGACCTGCTGGCGCTGTCCGAAGCCGCGGTCTGCAACGACTCCGGCCTGATGCACGTCACCGCGGCGCTGAACCGGCCCCAGGTGGCGGTGTTTGGCTCGAGCGACCCGCGCCACACGCCGCCGTTGTCACAGGCAGCGAGTATCATGTGGCTGCAGCTGGAGTGCAGTCCCTGCTTCAAGCGCGAGTGCCCGCTGGGCCACCTGCGCTGCCTGAAAGAGATCGAGCCTGAAATGGTGTTCGTCGAGCTGCGCAAGCTGCTGCACCGGCCCTGATTTCACCGCCCTCGCCACTTCTACTGCCACCATGCCTCGCTTTGCCCGCCTGTTCGATTCCGCCGAAGACATCGTCGAAGCCTTTCGCGAAGCACTGAAGCTGCGCGACGCCGACGGCGCGCTGCGCCTGTGGCTAGACGAAGACTCGATCACCTGCGTGCTGCCCGACGGCCAGCGCCTGATCGGCCACGAACAGCTGCGCCAGGCCTTCCTGCAGTTGCTGGAAGAACAACCGGTGCTGGTCGATGCGATCGAGACCAGCAGTCATGCGTCGATGGCCGTGGCGATCTTCGACGTGACCGAGGCACTGCGCTTCGGCGGCGACCGCGTCGAGGCCGACCTGTACGTGCACACCACCTATGTGCTGATGCAGAACCACGAAGGCTGGCGCCTGGCACATATCCACTGCAGCCCGGCCAACGCGGTGCAGGTTGCCGCCGTGGCCGCCGCGCCGGGGCAGGCGCTGCACTGAACCCCGCATGGCCGCGCCGCGGCCTGCTGCAACACCACGCCGGCATGACGCAGCTTCCGCACCACCGCCTTCCCCAGGTCGTCAACGCCGCCCAGGTTGATCCCGCCACGGCACCCGGCCATGGCTACGGCGAAGGCGTGCCGATGCCCTGGTGGCTGCGCGGCGGCCATGCCCAGACCATCATCCCCGCGCGCTTCACGCGCCGCCCGCCGCGCGTGAGCTTCCGCCGCGAACGCTGGGACACCCCCGACCAGGACTTCATCGACCTCGACTGGACCACCCACCCGGTGCGCCCGGACACGCCGCTGGTGGTGATGTTCCACGGCCTGGAGGGCGATTCCGGCAGCCATTACGCGCAGGCGCTGATGCATGCGCTGTCCCTGCGCGGCTGGCAGGGCGTGGTCCCGCATTTCCGCGGCTGCTCGGGCGAGCTCAACCTGGCCCCGCGCTTCTACCATTCGGGCGATTCGGCCGAGATCCGCTGGGTGCTGGAGCGCATGCGCCAGCGCCATTGCGCCAACGGGCGCAAGCTGCTGGTGGTGGGGATCTCGCTGGGCGGCAACGCGCTGCTGCGCTTCCTGGGCGAAGACGGCGCCGGCGCCGGCCACGTGCATGCGGCCGCGGCGATCTCCGCGCCGCTGGACCTGGCTGCCGGAGGCGCGGCGCTGTCGGCCGGCTTCAACCTGGTCTACACGCGCATGTTCCTGCAGACGCTCAAGCGCAAGTCGCTGGCCAAGCTGGGGCAGTTCCCGGGGCTGTTCGACCGCGACACGATGCTGGCCAGCCGCGACCTGTACGCCTTCGACAACGTCGTCACCGCGCCGCTGCATGGCTTTATCGATACCGACGACTACTGGCGCCGCGCCGCCAGCAAACCCGTGCTGCGCGACATCGCCGTGCCCACGCTGGTGCTCAATGCGCGCAACGATCCCTTCCTGCCGGCCCGGCACCTGCCCGGCCCGGCCGACGCCAGCCCCCAGGTATGGCTGGAACAGCCCGAGCACGGCGGCCATGTCGGCTTCATGACCCCGCCCGAGGGCTGGCGCCGGCACCTGCCGCTGCTGCCCGACGGGCGCTTCAGCGGAGATATCGAATGGCTGCCGGCACGGATCCTGGGATTTTTTGACCGCATGATGTAGGGCGGGTGCAGCGGCACGATAAGCCACCGGCCCCCCGAGGAGACAGACATGGACGAGATCGTCAGGCAAGCCATGGCACGCTGGCCCAACGTGCCCAATGCCTACGGCTGGCTGGCACTGGACCGCCGCGGGCAGTGGCGCCTGCGCAATGAATACGCCCAGCAGCACGGGCTGTCGGGCGACCCCATCCGCCATGAAGCGCTGATCGGCTTTATCGAACGCAACTACCTGTGCGACGAGCGCGGCGCCTGGTACTTCCAGAACGGTCCGCAACGGGTGTTCGTATCGCTGGGCTATGCGCCGTGGGTCGTGCGGCTGCATGAAGGCGCGTTGCGCACCACCACGCAGCAGCCCTTCACGCTGCAGGCCTGCTTCGCCGACGAGCACGGCAATGTGGTGCTGGCCGGCACGGTCGAAGGCATGGCGCAAGGCAGCCTGCCGGCACAGCAGGGCGCCCTGCTGCACGACCACGACCTGGAACTGTTCAGCGGCGCCAGCACCTGGCATGGCGAAGCCTGCGGCACGGACCTGGGCGTATTCCATCACGATGGCCGCGACATCCCGATCGAGCCGATTGCCGAGAGCGAGGTGCCCAAGCGCTTTGGCTTCGTGCGCCAGCCGGCGGCCTGACGAAACCGCCCTCGTCAGAAGTACCTGGCCACCCTGAGCATGCCGCTCTGGTCCACGTAGTCCCTGGCGCCGCGCAAGCGGTACTCGGCCCGCACGGCCCATCCTCCCTGGGTCAGCAGTTCGAAACCGGCCGTCGCGTCGCCATACCATTTCGGCATGCGCGTCGTGATCTGGAACGGTGCCGCCGAGAACTCCGCCAGGCTGACACTGGCAGTGGCGTCGCCGCTCAGCAAGGCGCTGGCGCCCACGGCCAGGTAGGGACGCACGGTCGCCCCTGCAAGCTCAACCCGGCCGCCCACCTCGAGACCCGGCGTCACCATCCACGCGGTGCGCCCGCGCGCGCCGTAGGCCAGGTTGAAGACACCGGCCCCGGACTCGCGATAGGCGGGCGTGTGGTCGTAGGTGACATCGAGATCGGCGAACGGCTTGAGGTACCACGCCTGGAACGGCACCTGGTATGACGCGCGGGCGCGGGCCCCGAGAAAGTACGTGTCGGGCTTGCTGTCCGCGGTGGCGAACATGCGTGGCAGCGCGATGTCCCGCCGCTGCGTCGACGCTTCATAGCCGCCGAACAGCGCCCCGGCGAACAGCCAGTTGCCAAGCTGCCGCTTGAGCGTCAGGCCGGCCTGGCCGCCGTCGCTCGAGGCCCGCATGGCGCCATCGGAGGAGCGGGCGCTGGTATGCGCATAGCTGAACGAACCGCCCAGGTACCAATCGGGTGCGATCGCCTTCTGCACGCCAAACTGGACGCCGCCCTGCGTGCTGCGATAGCCCGCATCCTCACTGGTGGCGGTGCGCTCGACACTGCCGCCAATCGCGCGGCCCCACGCACACTCGCCCTCCGCCTGGCGGGCATCGCCCTCGCTGAAGTAGGGGCAGCTCATCAGGCGGTTCAGGAAAGCGTAGCTTTCGTGGCGGCGGCTGCTCGCGCGGGCCAGCGCCACGTCGGAAGCGATGGTGTTGAGGGCGCGCGCATAAGAGGACGGATCGGCAATGGCGGCGAGTGGGTCGAACACGGTCGCGGCCCTGGCATCGGCCGTGTTCCACAAGGCCTGCAGATGGTTCGCCACTCCCGCCTGGTCGCGGTTGAGCGCGACACCCGGGGACTGGAAGTGGGCATCGACCGAGACCAGCACATCGCGCTCGTCGTCGCTCTGGCGCAGGGCATAGGCAAAGACGGGCGACGCGCTTGCGACCCCGAGCTGCACCGCATCGTCAGCCAGCGGCTGGTCCGAATGGATGATCGCGAGCGCCGTGCCGCGCACGGGATACCTGGTCAGGGGCGTGACGGTGCCCGCGAAGCGGGACCCGCCGGCATTCGAAAGCTGGTCGCTGGCCTTGCCGGCGAAATCGAGATCGGCGGCGAAGGTGCCCGAGGCAAGCTGGTGGAAGCTGCCGAAGTTCAACCGCGTGGTCGTCATGACACCCGGGCCGCCGGGGTTGAGGGTGCCGGCATTGTTCAGCGTGCCATTGTTGATGTACAGCGTGCTGCCGCTGTAGAAGGTGGCGCCGGCATGGTTGTTGAACGCGCTGGCCAGGCCGGAATCGCGGCCGATGTCGACGTTGCCGCGGATGGTGCCGGTGTTTTCGACCACGGCCTGACGCTTTGCGCTGATCGCCGTGTCGGCGTCAATCAGGCCGGCGTTGCGGATCGTCGTCATGGACTGGGCGTATGCCAGCAAGCCGGTGCCAGAGCGGCCGCTCGCGCTCACGCTGGCGCCCATGTCGACGGCGATGTCGACCGTGGCGGCGCTGTCGCCCGTGGCCGCGCCCCAGCTGACCGCGGCGATGGCGGGGGAATTCGCCCCCTGCGTGCTGACCGCTCCGTTCGCGGCAAGATGGACCGACACCGGGCCGCCAGCCGCGCTGGCCGACGTTTGGCCGTCCTTCATGTAGATGCCGCCGTCCTTGAACACGGCGCCGCCGCCAAGGCTCATCGCCAGGATGCCCGGGGCGTTGTCCCCGGAGGTGTAGACCATGCCTTGCCCGCCCACCTCGACCGTGACCGCGCCGCCCCTGCCCGAGCCGCCCGGGATGCCGGCGCTCCGGACCAGGCCCAGGCCGTAGCCGACCGCCGACAGGTCGCCAGCCAGCCCGCCGCCCCCGCCAAGGCTTTGCGCGAGCACGCCCACCCCGCCGCTGCCGGTGGTCTGGAGGCCGCCGTCGACCACCGCGCGCACCGGGCCGCCATCGCCGCTGCCGTTCGAGGCCGTTGCCGCCAGCGTGACCAGGCCCGGCCGGGTGCCGAGCGCGGCAATGCCGCCGCCGCCGCCAATGCTCTGGCCGAGCATGCCGACGGCATTCTGCCCGCCGGTCGTGATGCTGGCGCCGGCACCGAGCGAGAGGCTGACTGCCCCGCCGCCGCCGGCAACGCCATCGCTCGCGTTCAGTGACAGGGTGACCGGCAGCGCCGCCGTCTCCCCGCTGGTGAGCGCAACATAACCGCCACCGGCCCCCACGCTTTGCGCCATCATGCCGAACGCCAGTGCACCGGTGGTGACGATGGTGCTTGCGCCATCGCTGGTGCCCGCACTGTCGATGCTGACCGAGCCGCCATCAGTGCGGATGCTGCCCCCCGCCACGCCGCTCGCGCCCAGCGTGATGCGGGCGGGGCCCGTCAGCGCAAGCGCGGTCGGACTGATCGCCAGGCTGGCTACGCCGCCACCGCCACTGATGCTCTGCGCCAGCACCCCATGGGACAGCAGGCCGACAGTCCGGACCGTGCCGTTCTGCGTGATCGCCACACCGCCGGCACTGATCCCGCTGAAGCCGAAAAGCCCGGTCATGGTCGCGCCGAGGAAGATCTCCGGGACCTGCGGGGCCTGGCCCTGACCCAGCCCCGCGTCCGTGCCAGCCATGCTGACCGAGGCGGCTCCGCCGCCGCCGCTGATGCTTTGCGCGACGATGCCAACCGCGTTCCGGCCCTGGGTGCGCACATTGGCGCCGTTTGCCGCCGTCACCTGGCCGCTGCCGGTCGCAAAGGAGTTGCCCGTGAAGACGCTGGTCTCGCCCAGCCGGATCGCCAGCGGGTGCGCGGCGGTGCCGGCCAGCGCGGCAAGGCCGCCGGCGCCGAGCAGGCTGCTCTGGACGTCGGCCGTGCCGCCGCCACCGCCGATGCTTTGCGCGAGGAACGCGGGAGAGCTGTCGCCCGCCGTTTCGATGCGGCTGGCGATGCCCGAGGCATCGACCGTCACCGCACCGCCGACGCCCGGGGGACCATCGGAGCGGCCCAGGCTGACATCGATGCTGCTGGTGATGGACAGCCCTTTGCTGGCTAACAGTCCGAGGATCTTGTTGATGCGCGCCAGGATCTCCGGCGCCGCCGCGCCGGCCTGCTTGCGCACCAGGTCTTCAAGGCTCTGCTCGGTGATGGTGCCGCGCCCGCCGCCGCCGCCAATGCTCTGCGCCAGGATCGCAGGCGAGGCCGTTCCTGCCGTGGCGAGGTCGCCGATGTTGGCGACGTGCACGGCCGCGCCATCGCCGCCCGAGCCACCGCCGCCGCCCACGGCCAGGTTGACGCCGATATCGGGCGCCAGCGCGAACGCCCCGCTGACGCCCCCGCTCACGGTGGCGACGCCAGGGCGCCGCTGGTCGCCACGCGCGCACCCTGCGCCAGGTTCACCGCAATCGCGCCGGCCGAGCCGCCTGCCCCGCCATCGCCGCCAACGCTCATGGACACCCCCAGCAGCACGCCGGCAGACGTCGCGCGTGCCGACCCGCCCAGCCCGCCGCCACCGCCAATGCTCTGCAACGTCAGGCCCGACGCCGCCGCCCCCGCCGTAGCGATATCGCCGGACGTGCCCAGGGAGATGTTGCCGCCGTCACCGGCCGCGCCGCCGCGCCCGCCCACGGCCATGGCCGTGATGAGGCCAACGCTGTCGGCATCGCCACCCGCCCCGCCGCCACCGCCGATGCTCTGCAACAAGACGGCCGGGCTGTGGTCGCCGGCGGTCCGGATCGTGCCCTGGTTGCTGGCGGCCAGCACGCCGCCGTTGCCACCATTGCCGCCATTGCCGCCCCCGACCCGGAACACACCATGGCTGCTCGTGCCGGCCCCGCCGCCGCCGCCGACGGCATGGGAAAGATGCCGGCGGCATCCTGTCCCTCAGTGGCAATGGTGCCGCTGTTGTCAATCTGGACCGCGATCGCACCGGTACCTGCTCCGGCGCCGCCGTTGCCGCCGCGCCCGAAAGTCCCGGCGCGACCGCCAGCGCCACCGCTGCCGCCGCCGATAGCCATGGCTGAGATGCCATTCGCATTGGCGCCATGTGTGCTGATCGAACCCGTGTTGGTAATGGCAACCCCGCCGGCCGCCCCCCTTTGCCGCCATCGTGCCCGTCGAGCCAGCTGCCCTGCCCGCCGTCCGAGCCGTTCCCGCCGATGCTCGCGGCAAGAATGCCAGGCGAGCGCGCCCCGCCGGTCGTGAGCGCCGCGCCGTTGACCACCGTCACATGGCCGGCATTGCCTCCGTCGGCCGCCCTGACGTTTACCAGGGGAATGGGCAAGCCGTCGGCGTCCACATCATGCCAGGTCCGCGCCGTGCCGCCGATCGAGCGCGCCAGGATGCCCGCCACCCTGGCACCCTGGGTCGTGATGATGCCGTCCGCCGCGGTCACCGTGACGTCGCTCGCGGAACCGCCCTGGCCTGAATTGGCGTGGCCGCCGAGCTCACTGTCGTTGCGTCCCCCGCCGCCCTGGCCGCCCAGCGCCTGGGCGCGTATGCCCGCCCCCATTTCCCCCGGGAAAGCGCCAACGCCGCCCGCCTGCACGGTGACGGTGGACTTGCCGTCCAGGGTGACACTGACCGGCCCGACGGCATTGCCGCCGGCCCCGGCATCCCGCTCCGCGGCGCCAAACTTCGGGATCGCGCTGTCCTGCCCGTTGCCGCCGATCGTTTGCGCCGAGATGCCGTAGCCGACCGCGTCGATGGTCGACCCCGTTACCGCCAGCACCACGGCGTGGCCATCGCCGCCGCTGCCCCAGGGTGGGTGGGCCCCGGCGTCTCCCCACCTGCCGCCGTCGCCGCCCCGGGAGATGGCGGAAATGCCGATGCCCCCGGTACTGACCATGGTGCTGCGCTGAACCGTGTACTCGATGATCCGGCCCATGCCGCCCTTGCCGCCCCAATGATTCTGGCTGTCGACATCGTCGCCGTCGCCACCATTGCCGCCGCTCACATCGAGCGTCACGGCGGTGCCTGCCGCCTTGATGTTCAGGCCAGACTGGGTCAGCACCAGGTCGCTTCTGCCGTCTGCGCCGGCGCAGCCATTGCTGCCAGCGCAGTGGCCGCCGTCGGCCCCGCGCAAGTCCTGCACCACCGGTCCCGATTGCGCAAAGACTGGTGTGCCGAGCGTCAGGCGGGGGACGCCGAGCGCCAACGCGAGCGGCAGGGGGGAAATCCGTGGCTTCATGACGCGCAGGCCGGTGCGTCAGGCCTGGGCGGCCTTTGCCGCTTCGCCCAGCACGTCGGCCGCGGCGCGGATGAACTCGCCGGTGCGTTCGGTGCTCAACGGTCCGCCGTTCCAGTTCAGCGTCAGGCAGAAGGTCACCGGCACCGCGCCCACCAGCATCTGCCCGGCGAAGCACAGGCAATGGAAGCTTTCCCAGTCGATGCTGCCACCCTTGCCGAAGCCCTGCGCACCGGCCGGCACGGCCATCCACACTGCATCGGCCATGGCCTGGATACGCCTGAACTCCGTCAGCGTCGCCGGCTGCGCGAAGAACTTGCCCGCCAGCGCTTGCCGGTACCAGTTCACCATTTCGGTCGCGGTGCTCAGCATCGCCTGCTTGTCGTTGATGACATTGGTGCGCGACGTGAGGCCAAGATCCTCGCCATTGTCCATCCTGACCATGCCGTCCCAGCCGAGGTCGACGCCGGATTCCGCCCCGGCCAGGTAGGAGAACAGCTTGCGGGTCGAATCCGGGATGCGGGTCTGGGCCAGGCCCGCTTCTGCGATCAGCGCGCGCACGCGGTCGGGGCCGACGGCGGCGAGCGCGATATCGGTACCAGTGTTGTCGCTGTGCGTGATCATGGCCTCCAGCGCATTGCGGTACGGCGTCTTGCCGGTCAGCCCCAGGAACACCGGACTGCCGGGGGAACGGAAGGTATCGCTGACGTCGCAGGCCTGGTTCTCGCTCAGCCCGCCGCGGCCGGCTTCGGCGTCGCGCAGGAACTGCGCCAGGATGAAAGTCTTGACCGCACTGCCGACGAACAGCTGGCGGTCCGGATTGTAGCCAGCCGACCATGCATTGGCGCCGCCGCCAGCGGGCTCCGCGCGCACCAGGCAGTTGGCGGTATCCGGCGCCAGCGCGGCAAAGCGCGCGATCGCGCCTTCCACGTTCGGCGGCGCCGCAGCTTCGGCACTGCCGCCGCAGGCAGCAATGGCGGGCAATACCAGGGACGTGGCGGCGAGCTTGAGCGTGCGCCGCTTGGCGGGCTGGAAGGCAGACATGCGAAGGTTCCCGTACTGAAAAGACTGGCCGGCGCGCCGGCACGTTGAGTTGGCCTGTGTCGGCACGGTGTTGCCGCGCTGCACAAGCTGGCTGATTTTGCGGCGAGTTTATGCCAGAATCAGCCATCAAAAGTAGTCAACGGGTCTCGAAGTCTGTTGACATCCCCCCCGTCCTCAGCCTTCGGCTGCCGCCTTACGGCGGAAAGGACGAGGATTCCTACGGCGCTACGTGATGCTCTAC
>NZ_JBYSYC010000054.1:0-50512 GCF_058782875.1 Cupriavidus sp. FW305-F7 | reverse complement strand
CCCCGGCTCCGGCCGCAGCGCCTGCTGCCGCGCCGGCCGCCGCTGGCGCAACCGGCAAGGCCGCCCACGCCAGCCCCTCGGTGCGCAAGTTCGCACGCGAGCTGGGCGTGGACGTGTCGCGCGTGCCGGGTACCGGCCCCAAGGGCCGTATCACCCAGGAAGACGTGCAGGGCTACGTCAAGGGCGTGATGAGCGGCCAGGCCGCCGCGCCCGCGCAGGCCGCCGCGGCTGGTGCCGGTGGTGGCGAGCTCGGCCTGCTGCCGTGGCCGAAGGTCGATTTCACCCGCTTCGGCGAGGTCGAAAGCAAGGCCCTGTCGCGCATCAAGAAGATCTCGGGCGCCAACCTGCACCGCAACTGGGTCATGATCCCGCACGTCACCAACCATGACGAAGCGGATATCACCGAACTGGAAGCCTTCCGCGTCCAGCTGAACAAGGAAAACGAAAAGGCCGGCATCAAGGTGACGATGCTCGCCTTCAT
This sequence comes from Cupriavidus sp. FW305-F7, assembly GCF_058782875.1. Classification (NCBI taxonomy): domain Bacteria; kingdom Pseudomonadati; phylum Pseudomonadota; class Betaproteobacteria; order Burkholderiales; family Burkholderiaceae; genus Cupriavidus; species Cupriavidus sp. FW305-F7. The sequence continues at coordinate 50,031 of NZ_JBYSYC010000054.1, read as the reverse complement.
GATCAAGGCCACGGTGGCGGCGCTGAAGAAGTTCCCGAACTTCAATGCCTCGCTGGACGGTGACAACCTCGTGCTGAAGAAGTACTTCAACGTCGGTTTCGCCGCGGACACCCCGAACGGCCTGGTCGTGCCGGTGATCAAGGACGCCGACAAGAAGGGCGTGCTGGAGATCAGCCAGGAAATGAACGAACTGGCCAAGCTGGCACGCGACGGCAAGCTCAAGCCGGACCAGATGCAGGGCGGCTGCTTCTCGATCTCGTCGCTGGGTGGCATTGGCGGCACGTACTTCACGCCGATCATCAATGCGCCGGAAGTGGCCATCATGGGCGTGTGCAAGTCGTACCAGAAGCCCGTGTGGGACGGCAAGCAGTTCGTGCCGCGCCTGACGCTGCCACTGTCGCTGTCGTGGGACCACCGCGTCATCGACGGTGCCGAGGCCGCGCGCTTCAACACGTACTTCGGGCAACTGCTGGCGGATTTCCGCCGGATCCTGCTGTAAGCGGGGTTGCGCCGGGCAGGCCGACGGCCTGGCCTGCCCGGCGCACCACGCGCAACCGGGAGCGAGCCATGACTACCTGCGTGGTCGTCAGGAAGGGCGCCGAGGTGGCCATCGCGGCAGACGCGCTGGTCACCTTTGGCGACACGCGCCTGTCGCGTGCCTACGAGCGCAACCAGAAGGTGTTCCCGGTGGGCGACGGCTTTATCGCGCTGGCCGGGACCACCGCGCACTTCCCGGTCATGCGCACGCTGCTGGCGGGGCTGGGCGAGGAGTGCCGGCTGGGCTCGCGCGACGACGTGTTCCGCACCTTCCTGAAGGTGCATGAGAAGCTGAAGTCGGACTATTTCGTCAACACCAAGGAAGACGAGGACGATCCCTACGAGTCGTCGCAGATCGTATGCCTGATCGCCAATCCGGCGGGCATCTTCGGCGTCTATTCGTACCGCGAGGTGTTTTCGTTCGACCGCTTCTGGGGCATCGGCTCGGGCCGCAACTACGCGCTGGGCGCGATGCATGCGGTCTATGACCGGCCGGACCTGGATGCGGGCGAGATCGCGCGTATCGGCGTCGATGCGGGCGTGGAGTTCGACAAGAGTTCGGCGGGGCCGATCGAGGTGCACACCGTGCGGCTGCACGAGGGTGACGCCGCACCGGCGGCGGTGGCTGGCGGTACCGCGGGTGGCAATCCGTCGACCGGCAATACAGCACCCGACAGCGCGGCAACCAACAACGACGGCGCGCCCTGAAGCCGAGAGGCGGGCGCGCATAGAGGAGCAAACATGAGTGTGATCGAAGTCAAGGTGCCGGATATCGGCGATTTCGACGCGGTGGAAGTGATCGAGGTGCTGGTCAAGGCCGGCGACACGGTCGAGGTGGAACAGTCCCTGATCGTGCTGGAATCCGACAAGGCCAGCATGGACGTGCCGTCGTCGGCCGCCGGCAAGGTGGTTGAGGTCAAGGTCAAGGTCGGCGACAAGGTCGGCCAGGGCGCGGTGATCTGCACCATCGAGGCCCAGCAGGCCGCGGCCGCCCCGGCGCCCGCGCAAGCCCCGGCACCGGCGCAGGCTCCCGCACCCGCGGCGGCTGCTCCGGCCCCGGCTCCTGCCGCCGCCAGCCACAGCGGCGGCGCCGATATCCAGTGCGAGATGCTGGTGCTGGGCGCCGGCCCCGGCGGCTATTCGGCCGCTTTCCGCGCCGCAGACCTGGGCATGAACACCGTGCTGGTGGAGCGCTACGGCACCCTGGGAGGCGTCTGCCTGAATGTGGGCTGCATCCCGTCCAAGGCGCTGCTGCACAACGCCGCCGTGATTGACGAAGCCAAGGCGCTGGCTGCCCACGGCATCCTGTTCGGCGAAGCCAAGATCGACCTGGACGGCCTGCGCCACTACAAGAACCAGGTGGTCGGCAAGCTGACCGGCGGCCTGGCCGGCATGGCCAAGGCGCGCAAGGTGCAGGTGGTGCGCGGCGTCGGCAATTTCCTCGACCCGCATCACCTGGAGGTGGAGCTGACTGAAGGCGAGGGCAAGCAGACCACCGGCAAGAAGACCGTGATCCGTTTCGAGAAGGCCATCATCGCCGCCGGCAGCCAGGCGGTGAAGCTGCCCTTCATCCCCGACGACCCGCGCATCGTCGACTCGACCGGCGCGCTGGAGCTGCCCGAAGTGCCCAACAAGATGCTGGTCATTGGCGGCGGCATCATCGGCCTGGAAATGGCCACGGTGTACAGCACGCTGGGTGCCGACATCGACGTCGTGGAAATGCTCGACGGCCTGATGAACGGCGCTGACCGCGACCTGGTCAAGGTCTGGGAAAAGAAAAACAAGGACCGCTTCGGCAAGGTCATGCTGAAGACCAAGACCGTCGGCGTGGAAGCCAAATCGGACGGCATCTACGTCAAGTTCGAAGGCGAGGCCGCACCGGCCGAGCCGCAGCGCTACGACCTGGTGCTGGTGTCGGTAGGCCGCTCGCCCAACGGCAAGCGCATCAGCGCCGAGAAGGCAGGCGTTGCCGTGACCGACCGCGGCTTTATCAACGTCGACAATCAGTTGCGCACCAACGTGCCGCATATCTTTGCGATCGGCGATATCGTCGGCCAGCCGATGCTGGCGCACAAGGCCGTGCACGAAGCCCACGTGGCGGCGGAAGCCGCCCATGGCGAGAAGGCCTACTTCGATGCCAAGCAGATCCCGTCGGTGGCCTTCACCGATCCGGAAGTGGCCTGGGCCGGCCTGACCGAAGACGAATGCAAGGCGAATGGGATCAAGTACAGCAAGGGCGTGTTCCCCTGGGCGGCTTCGGGCCGCGCCATCGCCAACGGCCGCGACGAGGGCTTCACCAAGCTGATCTTCGACGAGGAAACCCATCGCGTGATCGGCGGCGGCATCGTCGGCACGCATGCCGGCGACCTGATCAGCGAGGTCTGCCTGGCGATCGAGATGGGCGCCGACGCGGTGGATATCGGCAAGACCATCCATCCGCACCCGACGCTGGGTGAGTCGATCGGCATGGCGGCGGAGATCTATGAAGGTACGTGTACTGACGTGCCTCCGCCGCGCAAGCGCTGAGCGCCGGTCGCCGCATGCGAGAAAGCCCGCCTGTCCAGGCGGGCTTTCTCATGGGCAATTATGCAATTAACCGCCAAGATTTGGCGGCGTCCGCGAGATCTGGTGCCACAACCGCTTGCATCGCGGCCGGGATGCAGTTTGCGACAGGAGCGGCGCAAGATCTTCGCTGCCTATACTGAATGCAGCCGGCATGCACCTCAATGCAACCGAGGGCGGCACTGCATATTCGCACGCGGCCGTTCGCTTGCCAGATGTCTGCTGGCGGGATCCGGTGGCCCCCCGTGTGGCTACCGTTCAGCTGACAAGGAGGCACGACGTGTTCAGGCATCTTCTTGTTGCGGTAGACGGCTCCGCCCTGGCCGAAGCGGCCTTTCGCAAGGCACTGGTGTTCGCGCAGGAGACGCAAGCCAGCATTACGGCGGTGCGCGCCTGCCCGGATTTCCACATCACGACTTACCACACCGAAATGCTCACCGACACCCGAGAGCAGTTCGAAGAGGCGGTCCTCGAGGACGCATCGAAATACCTGGACGGCATCGCCCGAGAGGCCGCCGCGGCAGGCGTGCCTTGTGACACCAGCAGCGTGGTCGACGACCACCCCTACGATGCCATCATCAAGGCTGCCGAAGAAAAGGATTGTGACCTGATTGTCATGGCATCTCATGGACACAGGGGTGTGAAGGGTCTGCTGATCGGCAGCGAAACCCTGAAGGTACTGACCCACAGCAAGATTCCGGTGCTGGTATATCGCTGAACGCCGCGTGAATGGGGTCGCCGGCATCGATGATGCCGGACACGTTCGTGATGCCACCATGGTTGCCTGTCATGGGCGCCATAAAGGATCCGCCATGAGCACTCGCCGCTATGTCGTGATGATCGACCAGCCCAGGGACGTTGCCGACGAGCAGATGGCAGAGTACATCAAGCATGCCATCGCCGGCTGGGGTGCCGGATTGCCCCCGCCTCCGGCGGACAGCCCGTTCTTCGACCTGGATGTGTTGTCGGTAACCGTGATCAGCAAGCCGCACAAGGACCATCCATGAAGGATGTGCCCGGTTCAGGGAGCTACCCCGGCCGTTACTGGCATTTCCTGGATGACGGTCGCATGCAATGCGACCTGTGCCCGCGCAACTGCCGCCTGCACGGCGAGCAGCGCGGCGCTTGCTTCGTGCGCCAGCGGGTCGGCGATCGGATGGTGCTGACCGCCTACGGCCGCTCGTCGGGCTTCTGTATCGATCCTGTAGAGAAGAAGCCGCTCAACCACTTTTACCCGGGCTCCGCCGTCCTGTCGTTCGGCACGGCCGGCTGCAACCTGGCCTGCAAGTTCTGCCAGAACTGGGATATCAGTAAATCGCGCGAGATGGAGACCCTGGCCGATGCGGCCATGCCCGAAGCGATCGCCGCATCGGCGGCGGCACATGGTTGCAAGAGCGTGGCCTTCACCTACAACGACCCGGTGATCTTCGCCGAATACGCCATGGACGTAGCCGATGCCTGCCACGAACTGGGGATCAAGGCGGTGGCAGTGACCGCCGGGTATATGGGCGCCCAGGCGCGGCGTGATTTCTACGCCAGGATGGATGCGGCAAACGTCGACCTGAAAGGCTTTACCGACGCGTTCTATGTTGCCTTCACCGGGGCGCACCTGCAGCCGGTACTGGAGACGCTCCAGTACCTGAAACACGAAACCGATGTCTGGCTGGAGATCACGACGCTGCTCATTCCCGGCAAGAACGACAGCGATGACGAGATTCGCGCCGAGGCCCAGTGGATCGCCAGGGAGCTTGGGCCCGACGTTCCGCTGCACTTCACCGGATTCCATCCGGACTACAAGATGCGCGACGTGCCGCCGACACCATGCTCCACCCTTGCGCGCGCTCGCAAGCACGCGTTGGCGGAGGGGCTGCATTACGTCTACACCGGCAACGTCCACGATACTGCCGGTGCCACCACGTATTGCCCTGTTTGCCGCGCGCAGCTCATTGTGCGCGACTGGCATGCGATCGAAAGCTATCGCCTGACGCCCACGGGAACTTGCCCGGACTGCTTTGCGCAGATTGCAGGACGTTTCGGGAATTTTGAGCGTCAGTTCGGGCGGCGGCGGATTCCTGTGTACATCGGGGAATAAGCCGGCATGCAGGCGCAGTGCCCACAGCCGCTGGTCGCTGGGACCAACCTGGTGGAAGGGGGAAGCGCAAAAAAAAAGCCCGACCTGTAGAGGTCGGGTTTAACGATACCTTTGGACAAGGAGACCGCGGTACCGAGGAGACATCGGCAGACAAGGCAGCGCCGGTGCAACTCAGTCAGGGCACTACCTTCATCGTTGGCAAAGCACACCGCAAACGCCAGGCGTCGATATGCTTTGCCAACGGACCGGCCGTAGCCGGTCCATCTTCAACGCAGACTGCTATCAGGCAGCCGTCGTCTTCTTCGCCGTGGCCGTACGGGCCGTGGCGCTGGCTTGCTGGGCAGCCTTGGTGGCAGCCGTTGCCGCAGCCTGGAAGTTGGTTTCAGCGATTTCGACCGCTTGCTTGGTCGCCTTCTGCACCGACTCGTAGGCGTTGTTGGCAGCGGAGATCGCCGACTTCACGATGGCCACGGTCGATTCCGAACCGGCCGGGGCGTTCTTGGCGAGGTTCTCGACCAGGGCTTGCACGTTCTTCGAGCCTTCGGCCAGTTGGGCCTCGGCTACCTTGGTGAACTCGCTCTGGGTTTCCGAAGCGATTTCATACAGGTGGCGCGTGTAGGCCAGGGTCTTTTCGGCAACCGGCTGCACGGCTGCGGCCTGGATGGCCAGCAGTTCCTGCGCGTCCTTGGCCGACAGTGCCTTCTTGGCGTTGTCGACGCTTTCTGCGAACGAGGTCTTGACGACCTGCAGGTTCAGCTCGACGAGCTTTTCGACGCCTTCAAACGCCTTGGTGGTCAGGCCGAACAGCGTTTCGAGGTTGGCCTTTTGCGCTGCTGCAACTTGTTCCGGGGTGAGGATCATTGCTGGTCTCCAGTGGTGAACTTCAAGGTCTAGCAAATTAAGCCGCCTAGATGTCAGGGCCGTGACGGTGTTGTGCCGGATTCGGCCAGCCCAGGCGTGTGGGTGGGTCAAGGCGCATTTCTTGTTTGGTGCGCCGCAACAATTCCTATTGTAGAGACGCCGGATTCAATGTCAAGTGGATTTTGTGCGATGCACAAAAGAGCGTTGCAGACGATGTACGGATGTGGCGGCTGCGCTATCCCGGCACGCTCCGGCGATGGCCGGGCAGGGGTGCTACCATCCCGGATTGCCCGCGCCCGCACGGCTGGCCGCCGCCGGGAATCCAACAAGACGTGAACCGAACCGCCCAGGCCACTTCCATGCTCGCTTTCTACGCCGACCACTTTGTGCTGCCACTGCCACCCGGGCACCGTTTCCCGATGCGCAAGTACAGCATGCTGCGCGATGCCGTCGCGGCGCAGGTGCCGGGGTTGCGCCTGGTGGAGGCGCCGCGCGCGGGCGACGACGCCTTGTTGCTGGCGCACACGCCCGGGTACGTGCAGGCCGCGTCAACCGGCACGCTCGACGCGGCGCGCCAGCGCGAAATCGGCTTCCCGTGGTCCGAGGCCATGGTGGAACGCTCGCGGCGCTCCGCCGGCGCCACCATCGAGGCCTGCCGGACGGCGCTGCGCGAAGGCGTTGCCGTGAACCTGGCGGGCGGCACCCACCATGCGTATGCCGACAAGGGCGGCGGCTTCTGCGTGTTCAACGATGCCGCCATTGCGGCCCGCGTGCTGCAGCGCGATGGTGCCGTGCGCCGCGTGGCCGTGGTCGACCTGGACGTGCACCAGGGCAACGGCACCGCGTCGATCCTGCAAGGCGATCCCTCCGTGTTCACGCTGTCGCTGCATGGCGAGAAGAACTATCCGTTCCGCAAAGAAGCCAGCAACCTGGACGTCGGCCTGCCAGACGGCTGCGACGACGACACCTATGCGCAGGCGCTGCAGGCGGCGCTGGACACGCTGTTCAGTCGCTTCGATCCTGAACTGCTCATCTACCTGGCCGGTGCCGATCCGCATGAGGGCGATCGCCTCGGGCGGCTCAGGCTGACCCTGGCGGGCCTGGCACGGCGCGACCGGCTGGTGTTCGATGCCGCGCATGCACGCCAATTGCCGGTGGCAGTGGCGATGGCGGGCGGCTACGGCAACCAGATCGAGGATACGGTTGCGGTCCACGCGCAGACTGTGAGCCTAGCCGCGCAATATCACGCGCGCCATGCACAGGTGGCGCTGGCCTCATGAGTGGCGTGATGGAGCAAGGCGGCGCAGCGGCAAGCGCCCGCGCCACCCTGTGGGTGGCGTCGATGCCGTGGCTGTTCGTGCTGATCTGGAGCACCGGCTTTATCGTCGCCAAATACGGCATGCCGTATGCGGAGCCGATGACCTTCCTGTTCCTGCGCTTTGCCGGCGTGGTGGTGCTGATGGTGCCATTCGTGCTGCTGGCGCGCGTGCCGCTGCCGCGCCTGCCAGGCAAGGCGGAAACGGACTGGCGCGCCGTCGGCCATATCGCCGTCGCCGGGCTGCTGCTGCAGACGGGCTACCTGGGCGGCGTCTGGGCGGCGATCAAGCTTGGCATGCCCGCCGGCATATCGGCGCTGATCGTCGGCATGCAGCCGATCCTGACCGCGCTGATCGCCACGCGCATGGGTGAGCGCATCGGCGCGCGCCAGTGGCTGGGGTTGCTGCTGGGCATTGCCGGCGTGGCACTGGTGGTGGCCAACAAACTGGGTGCCAGCGGGCTCACGCCGGCAAGCCTGGCACTGGCGGGTGGCGCCTTGCTCAGCATCACGGTCGGCACGGTCTACCAGAAGCACTACTGCCCGGTGTTCGACCTGCGCATGGGCTCGGTGATCCAGTTCGCCGCGGCGGCACTTGCGTGCGTGCCGTTCATGTTCCTGTTCGAGACCCGCGCGGTGCAGTGGAGTGCCGCGATGTTCGGTGCCATGGCGTGGTCGGTGGTGGCGCTGTCGATCGGCGCGATCTCGCTGCTGTTCCTGCTGATCCGGCAGGGCGCGGCCACCAAGGTGTCGAGCCTGATGTACCTGACGCCGCCCACTACCGCAGTGATGGCCTGGCTGCTCTTCGGCGAGCGCTTTCCGCCGCTGGCCGCTGCCGGCATGGTGCTCGCGGCGCTGGGTGTCGCACTTGTCATCCGCCGCTAGCCGCGGCGCGTTCGAGTCGCGTACGCGGCTACTTCAGAGTATTCCTATTCCATCCTGTTCCGTCCACGTCTCATGAAACCGCAAGCCGAGTCGCGCAGTGCCTATCTGTACTTCCAGCCGATCACCACGCGTTGGATGGATAACGATGTCTATGGCCACGTTAACAACGTTGTCTACTACAGTTATTTTGATACCGTGGTGAATACCTACCTGATCCGGCAGGGCGTGCTCGATGTCACATCGGGCGACACGATCGGGCTGGTGATCGAGACGCAGTGCAACTACTTCTCGTCGCTCAGCTTCCCCGAGACCGTCGTGGCCGGCCTGCGCGTGGCAAGGCTGGGCACGTCGAGCGTGCGCTATGAGGTCGGGCTGTTCAGCGGCGACAACGAGATCGCCGCCGCGCAGGGGCATTTCATCCACGTCTATGTCGATCGCGCCACGCGCCGGCCGGTGCCGTTGCCCGAGCCGCTGCGCGAGGCGCTGCTGCCGTTGGTGATGACCGACGCGGTGGCGGGCGGGCAACGGTAGGAACGGGGCAACAGGAGATGAACAAGATGTCCCACGAGGTGCAATTCGGTTCGCAGGATGCCGTGGACTGCGTGGATCGCGCGATCCTGACGCGGCGTTCGGTGCGGGCCTTTCTCGATACGCAGGTGCCGCGCCGGACCGTCGAAGAAATCCTGGCCGTGGCCAGCCGTGCGCCGTCGGGCACCAATACGCAGCCGTGGCGCGTCTATGTGCTGTCCGGCGAGGCCAAGGCCAAGCTGTGCGCCGATGTGCTGGGCGCCTACGAAGACCCCGAGCGCGACAGCAAGTACCTGGAGGAGTATCCGTACTACCCGCGCGAGTGGGCCGATCCCTACTTGTCGCGGCGGCGCAAGGTGGGCTGGGACCTGTACGGGCTGCTTGAGATCAGCCGTGAAGACAAGGCGCGCATGCATGAACAGCATGCGCGCAACTTCCGTTTCTTCGATGCGCCGGTGGGGATGATCTTCACCATCGACCGCATCATGGAGCAGGGCAGCTGGCTGGACTACGGCATGTTCCTGCAAAGCATCATGGTCGCCGCCCGGGCGCGGGGGCTCGATACCTGCCCGCAGGCGGCGTTCACGCAATTCCACAAGATCATCGGCAGTCACCTGCGGCTGCCGCCGGAGGAAATGGTGGTGTGCGGCATGTCACTGGGTTTTGCCGACCCGGAAGCGATCGAGAACCAACTGACCACGGAACGTGAACCGGTCAGCGAGTTCGCGCGTTTCCTCTCATAGTAAAGCTTGTATCAATGTGTAACGATGAATGCCGATATACAAGGTGACTTCCCTGTGTTGGCTGGAGTGTTTCCAGGAGGCAGCAAGGTGAACCCGGGTACGCCCGGGGCAAGCCAGAGGCGGTTCGCATGCAAACGTGACCTTTTGGTTGCTTTTTCCACAATGTGGAAATGTTTGCAAATCGAACTTTAAGGAGCGTCTGTAAGTCTTTAATCTTGCTAACAATTTCTTTCTTTCCTACACTAGCGCCATTCCTATGCGCTGAACGAATCATGTTCCGGTCTGATTCCATTTTTTCCAGATTCTTCGGCTCCGCACCCCTGTCCGCTGTTGCTGCCGCGGTCCTGGTGTCGGTGTCGATGGTCGCGGCACCCGTGGCCCTAGCGGCCACCACGTCTGCAACCACCCAAAAAACGTCCAAGAAGCAGGCAAAATCGGCTAACGCCGAGAAAAAGAGTGCTTCGAAGACTGTCGCCAAGAGTTCGCGTGGCGGCAAGGTCGCCAAGAGCGAAGCAAGCAGCACGCGCAAGGTGGTGGTGCTGAGGAACGGCAAGCGCCATACCGTTGTGGCCCAGCGCGCGGCACCCGTGCGCGCCGTCTTCACCCCGGCCAAGCCGTCGCTTGGCGAAGCCATGGGCTTGCGCGACACCGATGACGCGCTGGCACTGCGTTCCAGCGTGGCGCTGGTGATGGACCAGAACTCAAACGAGGTGCTGTTCCAGAAGAACGCCAGCGCGGTGCTGCCGATTGCCTCGATCACCAAGCTGATGACCGCGCTGGTGGTGATGGACGCCCGCCTGCCGATGGACGAAGTCCTGACCATCTCCGAGGACGACCGCGACACCGAGAAGCACAGCAGTTCGCGCCTGCGCTTCGGTACGCAGTTGACGCGCCAGGAACTGCTGCTGCTGGCGTTGATGTCGTCCGAGAACCGCGCCGCGTCGGCACTGGGCCGCAACTATCCGGGCGGCCTGCCGGCCTTTGTGCAGGCGATGAACCGCAAGGCCCGCGAGCTGGGCATGAACGACAGCCACTTCGTCGATTCCAGCGGGCTGTCGAGCAGCAATGTGTCGAGCGCGACAGACCTGGTGCGCATGGTCAACGCAGCGTACCGCAACCCGACCATCCGCGAGTTCTCGACGCAGACCGAGCATGAGGTCAACGTGATGGGCCGCACCCAGCACTACGTCAGCACCAACCGCCTGGTGCGCGGCGGCAACTGGGAGATCGGCCTGCAGAAGACCGGCTTTATCTCCGAAGCTGGCCAGTGCCTGGTGATGCAGGCCAAGGTCCAGGGCCGCAACGTGGTGATGGTGTTCCTGGACTCGGCCGGCAAGCTGTCGCGCTTTGCCGATGCCAACCGCGTCAAGGAATGGCTGGAGCATGCGCCGTCGCCATCGTCCCCGCAGCGTGGCTTCCCGTCGTCGCCGAACCTGACGCAGGCTCCGGGCGGCGCGCACGCGATCCTGGCTTCGCAGCAGTCGCGCGGCATTTGATACGGAACGCCTGACCGGAAAAAACGCGCCGTGCTACGGCGCGTTTTTCTTTTTGGCGGCCGCGGCCGTCAGAGCAGCTTGCCGGGGTTCATGATCCCGGCCGGGTCGAACACGGCCTTGATTTCGCGCATCAGCCGCAGTTCCAGCGGGTCCTTCATGGCCAGGAAGGCATAGCGCTTGAGCTGGCCGATGCCATGCTCGGCGCTGATGCTGCCGCCGTAGCGCATCACTTCGTCCAGCACTGCGTCGGTCACCGCATCGCCTTGCGTGGCCGCCCAGTCCCTGGGCGCGCCGGCTGGGCGCGACAGGTTGTAGTGCAGGTTGCCGTCGCCGAAGTGCCCGAAGATAAAGGGCCGGATGGCGGGATCGAGCCCACGCAGCCGCGTTTCCATCGAGGTCATGAAGGCCGGGATCTGCTCGATCGGCAGCGAGATGTCGTGCTTCAGGTGCGGGCCGTCGGCGCGCTGTGCCTCGGAGATTTCCTCGCGCAGTTTCCACAGCGCCTGCAATTGTGCGAGCGAGGCAGACACGGCTGCATCGAGGCACAGCTCGCGCTCCAGCGCCTCGCCGATGACGCGTTCGAGCAGCGCGTTCAGTGCCGCTTCATCGGTGGTGTCGGCCAGTTCCACCAGCACATAGGCGGGGTAGCGCTGCGCAAACGGTTCCTGCACCCCTTCCGCGTGCGTGAGCACCAGGTCCAGGCAGTCGCCGGTAAAGAACTCGAAGGCCTGCAGGCGCGCGCCGCATTGCGCGAACAGCAGCTCGTAGAGTGCCAGCGACTGCGCCGGTGAGGCCACCGCCGCCAGCACCACGCTGCGCGTGTCGGTGCGCGGGAACAGCCGCAGCGCGGCCGCGGTGATCACGCCGAGCGTGCCTTCGGAGCCGATCAGCAACTGCTTCAGGTCATAGCCGGTATTGTCCTTGCGCAGCGTGCGCAGGCCGTGGAAGACCTCGCCGTTGGGCAGCACGGCTTCCACGCCCAGCACCAGCTCGCGCGCCATGCCATAGCGCACCACGTTCACGCCGCCGGCATTGGTCGCAAGGTTGCCGCCGATCTGGCATGAATCTTCAGCCGCCAGCGACAGCGGCAGCAACCGGTTGGCGTCTTGCGCCGCGCGGCGCAGGTTGCCGAGGATGCAGCCGGCCTCGGCAACCATGGTGTTGGCGATGGTGTCGAGCGAGCGCACCGCGTTCATGCGATCCAGGCTCAGCACCACGTTCTGCGCCTGCGCATCGGGTGTGGCGCCGCCGCACAGGCCGGTATTGCCGCCGCGCGGCACCACCGGCACCGCGGCCTGCTGGCACAGCGCCAGGGCGCGCGACACCTCGTCCACGGTACGCGGCCGCAGCACGGCCTGGGCCTGGCCGCGGTAGATGCCGCGCCAGTCGGACAGCCACGGGGCGATGTCGTCGGGGTTGGTCAGGACGGTGTCGGCGCCGAGGGCCTCGGTGAGCCGCTGGGCGAATTGGCCGGTTTGCATGATGGCGGTGTCGTTTCAGGAAAGGGAAGGGTGGCTGCTGGCGCGCGCTGTCGACGTTTCATCGGCGCGCGTGCGCAGCACAAGGCCAAGTCGGCGTGCGGCGCATTGCAGGTGCGTCACCGCGGCGGCGCGGGCTGCCGCGGCATCGCCACGGCGGATAGCATCGACGATCGCTTCATGCTCGGCATGCACGGTCTCGGCCAGGCCGGCCTGGCGCAGCGTATTGGCGCGCGCGGTGGCCACGGCCTGGTGCAGCTGCAGGTTCAGGTACTGCAGCAGCTGGCGGTAGTAGGGGTTGTGCGTGGCGGCGGCAATGCCGATATGGAAGGCGGCGTCGATATCGGCGGCCGGCTGCGGGTCATAGAGATGAGCGTGCAGCCGCTGCAGCAACCCGCTCAGTGCGGCCACGTCCTCATCGCTGCGGCGCGCGGCGGCCAGCGCCGCGGCGGCGCCTTCCAGGTCGATGCGCAGGTCGTACAGGTCCGCCAGCCCGCTGGCGTCGATATCGGGTTCGCGCGGCAGCTGGAACCCCGCCGCGCCGGTACGCGAGCGCACCGTGCAGCCAACGCCCTGGCGTGACTCGACGAGCCCCTGCGAGCGCAGGTGCTCGGTGACTTCGCGGATCACCGCGGCGCTGACGCCGTACTGCTCGGCCAGCTGCCTGCCGGTCGGCAGTCGGCTGCCGACGGGGTAGGTGCCGCTTTCGATGTCGGCGCGCAACTGGCGGGTGACCTGTTCGGTGAGGGTGACGGCACGGGTTCGCATAGTGCCGATTATAAGGTTTGCTGGTTATCTGAAAACATAGGGTAAACCATTGAATTGGGATGGCCGCGGCCCCAAAGCAAAACGCGCGGACTGCCATGATGGCAATCCGCGCGTTGGCGGTGGCTGGTGATTCGGTCTTTTCAGGCGGCAGCTTCGGTCACGTAGCCCATGCCGCGCGAGATCTGCAGCGCCGTGTCCTTCAGGTTCTGCAGCCAGCTGTCCTGCAGCCGGTCGGCCGGCGCCGACAGCGACAGCCCGGCCACCAGCCGGCGCGAATCGTCATAGATGCCGGCGGCAATGCAGCGCACGCCAAGTTCCAGCTCTTCATTGTCGCGCGCATAGCCGTTGGAGCGCACCCAGCTGAGTTCCCGCTCGAGCTTGGTCAGGTCGGTGATCGAGGTGCGCGTATGTCCGGCCAGCCCGGTGCGGGTGGCGTAGTTGCGCACGCGCGCGGCTTCGTCCGCAGCCAGGAACAGCTTGCCGACCGAGGTCAGGTGCAGCGGCGCGCGGCCGCCGATGGCGCGCACCACCTGCATGCCCGAGCGCTCGCTGTAGGCGCGCTCGATGTAGACGATCTCGTCGCCCTGGCGCACCGACAGGTTCACGGTCTGGCCGGTGACGCGGTGCAGCGCGCGCATCGGCGCCAGCGCCGCGTCGCGCACCGACAGGCGTGCCTTGACCAGGTTGCCCAGTTCCAGCAGCCGCATGCCGAGCCGGTAGCTGCCGGGATCGGAGCGGTCGACAAAGCGGCAGGCCACCATGTCGTTGAGGATGCGGTGGGCAGTTGAGGGATGCAGCCCCGTGGCCAGTGACAGCTCTTTCAGGCTGACCGGGTCGGCGTGCTGCGCGAGCGCGTCCAGCAGGGTCATCATGCGCTCGATGACCTGGATGGACGTCTTGCCGGGTGACTTGTCTGCGTCGGACATAGATGGGAAAAAAGAGAAATGTTGCCGTGCGGCATTTTTAAGCGTCTGCCTGATTCTATCTCGCATTGTGAAAATTTCAATAGGTGAAATGACATTACCGTAAGAAATGCCCGGTGATGTCGCTCGCGCAAGTGATGTGCATTGCACCTGATTCACGCCCTTGCTGAACGGTTTGTGCGCCACGCGCGACGCAAACGCGCATAATTGTGGGGTTTCGGGGTCTGGAGAAGTCGACAATGCGAGTTGGTCTGTTCGCCACCTGCCTGGTGGACCTGATGCGTCCGGAAATCGGGTTTTCGGTGCTCAAGCTGCTGGAAGCCGCCGGCTACGAGGTCATGGTGCCCGAGGCGCAGACCTGCTGCGGCCAGCCGGCCTACAACTCGGGCGAGCGCGCGGTGTCGCGCGACCTGGCGGAGAAATTCCTGCGCGAGTTCGAGATGTTCGACTACATCGTGGTGCCGTCGGGCAGTTGCGGCGGCATGATCCGCCAGCATTACGGCGACCTGCTGCACAACGATCCCGAACTCAACGGCCGCTACGAGCGCCTGCGCGAACGCGTGTTCGAGCTGACGGATTTCCTGGTCAACGTGGCCAGGGTGCAGACGCTGCCGTCGTCGTTCTCGGGCCATGTCACCTATCACGATTCCTGTTCCGGCCTGCGCGAGCTGGGCGTCAAGCAGCAGCCGCGTGAGCTGCTGTCGCGCCTGCCGGGCGTGCAGCTGACAGAAATGAAGGATTGCGAAGCCTGCTGCGGTTTTGGCGGCACCTTCTCGGTCAAGTACGGCAATATCTCGACGGCGATCGTCGATGAGAAGTGCGCCAACATCAAGGCCAGCGGCGCCGATACGGTGGTGCTGGGCGACCTGGGTTGCATCCTCAATATCGAAGGCCGCCTGCGCCGCACCGGCGACAGCAGCACGCGCGTGCTGCATATCGCCCAGGTGCTGGCGGGCGACGCCTGACATCCGCTGAAATCCGGGGAATCGCCACGATGCAAGTCCACAGCATGGAATTCAAGGCGCGCGCCGGCCAGAAGCTGGCCGACCAGCGCCTGCAGCAGAACCTGAAGAAGCTTTCGACCAAGTTCGTCACGGCCCGCGCGGATGCGATCCGCGATATCGACTTCGACGCCACGCGCGAGGCCCTCAAGGAGCGCCGCAACCGCGCGCTGGAAAACCTCGACGTCTGGCTGGCCACCTTCGAAGAGAACGCGACCAGGCGCGGCGCCACGGTGCTGTTTGCCGAGACCACCGCCGATGCCGCGCGCCTGGTGGCCGAGATCGCGCAGAAGCATGACGTGAAGAAGGTCATCAAGAGCAAGTCCATGGTGACCGAGGAAATGCGGCTGAACCAGGTGCTGGGCGAGATGGGCGTGCAGAGCATCGAGACCGACCTGGGCGAATACATCCTGCAGATCAACGACTCGGAGCCGCCGTCGCACATCATTGCGCCGGTGGTGCACAAGGACAAGGACGAGATCGCCGACCTGTTCGCTAGGGTTCACCACAAGCCGCGGCTGACCGAGATCCCGGAGATGACGCGCGAGGCGCGCGAAGTGCTGCGGCCCGAGTTCCTGAGCGCCGACATGGGCGTCACCGGCGGCAACTTCATCATTGCCGAGACCGGCTCGGTGGCGGTGGTCACCAACGAGGGCAACGAAGGCATGTGCACGGTGATGCCGCGCGTGCACGTGGCCGTGACCGGCATCGAAAAGGTGCTGCCGACGCTGGAAGACCTGGCCACGGTGATGCGCCTGCTGCCGCGCTCGGCCACCGGCCAGGCCATCTCGAACTACTTCTCGCTGCTGACCGGCCCGCGCGCCGAGGGCGAGCGCGACGGCCCCGAGCACATGTACTTCGTGCTGGTCGATGGCGGCCGCACCGGGCTGATCGGCGGCGACTTCCAGGAGATGCTGCGCTGTATCCGCTGCGGCGCCTGCATGAATCATTGCCCGGTGTACCAGAAGATCGGCGGCCATGCCTATGGCTGGGTCTACCCGGGACCGATGGGCAGCGTGCTGACGCCAAGCTATGTCGGCCTCGCCAATGCGATCGACCTGCCACAGGCGGCGACCATGTGCGGCGAGTGCAACCGCGTGTGCCCGGCATCGATCCCGCTGTCGGACCTGCTGCGCAAGCTGCGCGAGAAGCAGATGGAACGCGGGCTGCGCCCATGGCAGGAGCGCTTCGCGCTGCAGGCGTGGGGCTACGTCGCCAAGCGCCCGGAGCTGTATGCCTTTGCCACCCGCATCGGCGCCTGGCTGCTGGGCCGCATGGGCGGCAGCAACAAGCTGATTGCCAGCCTGCCGATGGCCGGCAAGGGCTGGACCGAAACCCGCGACATGCCGGCCCCGTCGGGCCGCACGTTCCGCGAACTGTACAAGGAAAGGAGGGCACGTTCATGAGCGCCGCCAACAACGAAGCACTGGTGCGCATGCGTGCCGCACTGGACCAGCACCTGGCCGGATCGATGCCCGCTGGCGACCTGGTGCGCGCATGGCGCGAAGCCGGTACGGGGCTGGCGCTGCCGCCGGTCTACGGGCAGGCAATGGAAGAGCTGCTGCGCCGGCTCGAGATGTCGGCAGTGTTCGCGCAGGATAGCTGCTCGTTCTCGAGCTCGGCTGTGACAGACCAGCTGACGCGCTGGCTGGACAAGGCGGCAACAGTCTGAGGCTTCAGTACAGCACCACTAACCCTTCATCATCCCCGTCAGCGTATCCACGAATTCCAGCGATAGCCGCGACAGCGGTTCGGTCTGCACATGGAAGATCTGCACCGAGGCATTGACCTTGGTGCGTACCGGCACCGCGACGATATTGGGCCAGCTCTGGCCGAACACGGTCATGGCATCGACCAGCGCGATGCCGGCGCCGGCCTGCGCCAGCGCGCGCGCCACGTGCGCCTGCTCCACCTGCACGCGCATATCGGGCTGGTTGCCCTCGCTGCCGAACATCTCATGGACCAGCAATCCGAACGGCACGTCCGGTCCGTAGCCGATCAGGTCCTCCCCGACCAGCTCGGCCGGGCGCACCCAACTCCGCGTGGCCAGCCGGTGATCCACCGGCACCAGCGCCACGATCGCGTTCTTTACCAGCAGGCGCGCCTCCAGGTTGGGGTGCACCAGCGGCATGTTCGACACGGCCAGGTCCACCTGTCCCGACAGTAACGCGCGCAGCATATTGCCGGGGATCTGCGTACGCACCACCACCCGCACCGCCGGGTGCGCAGCGCGAAAGCTCGCGATGGCGCGCGGCAGCACGGTCTGGCCCAGGTTGGGGCTGCATGTGAGGCGCAGGCTGCCGGTGCGGTTGGCCGCGAGGTCCTCGGCGATCTCGTTGACGCGCTCGATCCCTTCATAGACCGCATTCACTTCGCCCAGCAGGCGCCGCGCTTCCGGCGTAGGGTAGAGCCGCCCCTTGGTGCGGCGGAACAATTCCAGGCCGAGGCGTTGCTCGGTGTGCGACATCAACCGGCTGATGGCCGGCTGCGACACGTACAGCAGCTTGGACGCACCGCTGATCGAGCCGGTCAGCATCACCGCGCGGAACACCTCGATCTGGCGCAGGTTCATTTTCATGACATTAACCTGATGTTAAGGCTGGCGGACATATAAGCATATGACAGTCAATGGCGCCATACCTACACTGAACTCCATCGACACACGCCGCGCGCCGCAGGGCACGCACCAGCGATGTGCAGGGTTTTCCATCCCGGAGGCAGGAGACTGTATGAGCGACATCCATCTCACCTACATCAACGGCAAGGACATCGCACGCCTGGAAATGACCGACGCCGAGATCCTCGACGCGGTCGAGCAGGCGCTCGTGGCGCAGGGCAACGGCCAGACCGTGATCGAGCCACGCGTGCACCTGATTCCCGACCCCGCCTTCAACGGCCACTTCAACGTGTTGCGCGGCTATGTGGCGCCGCTGGGGCTGGCAGGCGTCAAGATCGTCGGCGACTTCGTCGACAACTACAAGCTCGGGCTGCCATCGGAAATGGCGATGCTCAACCTGTTCGATCCGCGCACCGGCATGCCGGTGGCGATGATCGATGCCACCTTCATTACCGATGCCCGCACCGGCGCGCTAACCGCGCTCGGCGCCAAGCATCTGGCGCGCCGCAACAGCAAGGTGCTGGGCCATATCGGCGCGCGCGGCACCTCCTACTGGAATGTGCGCCTGCTCGACAGCCTGTTCGACTTCGACGAGATCCGCGTGCACTCGCGCCGCCCCGAAAGCCGCAATGCCTTCGCCGCGAGGCTGGAGCGTGATCTCGGCAAGAAGATCGTCGTCACCGAAGACTGGGAGTCGTGCGTGCGCGGCGCCGATATCGTGATCGAGGCCTCGCGCCTGGAGCGGCCGACGCCGATGCTGAAGACCGAGTGGATCAAGCCCGGCGCCTTTATCGTGCCGTACGGCACCATGAGCGCGGTCGAGCTGTCGCTGACCGACATCATGACCAGGATGGTGGTGGATGACTGGGGCCAGTGCAAGGGCGGCATGTTCGGCTCGCTGCGCGCGCATGTGGAAGCCGGCAAGCTGTCGGAACAGACGCTCTATGCCGAACTGGGCGAGATCGTCGCCGGGCGCAAGCCGGGCCGCCAGAGCGACGACGAGACCAACCTGTTCTGGCACCGCGGCCTGTCGCTGAGCGATATCGCGCTGGGCCACGCTATCCTGAAAAAGGCCGAGAGCCGCGGCCTGGGCCAGAGGTTGCTCTACGCATGATCGCCAACGCCCGCATGTACTCGGTCAGCGCGCCGGTGGAGCAGGCGTGGCGCGCGCTGTTGGCGCACGTGGCCGACCGCGCCGGCGTGGACCTGCCATATGTCGAACATCCCGCGCCGGCCCCGGTCAACGCGTTGTGGGCGCGGCTGGACTGCGGCTGCGTATTCATGTGCGGCTATCCCTATGCCAGCGCGCCGGCAACGCCGCAATTGCTGGCCGCGCCGGTGCCGGCGCTGGCGCGCTACGGCGGGCGCCCGGTCTACTTCAGCGAATTCATCGTGCGTGCTGACGCGCCGGTGCAGGCGCTGGCGCAGACCTTCGGCGCTCGGCTGGCATGCATGCTGCCTGAGTCCAACTCGGGCTACAACGCGCCGCGCCATCACCTGATGCGGCTGGCGCCGGCCGGCACCCGTGCGCTGTACCGGCCTGCCGCCGCACCCACGCCGACCCCGCGCCAAGTCATCGACGCGGTCATCGGCGGGGATGCCGAGGTGGGAGTGGTCGACAGCTATGTGCTGGACCTGCTGCGCCGCTTCGAACCCGGGCTCGCGGGGCAGCTGAAAACGCTGGAGGTGACCCCGGCCGCGCCGATCCCGCCGCTGGTCGCCTCCGCGCAGGCCGACCCGCACGAGTGCGCGTATGTGCGTGCCGCGCTGCTGACGCTGCATGAGGGTGCAACGGGGAGCGCGTTGCTGTCCATGCTGGGGCTGGCGCGCTTTGCGCCGGTGCAACCGGCCGACTATGCCGTTCTGCCTGAACTCGCACGCGAAGCGGACCAGGCGGGGTTTGCGCTGACCGATGCCGGACCGGGCACGGCCAAGCACGATAACTAGACTGCCGGCGCGGTGGGGGAGCCAAGCCTGATCACTGCCAAATGGGGGAAACCGTCATGAAGACCGCTGTGAAACCTGATGTGGAAGCTGCCGTGAAGCCCGCCGTAAATCCTGTCCTTCGACGCATGGCCATGCGCTGCGTGCTTGCCTGCATCGCGGCCTGCGCCCCGTGGCTCGCTGCCGCACCCGCGCTGGCCCAGCCGCCTGGGTATCCCGCCAAGCCGGTGCGCATCGTGGTGCCGTTCGCCGCCGGCGGGCCCGCCGATGTGCTCGGCCGCGCGGTCGGCGAAGGCATCGCCAAGGCCACCGGCCAGAGCGTGCTGGTGGAGAACAAGGCCGGCGCCGCCGGCACCATCGGCGTCGACATGGTGGCCAAGGCCGCGCCCGACGGCTATACGCTGGCGCTGGTGCCGGTCGGCAATATCGCGGTTAACCCCACGCTGATGCCGAACCTGCCGTACAAGCCGGCCGACCTGGCGCCGGTGGCGATGCTGGCCACCGCCGAGAACGTGCTGGTGGTCAATGCGGCCACGCCAGTCAAATCGCTGGCGGAACTGCTCAAGCTGGCCGGGCAGAAGCCGGGTGAGCTGAGCTTTGCTTCGCCCGGCGCCGGCAGCCAGGCGCACTTGGCCGGCGAACTGCTGCAGCTGGATGCCCATGTCAAGCTGAACCACGTGCCGTACAAGGGCATCAGCCCGGCCATGACCGATGTGGTCGGCGGCCAGGTGACGATGATGTTCGCGCAGATGTCGGCGGCGCTGCCCTATATCAAGGCCGGCAAGCTGCGCCCGCTGGGTGTGGCCAGCGCCAAGCGCTCGGCGGTGCTGCCCGATGTACCGACCATCGCCGAACAGGGCTTCCCGAAGTTCGAGGCGTTGTCGTGGTATGCGCTGATGGCCCCGGCCGGTACGCCCGCGGAGATCGTGCGCAAGCTCAGTCAGCATGTTGATGCAGTGCTGGCTGATGCGACGCTGAAGGAAAAGCTGGCCACGCTGGGGATGGAAGCGGCCGGCGGCACGCCGCAGCAGCTTGCCACCACCATCCAGAAGGAAAGTACGCGCTGGGCCGGCGTGATTCGGCAGCGGCATATCACTATCGACTGACGCGTCGCGCACTGGCATGAAAAAGGGGAGCCGCCTGGCTCCCCCTCTTCATTGCACGCTGTCTTCAACCCAGCAAGAGCGCATCATCATCCAGCTGCTCGTGCCGCGTCTGCTCAAACATCTTCAGCAGGTCCGGCACATCCAGGCCCTTGCGCTTGTCGCCCGACACGTCCAGCACCACCTGCCCCTGGTGCAGCATCACCGTGCGCTGCCCATAGTCCAGCGCCTGGCGCATGCTGTGCGTCACCATCATCGTGGTCAGCTTGCTTTCCTCGACGATGCGCGCGGTCAGTTCCAGCACGAAGGCCGCGGTCTTCGGATCCAGTGCGGCCGTGTGCTCGTCCAGCAGCAGAATGCGCGACGGCTGCAGCGACGCCATCAGCAGGCTCACCGCCTGGCGCTGGCCACCGGAGAGCAGGCCGATGCGGTCGGTCAGGCGGTTTTCCAGGCCCAGGTTGAGCAGGCGCAGCTTCTCGCGGAACAGCTCGCGCGAGACGCGGTTTAGTGCCGGGCGGAAGCCGCGGCGGCTGCCGCGGGCCATGGCCAGGGCCATGTTTTCCTCGATGGTCAGCGCCTCGCAGGTGCCGGCCATCGGGTCCTGGAACACGCGGGCCACCAGTTGGGCGCGGTCCCATGCGGGCTGGCGCGTGACGTCGGTGTCATCGATGGCAATGCGGCCCGAGTCGACCATCTGGTCGCCGCTGATCGCGTTCAGGAAGGTCGACTTGCCGGCGCCGTTGGAGCCGATCACGGCCACGAACTGGCCGCTCGGGATCTCCAGGCTGAGGCCGCGCAGGGCGCGGGTCTCGATCGGGGTGCCCGGGTTGAAGGTGAGCTTCAGGTCTTGTGCGCGCAGCATCTCAGGCACCTCCGTTCTTGCGGGCGAACAGCTTCTTGCGGGTCGCCGGCAGCACCAGCGCGATCGTCACCAGCGCGGCGGTGACCAGGTTCAGGTCCTGCGCCTTGAGGCCGATGAAGTCGCTGTTCAGCGCCAGCGCGATGAAGAAGCGGTACAGGATGGCGCCCAGCACTACGGCCAGCGTGGTCCAGATCAGGCGGCGTGCCGGCAGGATGGTTTCGCCGATGATCACCGCGGCCAGGCCGATCACGATGGTGCCGATGCCCATGGAGATATCGGAGCCGCCCTGCGTCTGCGCGAACAGCGCGCCGGCCAGTGCCACCAGCGCATTGGACAGCGCCATGCCGGCCAGCGTGGCGCGGCCGGTGGGGATGCCCTGCGAGCGGGCCATGCGCGGGTTGGCGCCGGTGGCGCGCATCGCCAGGCCCAGCTGCGAGCTGAAGAACCAGTCCAGGCCGACCTTGGCCACCACCACCACCACGAGCAGCACCAGCGGGCGCAGCACGTAGTCAGGCAGCCATTCGGGCTGCAGGATGGTGAACAGCGTGGGCTCGGTGATCAGCGGCACATTGGGGCGGCCCATGATGCGCAGGTTGACCGAGTACAGCGCGATCATCATCAGGATACTGGCGAGCAGATCCATGATCTTCAGGCGCACATTGAGCCAGCCGGTGATGAAGCCTGCCAGCGCGCCGGCCGCGATCGCCACGGCAGTGGCCACGAACGGGTCCTGGCCGGCGGCGATCAGCGTCGCGGCGACGGCGCCGCCGAGCGGAAAGCTGCCATCAACGGTCAGGTCGGGGAAGTTGAGGATGCGGAAGGAGATCAGCACCCCGAGCGCCACCAGGCTGAAGATCAGGCCGATCTCCAGGGCGCCCAGAAGGGAAAAGAGGGACATGGGGGAATCCTGTTGCAGGGGCTGGCGGCTGCCTTGGCGCCGCCTTCGGGGCGGGTGGGCCGGCACGCCCGTGTGGGGCTGCCGGCCGCCTCGCCCTGTTCTGTCCCGTCGGGCCGGATAGGCCCGACGGAGCACCCGCCGCCTTGCGGCGGCAGGGGGCAATGCTGGTCTGTGCTTACTTGATGACCGTCTTGGCTTCCTTGACCAGCTCAGGCGACAGCGTGACGCCTTGCTTGGCAGCGGCGCCCGTGTTGACGAAGAGCTCCAGGTTGTCGCTGGTCTGCGAGGCGATCGCGCCCGGCTTCTCGCCCTTCAGGATGCGCACTACGACCTTGCCGGTCTGGTGGCCGAGGTCGCCGTAGTTGATGCCCAGCGCGGCCACGGCGCCACGCTTGACGCTGTCGGTATCGGCGGCCACCAGCGGGATCTTGGATTCGTTGGCGACCTTGACCAGGGACTCATACGCCGACACCACGTTGTTGTCGGTGTTGGTGTAGATCACGTCGACCTTGCCGATCAGGCTCTTGGCGGCCGGGCCGATGTCAACGGTACGCG
Organism: Cupriavidus sp. FW305-F7; assembly: GCF_058782875.1. Classification (NCBI taxonomy): domain Bacteria; kingdom Pseudomonadati; phylum Pseudomonadota; class Betaproteobacteria; order Burkholderiales; family Burkholderiaceae; genus Cupriavidus; species Cupriavidus sp. FW305-F7. Next base: position 26,863 of record NZ_JBYSYC010000054.1, on the reverse strand, counting down.
GCGCGGCGGCTTCCTTGAGCGTCAGGCCGTCCTTGGCCAGCAGCTCCTTCAGTTCCTTGACCACGACCACCGAGTTGGCTTCGCCCGGGTTGTAGACCATGCCCACGGTCTTGGCCTTGGGCACCACGCGCTTGATCAGGGCGACCTGCTTGTCCAGCGGCAGCTTGTCCGACACGCCGGTCACGTTGGTGCCCGAGGCCGACCAGCTCTTGACCAGCTGCGCGGCGACCGGATCGGTCACGCCCGAGTACACCACCGGCACGGTCTTGGTGGCGGCAACCACGGCCTGGGCCGACGGCGTGGCGATGGCAACGATGGCGTTCGGGTTGTCGCCGACGAACTTGCGGGCGATCTGCGCCGCGGTGCCGGTGTTGCCCTGGGCACTCTGGTATTCCCACTTCAGGCTCTTGTCGGCGTCATAGCCGGCGGCCTTCAGTTCGGCGCGCACGCCGTCGCGGATGGCGTCCAGCGCGGGATGGTCAACGATCGACAGCACCTTGACGGTCTGGGCCTGCACGGCGCCGCCGTACAGCAGTGCCAGCGCCACGGCGCCGCCCAGGATGGACTTGGTTGCTGCGAGACCCCTGATGGACTTCATTGTCTGTTCTCCCCCGAAACTCGGTTCTGGATTGGATACGGCCGCGGATGGTTCGGTCCGCCGTCCTGGCCCGCGCGCATGCTGGCGTACGGTGCCGGTCCGGGCGGGCGCGGCGGCTTCCTGCGGCTGGAGGGAGCGTGCGCGGGCGCGTCGGATGCGACAGCGATAAGCCTGCGAGGATACCACTTCCCGCGCACGATATGGACAGTCATCATGCCGAAGTGGGGCATCGGATGCTGTCAGACGCCCGCAATCCGCCATCGAGGCGCATTTTATTGCGCGGGATTCATATTTTGCTTGTGGATTACCCTGATTGCGGCGGCGACATCTTCATGCAATTGCGCGATCCGGGTGTCGAGGCTTTCCTCGATCCCTGGCTTTCACCAGCATGATGAAAACGATGCGGCACGCGCCACGTAGTGGCGGTCAAAGCGGGGATCTTGAATTCACGTTTCGAAAAGATTCATGTCTTCCGATCGATATCCGGAATTTCAGATCAGCTAGCATTCATCCACCGTGGCAGCGCCGGGACACCCCTGGAAGAGGGCTTTGCCCCGAACTCTCCGGCACATCGCCGGATCCGCGAGCGATGAGATGGATTGTCCTCCGTGATGGCATCAAAACCTGTGAGGTTCGCTATGTATCGTGTCTTGAGTATTGCCGTGCTGGGGGTCTCGCTTGCGGCGTGCAGCAGCCCGGCCCCGACAGCTTCGGCGCCGGTTACCCAGCCCGCGTCGGTCCAGCCCGCGGCTTCCACTGAACCGGCGGCTGCCAGCAAGCCGGCAGCCAATGCCGTGGACCCGGCGGTGATCCAGGCCCTGAACAACATGGGCACCTACCTGTCGACGCTGAAGCGTTTCAGCGTCGATATCGACCTGGACGGAGAGCGCGTCCTGGCCGATGGCCAGAAGCTGCAGCATTCGGCGACCGCCAAGGTCGACATCGACCGGCCGAACAAGATGCGGGCGCAGATGCGAAGCGCGCGCGCGCAACGTGACCTGATCTACGACGGCAAGACCGTTACGCTCTACCAGCCGGCGCAAAAGTACTACGCGTCAGCCGGCGTGACGGAAAACCTTGGCGATCTGATCGTTCATCTGCGCCAGCGGTTCGGGATCGAGGTGCCGATCGGCGACCTGTTCCTGTGGGGAACGCCCGCGGCACCCGTGGACAACATCACCTCGGCCATGTATGCGGGCAGCGACTACATCGATGGCACCCTCTGCGATCACTATGCCTTGCGCCAGGAGGCGGTCGACTGGCAGATCTGGATTGCAAGCGGCAGCCGTCCGGTGCCGCGCAAGGTGGTGATGACCAACCGGGCTGACGAGGCACGTCCGCAGTCGGTAACCTGGCTGGACTGGAAGCTGAAGCCGGCTTTCAAGGATTCCGTCTTCCACTTCACGCCGCCGCAGGGCGCCCGTGAGGCCAAGTTCGTTCCGCTCAAGACCCAGTGAAGGAGAGGCACATGAAACGAGTCGAAACGTCCCTCCTCGCGGTCCTGGGTGCCGTCGTGCTTGCCACCTATGGCTGGGTGCCGCAGGCTGAAGCGCGTGGCGGCGGTCACGCCGCGGGGCGCGGCGGTGGTGGCGGCGGCGCACAGGTCAGCAACGTGCGGGCCGACGCGCGCACGAACAATGTCCGCAGCGCCAGCGTGAACAGTGTCAGTGCCAACCGGAATGTCAACGTCAATACGAACCGGAACGTCAACGTCAATGTCGACACGCATGGCGGATGCTGCGGCGGCTGGGACAATGACTACCATCCGGTTGCCACCGCTGCCGCCGTTACCGCAACGGTGGCTGTGACCGCTGCCGTGGTGGGGTCGGTCGTGCGCTCGGTCCCGCCAAGCTGCGTCCCAGTCAGCTATGGCGGCATGGTGTACCAGCAATGCGGCAGCACCTGGTATCAGCCGCAGGGAACCCAGTACGTCGTGGTGAATGCTCCGTACTGACGCGGCCGGCTGCGATGGGTTGAGCCGCGCCAGTCCTGCCTGACGGCGCCGGCTCAGCCGCGCAGCGCCGCGGCGCACTCGCGCACCAGCGCCGGGCCGCGGTAGATCAGGCCGCTGTAGACCTGCACCAGCTTCGCGCCGGCATCGATCTTGGCGCGCGCATCGGCGCCGCCGAAGATGCCGCCCACGCCGATGATCGGCACCGCGTCGCCGACCACGCCGTGCAGCGCGCGCACCACCCGGGTCGAGGCCTCGAACACCGGGCGGCCGGACAGGCCACCGGCTTCTTCAGCGTGGGGCAGGCCCTTGACCGCCTCGCGCGAGATGGTGGTGTTGGTGGCGATCACGCCGTCGATCTTGTGCCGCACCAGCGCGTCGCCGATGTTGCCGACCTGGTCGGCATCCAGGTCCGGCGCGATCTTCAGCGCCAGCGGCACGTAGCGCTTGTGCTGGTCGGCCAGGCGCTGCTGCGCGTCCTTCAGCGTCGACAGCAGGCTGTCCAGCTCGCTCGCGCCTTGCAGCTGGCGCAGGTTCTTGGTGTTGGGCGACGAGATATTGACCGTCACGTAGCTGGCGTGCGGGTAGACGCGCTCCAGGCAGTAGAGGTAGTCATCGTTGGCGCGCTCGATCGGCGTATCGGCGTTCTTGCCGATGTTCAGCCCCAGCACGCCGCCCTCGGCCTTCCAGCGCGAGGCCCGCACATTGGCGACAAAGGCATCGACGCCGCCGTTGTTGAAGCCCATGCGGTTGATCAGCGCATCTGCCTGCGGCAGCCGGAACATGCGCGGGCGCGGGTTGCCCGGCTGCGCGCGCGGCGTGACCGTGCCCACCTCGATAGAGCCGAAGCCGAGCGCGGCCAGCCCGTCGATATAGGCGCCGTCCTTGTCCAGCCCCGCGGCCAGGCCGACCGGGTTGGGGAAACGCACCCCCATGACCGTGCGCGGGTCGTCGGCGATCTTATTGCCGATGCAGCCGCCCAGGCCCATGCGGTGGGCGCGCAGCAGGTTGTTCAGCGTGAAATGGTGGGCGTCCTCGGCATCCATCGAGAACAGGGCCGGGCGAAACAGGGGGTAGAGCGCGTTGAGCACGTGAGGCAGGGCAGAGTGAATACCAGGCCCGCATTGTAGCGGCTGGGCCGCATACCCGGGCAGCGCGCGGACGGATGCCGCGACCCGCCTATTCCCGGGTGGGTGCAGGCGCGGCGGTGGCCGTATCCCCGGCTTCGTCCTCGAACGCATGCCAGTGGTTGCCGGTCAGCACCTGCAGCGGCCGGAAGCGTGCCTTGTAGGCCATCTTGCGGCTGTCGGCGATCCAGTAGCCCAGGTAGAGGTGCGGCAGGCCCAGCTCGCGCGTCTGGCGGATCTGCCACAGGATGTTGTAGGTGCCGTAGCTGGCGTTGCGTTCGAGCGGGTCGTAGAAGGTGTAGACCGACGACAGTCCGTCGTCGAGCACGTCGATCATGCTGACCATGCGCAGGCGCCCGGCCTCGGGCGAGCCCGGCGGTTCGCGGAACTCCACCAGACGGGAGTTGACGCGGCTCTGCAGCAGGAATTGTTCGTACTGGTCGCGGCTGTCCTGGTCCATGCCGCCGCCGGCGTGGCGCATCGACTGGTACAGCAGGTACAGCGAATAATGCTCTTCGACATAGGTCAGCGGCGCCACCAGTGCCTGCAGGTGCTGGTGGCGGCTCCAGGCGCGGCGCTGCGAGCGGTCCGGCGCGAACTGGTCGACCACCACGCGGCATGGCGTGCAGGCGTGGCATTCGTCGCAATACGGCCGGTAGGTGAAGATGCCGCTGCGGCGAAAGCCGGCGCGCACCAGGCGTGAATAGACGTCGGCATTGATCAGGTGCGCCGGGGTGGCGACCTGGGAGCGTGCCATGCGGCCGTCGAGATAGCTGCAAGCGTAGGGCGCCGTGGCATAGAACTGCAGCGCGGAGAGCGGAAGTTCCTTCAGCTTGCTCATGACTCAGGGGGCTCCGGGCGGGACGATGCGGCCGGACGCGCAGTCAGCGGGGCGCCCCGTGCCAGGTTTCAGCCGGCCGGCGCGGCTGGCGTCCCGGCCCAGCGCTCCAGCACCGATTTGTCGAACCGCCACGGGCTGATCGCCGGTTGCGCCGTCGCCGCCCGCACATGGGCCACGAATTCCGCGCGGGGGATCGGGCGCGCACCCAGCGAGGCCAGGTGGTCGGTTTCCTGCTGGCAGTCTATCATCGCCACGCCGTGATTGCCGAGGAACGCGCACAGCGCCGCCAGCGCAATCTTTGATGCATCGGTGCGGTGCGCGAACATCGATTCGCCGAAGAACATCCGCCCCAGCGCCACCCCATACAGGCCGCCCACGCGTTCGCCGCGGTACCAGCTTTCGACCGAATGGGCCATGCCGTTGCGGTGCAGCGTACCGTACGCGGCAATGATGTCGTCGGTGATCCAGGTGCCATCCTGGCCGTCGCGCGGCGTGGTCGCACAGGCGCGCATCACCGCCAGGAAGTCGTCGTCGACGCGGATCTCCCAGTCAGCATCGCGCAGCACGCGGCGCAGGGTCTTGCGCAGGTTGAGCGAGACGCGCAGCGCCGACGGGGGCAGCACCATGCGCGGATCGGTGCTCCACCACAGCACCGGCTGGCCACTCGAATACCACGGGAAGATGCCCTGGCGGTACGCCAGCAGCAGCCGCTGGGGCGACAGGTCGCGGCTGGCCGCCAGCAGGCCGGGGGCCTCGGAATCGGGCCCAAGCGCCTCGGCAACCGGCGGAAACGGATCTTGCGGGTCCAGCCAGGCAATCATGCGGGCTGCGCCGTAGGGCGATGCGCGGCAGCCGCGCCGCTCAGGGCGTGACCGTGGCCCGGCTGGTCAGCGGGCGCATCGGCTTGTCGATATCCAGGCTGTGCAGCCGGAAGCTGCCGTCCTGCAGCCGGCCGGCGGCGCGGTCGGCAAAGAAGCAGCGCAGGGTGTGGATCACGGTGGGGAACGCCAGTTCATCCCAGGGCACATCGGCCTCTTCCACCAGCTTGACCTCCAGGCTTTCCTCGCCGGGGGCGACATCCAGGTCGTCCAGCGTGGCCAGGTAGAAAAGATGCACCTGGTGCACATGCGGCACGTTCAGTATCGAGAACAGTTCCCCAACTTGCACGCGCGCGCCGGCTTCTTCCAGTGTCTCGCGCGAGGCGGCCTGCGCGGTGGTCTCGCCGATCTCCATGAAGCCCGCCGGCAGGGTCCAGAACCCGTAGCGCGGCTCGATCGCGCGCTTGCACAGCAGGATCTTGTCTTCCCACACCGGGATCGTGCCGACGACGTTGCGGGGATTGACGTAGTGGATGGTGCCGCAGTTGTCGCAAACACTGCGCGGGCGGTTGTCGCCGTCAGGCACGCGCAACACGACCGCATGACCACAGTTCGAGCAGAATTTCATGAGGGGCGTCCGGGAGGAATGGCGAAAGTGTATCACCCTTGCCGAGGGGGCCGGCAGGCATGATTGGGGCGGTGGGGCACCATCGGTCAACGCAACCTGCGTGCTGCACGGAGGGCAGCATCCGATTGCCAGCACCGGGGCAGCAGAAAACAAAAAACCCGCCAGAGGCGGGTTTATCTGCTTTAACGGCGCCACATGATACGCATCATGCGGTTGGTTGCGGGGGCAGGACTTGAACCTGCGACCTTCGGGTTATGAGCCCGACGAGCTGCCAACTGCTCCACCCCGCGTCCGTCGAAGAAAAGATTATATGGCATCCGGTTGCGCAATGCAACACTTGTTTAAAAATACCTTCCAGCGGTGAGCATTGCCGCCTGCCATAACGATTAGATCGCCGGCACGGGGCAGAGGTTCAGCCCTTTCCAGCGCTATTGGTTGTGCGCTGCCACAGCGCGGCTTCGAACTCGAAGCTGTCGCGTTGCTGCAGGTCGTCGCGCTGCCAGATCACGCGGTCGCGGCGTACCGTCAGCATCCAGGTGGTGGTGGCCAGCGGCGCCGGGTGGGAGAACGCGCGCGGGGTCAGCACCGCGCCGCAGGGGCCATGCTGGGGATCGCGCACGGAGGTGTAGCGGATCATGCCAAGGCCGGCCTCGCGCGCAATGCGGCCGAAGGCCTGGCAGGGCTCGTGGTGGTCGGGGTCGGTCCAGGTTGCGTGGTCCTGGTCGAACGGCGGTGTGTCCAGCGCCACGCCCCAGGTCTCGACGCGCACTTCGAACAGCGTCTGCGCGCGGGCGTCGATGCCCGGCAGCGCGGGGCTGTCGTTGAGGAAGCGCCAGCGCCAGTAGCCGAGTTCGGCGCAGGCGGTGCGGATCTCGTTGGCGCCGTAGAACACGCCCGGGTCCTGGCTGGCGCGAAAGCGCGAGCCCCAGGGCGAGGGCGGATAGCGGAACGGGGTGAACAGCAGGTAGTGCAGGTGGCGCGCCTCGGCGGGCACGGCGGGTTTGCCGGCGTCAAGCACGGCTTCCAGCACAGCCTGTTCTTCCAGGCTGTCGACCAGCGGCATGGTGGATACGACGTGCTGGGCCTCCACCGCCCGCCACAGCGTGAGCGCAAACTGCCGGCGCTCAGATGCGACCGCGGGTGGCGTCCAGGTAGTGAACGACACGGACCAGACCTTCCGTTGTGCGGATCATTTCAAGGGGCTTGCCGCCCAGCGCGAGGTTTTCATTGGTCAGCCATAGCCGGGCCTGGTCGCCGTGGCCCAGGATGGCATCCAGCGATCGGAACAGGCGCACGAACAGCACGCCGAATTCCCACTCCTTGCGGTGCGCATCGAGCACATAGCCGCCAGATGCCATACGCGATACCGATGCCGTGCTGATGCCCAGCACGCTTGCCACGATGGCCTGGCTGATGCCGAGGAAGCCCGCGGCGCGCATCACCGCCTTGGTCAGCGTGGTGCCGGGGTCGGGGCCGCCGGCGGGATCGATTTCCGGAATCCGCCTGGATTGCATCGCCATCACTCCTGTTTCTTGAGAAATATTATAGGCGATGCCTTTCAGAAGGGAAGCGCTTGCTGAAAAGACCAGCAAGCAGCGGGGCGGCGTCAGTAGGTCTCGATATGGAGCCGGCCCTCCGCCTTCATGGCGGCCTCGATCTCCAGCCAGGCGTGCCCGGCGCCGGCGCACACCGCTTCGAATGCCTCCAGCACGCCTGCTTCCATGCCCTTCAGTCCGCAGATATAGACATGGCCGTTGGGATCGGCCAGCAGGGCGGCGGCGCTGTCCCCGGCCTCGCGGATCGCGTCCTGCACGTAGCGGCGCGGCGCGGCGGGGTCGCGCGAAAAGGCGAAATGGATGTCCAGGAAGTCCCTGGGCAGCTTCAGCAGCGGGCCGAAGTAGGGCAGTTCGTTGGCGTTGCGGGCGCCGAAGAACAGCATCCGGCGCCCGCCGAAGTGCGCCATGTTGCGGCGCATGCGCTCGGTCATGGCGCGCATCGGCGCCGAGCCCGTGCCGGTGCAGATCATCATGATGCTGGCCTCGGCATGGTTGGGCATCAGGAAGGTCGATCCGAACGGGCCCACCACCTGAACGTTGTCGCCCTTGGCCAGGTCGCACAGGTAGCTGGACGCGACGCCCCGCACCGGCTTGCCATCGTGGTCCTGGTCGACCCGTTTGACGGTCAGCGCCAGGTTGTTGTAGCCGGGGCGCTCGCCGTCGCGCGGGCTGGCCACCGAGTACAAGCGGATGTAGTGCGGCTTGCCCGACGCATCCGTGCCGGGCGGCACGATGCCGATCGACTGGCCTTCCAGGATCGGGAAGAAGTGCGTGCCGAAATCCAGCACGATATGGTGGATGTCGCTGGACGCGTCCTCGGCGGTCAGCCGGTAGTTGCCGGCCACGGTCGCGGTGACCGGTGCGCGCACGCCATGCAGGTTCACATAGGGATGGGCCGCCGACCACGGCGCACGCGGCGAGGTGTGGCGGCTGGTTTCCACGGACTGGATGACGGCGTCGGGTGCGGCGCCGGTTGCCGTGCCGCTGCCGAGGGTTGCCTGCGGTGCCTCACCCAGGTCGGCCAGTTCCGGCAGCGGCACCTCGGCCGGCAATTCGTCCCACAGCAATTGCGCCTCGATCGGGTAGGCCTGGCCGCGCAGCATGGTGCGCCAGTTGTCGATGGCGCCCGTCGGGCAGGGCGACAGGCAGGCGTTGCAGCCGTTGCACACGTCCGCCCTGACCACGTAGTTGCGGTCGTCGTGGGTGATGGCATCGATCGGACAGGTGTCCTCGCAGGTATTGCAGCGGATGCAGATTTCCGGATCGATCAGGTGCTGCTTGATGATGTCGGGGGCGCCCATGGCGTGTCTCCGGTGGCTCCTGGCCTGTCCTTGTGGTTCTGGTTCAGTTGAAACGCACGTACTCGAAATCCATCGGCTGGCGGTTGATGCCCACCGCCGGCGGCGCGATCCAGTTGGCGTACTTGCCCGGCTCCACCACGCGGCCCATCAGCGAGGCCACAAAGGCGCGGTCTTCATCGGTGGCCAGCCATTTGCGTTCGTTGGCCTTCCACTCGGCTTCGGAAATCAGCTGGCCCTCGGGCGAGACGTGCACATTGGCGAGCGTGCCGATCTTGCGGTTGAAGGCCTTGTGCGGCACGGTCAGGCGGAACGCGATGCCGGCCTTCTCGATGACCTTGTTCCAGCGCGCGACGCCGCCCATGCTGTCCTTGATGTAGTCGTCGCGCAGTACTTCATTGAGCGCATTGAGCATTGGCACCTCGCGCTCGCCCAGGTGGCCGTCGCGCACTTCCAGCACGCGGTAGACATCGCTCTTGAGCACGTGGTCGTCGGCGCGCTTGCCTTCCTCGAAGCGGCCCTTCAGGCCGGCGCTGTAGAAGGTGGCGGCGTTGGACGACTGGTCGGCGCCGAACAGGTCAATGGTGACGCTGTAGTGGAAGTTCAGGTAGCGCTGGATGGTCTCCAGGTCGATCACCCCGGCGGCGCGCACTTCGGCGGGGTCTTCGATGCCGCGTTCGCGCATCACCTCGCAGGTGCGCTGGATCACGCGCGACACGCCGGATTCACCCACGAACATATGATGCGCTTCCTCGGTCAGCATGAAGCGCGTGGTGCGCGCCAGCGGATCGAAGCCGGATTCGGCCAGCGCGCACAGCTGGAACTTGCCGTCGCGGTCGGTGAAGTAGGTGAACATGAAGAACGCCAGCCAGTCCGGGGTGCGCTCGTTGAAGGCGCCGAGGATGCGCGGATTGTCCTGGTCGCCCGAGCGGCGCTCCAGCAGCGCCTCGGCTTCCTCGCGGCCGTCGCGGCCGAAATAGCGGTGCAGCAGGTATACCATCGCCCACAGGTGGCGGCCTTCCTCCACATTGACCTGGAACAGGTTGCGCAGATCGTACAGGCTCGGCGCGGTCAGGCCCAGGTGGCGCTGCTGCTCGACCGAGGCGGGCTCGGTGTCGCCCTGCGTGACGATGATGCGGCGCAGGTTGGCGCGGTGCTCGCCCGGCACGTCCTGCCAGGTGGCTTCGCCCTTGTGCTCGCCGAAGTGGATCCTGCGCTCGGGGTCGGCCGGCTGCAGGAAGATGCCCCAGCGGTAGTCCGGCATCTTGACGTGGTCGAAGTGCGCCCAGCCCGATGGATCGACCGACACCGCGGTGCGCAGGTACACATCGAAGTTGTGCGAGCCGTCCGGTCCCATGTCGTGCCACCAGTCGAGGAACGCTGGTTGCCAGTGTTCCAGCGCGCGCTGCAGCGCGCGGTCGTCGGACAGGTTGACGTTGTTGGGAATCTTCTGGCTGTAGTCGATGCTCACGTGCTGTCTCCTTGTTGTCTGGCGGGGCCCGGGCGCTACACCCGGTCCCAGTCGAAGCGTGCCTTGTTGCCGCTGCCGAAGACCTTCAGCGCGCCGTACTCGCCGACGGCGTTGGGGCGCTGGAAGATCCAGTTCTGCCATGCGGTCAGGCGGCCGAAGATGCGCGTTTCCATGGTCTCGGCGCCGCCGAAGCGCAGGTTGGCTTCCATCCCGGTCAATGCATCCGGCGACAGGCTGGCGCGTTCTTCCAGGGCGATGCGGATTTCGTCCTCCCAGTCGATATCGTCGGGCGCGGCGGTGATCAGCCCGAGCGAGTCGGCGCTGAGCGCATCCAGCGGCGCGCCGATATGCTCGCGTACCGCCGTGAGCGCGGCCTCGTCGCCATAGAAGCGCGCCGCCAGCCGGGTTTGCCCGTTGGGCATGGGGTAGTGGCCGAAGTTGAGCGCGGACGCGAACACGCGCGGCGCATCGTCCGGGGCGTCGGGCAGGTGCAGCATGTAGCTGCGGTCGGCGGCCAGCGCCAGTTCCAGCAGCGTGCCGGCAAAGCAGGAATCGGCTTCGATCAGCGCGATCAGGCTGCGCGACGACACATCCAGCCGCGCCAGCGTGCGGCGCAGCATGCCGATGGTCTCGCGCACGAACCAGTGGCCGGCATGCGCCTGCAGCAGCGCGTCGGCGGCCAGCACCGCGGCCGAGTCGCCATCGGTCTTGAGCACCCAGATGCCGATATCCAGGTGGTTGGCGCGCAGTGTCAGGATGGCGTCGTCCAGTTCGCGCGCCATCTTCAGCGGCCACCATTGCGCGCCGGCCGCGACCACGCCGGCGAGATCCGCGGGCTGGTGCTTGTCGGGCCCGAACACGGTCAGCGTGGCCTTGCGCGCAGCGGGATCGACATGCACGCGCACGGTCTCGTAGCGGTAGCCGTCGGGCTCGATGGTGCGCGACAGCGGTGTCAGCGTGATGCCATGGTGGCCCTGTGGCCGGTCGCTGGTGGCCGCCAGCGCCGCCGCGCGCTCGGCGATATGCTCGGCAAAGCGCGCCGGCTTGACCACTTCGTCAACCAGCTTCCAGTCCTTGGCGCGCTGGCCGCGCACGCCTTCCGTGGTGGTGCAGAAGATGTCTGCGTGGTCGCGGCGCACGTGGCGCTTGTCAGTCACGCGGGTCAGGCCGCCGGTGCCGGGCAGCACGCCGAGCAGCGGCACCTCGGGCAGGCTTACCGCGGACGAGCGGTCATCGACCAGCACGATCTCGTCGCACGCCAGCGCCAGTTCATAGCCGCCGCCGGCGGTGGTGCCGTTGCAGGCGGCGATGAACTTCAGCCCCGAGTGCCGGCTGGCATCCTCGATGGCATTGCGGGTCTCGTTGGTGAACTTGCAGAAGTTGACCTTCCACGCATGCGACGACAGCCCCAGCATGAAGATATTGGCGCCCGAGCAGAAGATGCGCTCGCGCGCGCTGGTCAGCACCACGGTGCGCACTTCGGGGTGTTCGAAGCGGATGCGCTGCAGCGCGTCGTGCAGTTCGATATCGACGCCAAGGTCGTAGGAATTGAGCTTCAGCGCGTAGCCGGGGCGCAGTCCGCCTTCCTCGTCGACGTCCATCGCCAGCGTGGCGACGGGGCCGTCGAAACTCAGTTTCCAGTGGCGGTACTGGTCGGGATGACGCTCGAAGGTGACGGGGGCGGGCGCATCTGACGGGGCGGCTGCCTGGTCAGGGCGCAGTGGGGCGGTTGCCGGCGCGGACATGGCTGTCTCCTGAGTGCACTATAGTGCCTTGCGGCTTTTGATGAAATATAGTGCATGGAGGCGGCCGGCGCAATGTCTTTGTCAGCCGTGCGCCGCCGGCAGGGTGGTCAGGCGCCGGCGGCCTGCAGTTGGGCGCGCAACTGTTGCAGCGAGGCGGCGGCGTCCTGGCCGCTGGTGTCGATCGAGATATCGGCGCGGTCATAGAGCGGCGCGCGTGCCTGCAGGATGCGGCGCAGGTCGGCCATGGCCTCGCGGTTGCCTTCCATCGGCCGCATGTCGCCCTGGGCCACCACGCGCGCCATGTGTTCCTCCGGCGAGGTGCGCACCCAGATGGTGTAGCACTGCGACAGCAGCAGGTTGAAGGTGGCCGGTTCAGAGACCAGGCTGCCCGGCGTGGCCAGCACCAGGCGGTCGTGCTCGCGCAGGGTGCGTTCCAGCGCGCGCATTTCGTAGCGGCGGTAGGCCGCCTGGCCGTAGAGCGAATGGATTTCCGACAGGCTGGCGCCGGCTTCCTGCTCGATCACGGTGTTCAGTTCGACAAAGGGCACGTCCCTGGCCGCTGCCAGCGCGCGGCCCAGGGTGGACTTGCCGGCGCCGCGCAGGCCGATCAGCGCGATGCGGCGGTGGCGCGCATCGCCGGACTCTGCGGGGGCCAGTGCATGGCGGCAGGCTTCACGCACGCGCGCCAGATCGCCCGCGGGCAACTGCGCCAGCCATTGCACCATCTGCGCAAACGCGGTGGCCTGCTCGCCTTTCAGGCCGTCCACTTCGGCCAGCACCACCGGCAGCGGCACGTCGAGCGCGCGCGCCACCTGGCGCAGCAGCAGCACCGACGCATTGCCGGTGCCGGTTTCCAGGTTGGCCAGGTAGCGCTCGGACACGCCGGCGCCGCGCGCCAGGTCCTTGCGCGACATGCCGCGCGAGGCGCGCAGCGAGCGGATGCGCTCGCCCAGCAGCGTCAGGTAGGGGTCGCGCTCGGCGTTGGCGGCTGCGGCGGGCGCATCCCCGGCAGGGCGCGCGTCGGCTTCGGTCTCGTTGGCGGGCAGCGGGGTGGGATCGCGGCGCATGGTGGTGGTTTCGGGTTGACCGGCAGAAAAAGCAAGGGCGCATTATACGAGCAGCCCTGGTGCGCCAAGTGGCGCGGCAGGCAGTCGGTTCGATAAAGCCTGTCCTATAGTGCATCCCCTCGCTTGCATAATAGTTGATATGAAATAAAATGCATCAACAAGCGGATGCCGGCATGCACATTGGCGGACATCGGCAAACAGAACAGCGACTGGACTGACGCTGGCGCGGCGCCCGTGGCCCGCGGCGCGACACCAAGGAGTGGAGACAATGACGCCCCCCAATACCGCCGCCGGCATGCCAGCGGCAGCATCGCCCGTGCTGCCGGATGTTCCACCCGCTACCGATGTCGTGGCGGCACTGCCCACCCGCTACAACGCCGCCGAGGACCTGCTGTCGCGCAATCTGGAGGCAGGGCGCGGGGGCAAGACTGCCTACATCGACGACACCACCTCGCTGACTTACGCCGAGCTCGATGCCCGCGCCCGCCGTTTTGCCGGCGCGCTGCGCGACGCGGGCTTCCGCCAGGAAGAGCGGCTGCTGCTGTGCGCGCTCGATACCATTGATTTCCCCACGGTATTTCTCGGCTGCCTGCTGGCGGGCGTTGTGCCGGTGGCGGTCAATACCCTGCTGACCGCGGACGATTACGCCTACATGCTTGGCCACAGCGGCGCGCGCGCCGTGGTGGTGTCGGAGCCGCTGCTGCCGGTGATGAAGGCGGCCATCGAGAAGAGCGGGCTGGCGCCGATGGTGATCCAGGCGGCGCCGCATGCCGATGGCGCGCCGGCGTGCAGCGTGGGCGCGATGCTGGCGCGCACGCGTTCCCCCGCGCAGACCGTGCGCAGCGGCCCGGACGACATGGCGTTCTGGCTGTATTCGTCGGGCTCGACCGGACGGCCCAAGGGCACCGTGCACACGCATGGCAACCTGTTCCATACGGCTGACCTGTATGCCCGCCAGGTGCTGGGCATCCGCGAAGACGACATGGTGTTCTCGGCCGCCAAGCTGTTCTTTGCCTACGGGCTGGGCAATGCGCTAACCTTTCCGATGTCGGTCGGCGCCACCACCGTGCTGATGGCCGAGCGGCCCACGCCGGCGGCCGTGTTCAGGCGGCTGCGCGAGCAGCGGCCCACGGTGTTCTGCGGCGTGCCCACGCTGTTTGCGGGCATGTTGGCGGCGCCTGAGCTGCCGCCGCGCGCCGAGGTGGCGTTGCGTGTATGCACCTCTGCCGGCGAGGCCCTGCCGCGCGATATCGGCGAACGCTTCCTGGCGCATTTCGGCTGCGACATCCTGGATGGCATCGGCTCCACCGAGATGCTGCATATCTTCCTGTCGAACCGGCCGGGTGAGGTGCGCTACGGCACCACCGGCAAGCCGGTGCCAGGCTACGCGCTGAAGCTGCTGGACGAGCGCGGCGAGCCGTGCGCGCCCGGCGAGATCGGCGATCTCTATATCAAGGGCCCCAGTGCCGCGCTGATGTACTGGTGCAACCGCGACAAGAGTCGCGATACCTTTGTCGGCGAATGGACGCGCAGCGGCGACAAGTACCTGTGCGATGCCGATGGCTACTACACCTATGCCGGCCGCAGCGACGACATGCTCAAGGTCGGCGGCATCTACGTGTCGCCGTTCGAGGTCGAGGCCGCGCTGGCGCAGCACCCGGCCGTGCTGGAGGCGGCGGTGATCGGCGTCACGGATGCCGACGAACTGGTCAAGCCCAAGGCCTTTGTCGTGCTGCGGCCCGGCCAACAATGGCATGACGGCATGGCGGCGGAACTGCAGGCCTTTATCAAGTCGCGCCTCGCGCCGTACAAGTACCCGCGCCAGATCGAATGCGTGCCCGAACTGCCCAAGACCGCGACCGGCAAGATCCAGCGTTTCCGCCTGCGCCAGCGCGAGCAAGCCGCGCGGGAGGCGGCGCAATGAAGCGCCCGTAGCTTCTGGACATTCCTTCTGAACCGATGCAAGACAATAGCGTGCCCATGCAAAGCAGCCTGGTGGAAATTCCCTTCGACAACCGCCGTATCCGGATCGAGTACCAGTGGCTGCGACCTGAACGCGCGCAGCGCCCGCTGGTGGTGTTCCTGCATGAGGGGCTGGGCTCGGTCAGCATGTGGCGCGATTTTCCGCGTGAATTTTGTGAAGCCGGCGACTATCGTGGCCTGGTGTTCTCGCGCTACGGCTACGGACGTTCGACGCCGCGGCCGCACGACGAAAAATGGCGTCCCGACTTCATGCATCGCCAGGCATGCGAGGCGCTGCCCGCATTGTTCGACGCGCTCGACATCGGTCCCGGCCGCGCGCACGGCATGCCCTGGCTGCTGGGTCACAGCGACGGCGGCTCGATCGCGCTGATCCACGCCGCCAGCTTTCCACAGGCGGTTGCCGGCATCACCGTGCTGGCGCCGCATATCGTGGTCGAAGACCTGTCGGTGCGCAGCATCGCGGGCACGCGCCGGGCTTACCTGGAAACCGACCTGCGCCAGCGGCTGGCGCGCCACCATGACGACGTCGATTCGGCCTTCTGGGGTTGGAACGATATCTGGCTCGACCCCGAATTCCGCCAGTGGGACCTGCGTCCGCTGCTGTCTGGGCTGCGCTGCCCGGTGCTGGCGGTGCAGGGCGAGGACGACGTGTACGGCACCATGGCGCAGATCGAGGGTATCCATCGATATGCCCCCCAGACCACCTTGCTTAAACTCGCGCGATGCGGGCATTCGCCACACCGGGACCAAAAAGAACCGTTGACGCTGGCTGCCGTTCGGCATATAAATCTGCATACTTCAAACCTAAAATAATTCGGCTTCCCGCCTGTTGCGAAGGGTCCTCACGGTGCATGCGCCAGCGCGGGACACGGCAAGGGCAGGGGTGACCGGCAACGGTCCAGCGAGCCACCGGCTTGACCACCAGGAGACACCATGCGTCGCTTCACCTCGCGCAGGCTTGCGCCTGCCTGCCTTGCCGTCGCCACCGTCTTTGCCATGGCCGGCGCGTCCGCGCAGCCAGCAGCCCCCGCACCCGCTGCACCCGGGGGAAAGATCAAGGTCGGCTTCATGCTGCCGTACACCGGCACCTACGCGGCCCTGGGGACGGCCATCGAGAACGGCTTCCGCATGTACGTGCAGCAGCAGGGCGGCAAGCTTGGCGGACGCGACATCGAGTACTTCAAGGTCGACGATGAATCCGATCCGGCCAAGGCGCCGGAGAACGCCACCAAGCTGGTCAAGCGCGACCAGGTCGACGTGGTGGTCGGCACGGTGCATTCGGGCGTGCAGATGGGCATCGTCAAGGTGGCCAAGGAGAACAACACGCTGCTGATCATTCCCAATGCCGGCGTGGATGAGGCAACAGGTCCGCTGTGCGGCCCCAATATCTTCCGCACCTCGTTCTCGAACTGGCAGCCGGGCTACGCCATGGGCCAGGTGCTGGGCGAGCGCGGCCTGAAGAAGGTGGTGACGCTGACCTGGAAGTACGCCGCCGGCGAACAGTCGGTGAAGGGCTTCAAGGAAGCGTTCGAGGCCAAGGGCGGCAAGGTGGTGAAGGAACTGAACCTGCCGTTCCCCAATGTCGAGTTCCAGGCGCTGATCACCGAAGTGGCGTCGCTCAAGCCTGACGCCGTGTTCGTGTTCTTTGCCGGCGGCGGCGCGGTCAAGTTTGTCAAGGACTGGGCTGCGGCGGGGCTCAAGGACAAGATTCCGCTGTACGGCTCGGGCTTCCTGACCGACGGCACGCTCGAAGCACAGGGCAACGCCGCGCAGGGGCTGGAAACCACGCTGCACTACGCCGATGGCCTGACCAACCCGCGCGACAAGAACTTCCGCCTGGACTACGCCAAGACCTACAAGCTGCAGCCGGACGTGTACGCAGTGCAGGGCTACGATGCCGCCCAGCTGCTGGCCGCCGGCGCCACGGCGGTGAAGGGCGACATGACGCGCAAGGCCGACCTGTACAAGGCCATGGGCGCGGCCAGGATCGACAGCCCGCGCGGCGCCTTCACGCTGTCCAAGGCGCATAACCCGGTGCAGGATTTCTACCTGCGCAAGGTCGACGGGCGCGAGAACAAGGTCAGCTCGGTGGCCGTCAAGGCACTGGCCGACCCGGCCCGCGGCTGCCGCCTCTGATCGGCTCTTCCGGAGCAGCCTGATACCGCGCCTTCGTCCTCCAGGGACAGGCGCGGTGGCGGCTGACGCAACATGGATATCGTCTCCTTCCTGATCCAGTGCCTGAACAGCGTCCAGTACGGCCTGCTGCTGTTCCTGGTGGCCAGCGGCCTGACGCTGATCTTCGGCATCATGGGCGTGATCAACCTCGCCCACGGCAGCTTCTACATGCTCGGCGCCTACCTGGCCTTCACGCTCGCCGGCCTGACCGGCAACCTGTTTATCGCCATCCCGCTCGGCATCGTGCTGGCGGTGGCATTCGGCTACGTGCTGGAATGGGCCTTCTTCAGCTACCTGTATGAGCGCGACCACCTGCAGCAGGTGCTGATGACCTACGGGCTGATCCTGGTGTTCGAGGAGTTGCGCAGCATCCTGGTCGGCGATGACGTGCACGGCGTGCAGGTGCCTGCGCTGCTGGACGGCTCGTTGGCGATCGGCAACGACATGACCTATCCGGTGTACCGCCTCTTTATCTCCGCGGTATGCCTGGTGGTGGCCCTGGCGATGTACTACGTGATCCGGCGCACCCGGCTGGGCATGATGATCCGCGCCGGCGCCACCAACCGCGAGATGGTGCAGTCGCTGGGCATCAACATCACGGTGCTGTACCGTTTCGTGTTCGCGCTGGGCGTGGCGCTGGCAGTGCTGGCCGGCATGATCGCCGCGCCGGTGTCGTCGGTCTATCCGGGCATGGGCGCGCAGGTGCTGATCGTCTGCTTCGTGGTGGTGGTGATCGGCGGCATCGGCTCGGTCAAGGGCGCGCTGGTGGCGTCGCTGCTGCTGGGCTTCGTCGATACCTTCGGCAAGGTGTTCTGGCAGGAGGCGGCCGGCGTGCTGATCTACCTGCTTATGGCGGTGATCCTGCTGTGGAAGCCGCAGGGGCTGTTCAAGGCAGGATGACATGAACCCGACGACATTGCCGGCGCGCCGGCACTCCTTGCGCAATGCCACGCTGGCCACCGGGCTGGGCTGGCTGGTGGCGTTCGCGGTGCTGGCGGCACTGCCGCTGCTGCTGACCGCGGACAGCAACAAGTTCTACATCGAGCTGCTCAGCAAGGTGATGATCATGGCGATCTTCGCGCTGTCGCTGCAGCTGCTGATCGGCTACACCGGGCTGGTCAGCCTGGGCCATGCCGCGTACTTCGCCATGGCGGCGTATGCCACCGCAATCCTGGCGCCGCAGGCCGGCCCGGGCAACGGCTGGCTGCTGCTGGCGGGTGCGCTGGCCGCGTCCGCGCTGCTGGCGCTGGTGGTGGGGGCGCTGGTGCTGCGCACCCGCGGCGTGTATTTCATCATGGTCACGCTGGCGTTCGCGCAGATGGTGTATTTCGTCTTCCATGACACCAAGATCGCGGGCGGCAGCGACGGCACCTATATCTACTTCCGGCCGGAATTCCCGGTGCCTGGCGAGCACCTGCTGACGGTCAACGATCCCACGCATTTCTACTGGATGGTATGGATCGGGCTGGTGCTGACGGTAGCGGTGCTGGCGCTGGTGCTGCGCTCGCGCTTCGGGCACGCGCTGGTCGGCATCCGCCACAACGAGCAGCGCATGCGCGCGGCCGGCTATGCCACCTACCGCTACCAGCTTGGCGCCTTTGTCGCGGGCGGGCTGCTGGCGGGGCTGGCCGGGTTTCTGTATGCGATCCAGTTTGGCTTCGTCAATCCGGAGATCGCGTCGTGGCACCAGTCCGGCAACGCCATGCTGATGGTGATCCTGGGAGGCGTGGGCAGCCTGGCCGGCGCGGTGCTGGGCGCGTTCTCGTTCGTGCTGCTGGCCGAGTGGTTCAGCACCCTGACCAAGCACTGGCAGCTGCTGATGGGCGGCTTCATCATCGTCGCGGTGGCACTGCTGCCGCGCGGACTGGTCAGCCTGCCGTCGGTGTTGCGGCACGGTCGCCGCGGACGCCGCAATGGCGATGCCGGCACCGGCACGGATGAGGCCGCGGGCGCCGCGGACAGCCGCCGCGAAGGACGCCGCAATACGGAGGCCGCATGACATCGCAAGGAACCCCGATCCTGCAGGCGCAGCAACTGACCCGGCGCTTCGGCGGCCTGACCGCCGTGGCGGGCGTCGACCTGTCGCTGGAGTTGCATGAGATCCATGCCGTGATCGGCACCAACGGCGCGGGCAAGTCCACGCTGATCAATATGCTGTCTGGCGAACTGCCGCCGTCGTCCGGCCGCCTGCACCTGAAGGGCGAGGACGTGACCGGCTGGTCGCAGCCGCGGCTGGCGCGCCATGGGGTCGGGCGCAGCTACCAGCGCAACAATATCTTCCTGCCGCTGACGGTGCGCGAAAACTGCCGGCTCGCCGCGCAATCGCGCGCGCAGCGCGCGTGGCGGCTGTGGGAAAGCGCCCAGGGCTGCCGCACCAGCGCCACGCTGGCCGACGAGGCCCTGGAGCGGGCCGGCCTGGCACCGCTGGCGGACCGGCTCGCCAGCGACCTGGCGCATGGCCAGAAGCGCCAGCTGGAGGTGGCGATGTGCCTGGCCACGCAGCCGGTCGCATTGCTGCTGGACGAGCCGCTGGCCGGCATGGGCGCGGAAGAGTCGGCGCGGATGCTGGCGCTGCTGCGCGGCCTGCGCGAGGGCCACGCCATCCTGCTGGTCGAGCATGACATGGACGCGGTGTTCTCGGTCGCCGACCGCATCACCGTGATGGTCAACGGCGCCGTGATTGCCACTGGCAGCCCCGAGGCGATCCGGACCAACCACGAGGTCCAGGTCGCTTACCTGGGCGAGGAAGAGAGCGAGGCCGCATGAATGCCCCGATGATCGAAGCCACCGGCATCAACGCCTGGTATGGCTCCAGCCACGTGCTGCGCGACGTCGACTTCACCGTGGGCGTGGGCGAAACGGTCGGGCTGCTGGGCCGCAACGGCATGGGCAAGAGCACGCTGCTGCGCACGCTGCTGGGCCATGTGCGCCAGCGCCAGGGGCAGATCCGCGTGGCTGGCCGCGACGTCTCGCGCGCGCAGCCGTTCGAGGTCGCGCGCCTGGGCGTGGCCTACGTGCCGGAGGGCCGCGGCATTTTCCCCAGCCTGTCGGTGCGTGAAAACCTGCTGATGGCCGCGCGCAAGGGCTGCAACGGCCGCAACGACTGGGACGAGGCGCGCGTGCTCGACTTGTTCCCGCGGCTGAAGGAACGCCTGTCCCATGGCGGCCAGCAGTTGTCCGGCGGCGAGCAGCAGATGCTGTCCATCGGCCGCGCGCTGATGACCAATCCCGACTGCCTGGTGCTGGACGAGGCCACCGAAGGGCTGGCCCCGCGCATCGTGCGCGAGATCTGGGCGGTCATCGCCACCGTGCGCGGCACCGGCATCGCCTCGGTCGTGGTCGACCGCAATTTCCGCTCGGTGCTGGCCCACGCCGACCGCGCCGTGGTGCTGGAAAAGGGCCGGGTGGTGATGTCTGGCCCCGCGTCGGATCTTGCCGGCAAGCCCGAAGCGCTGGACCGCTATCTGGGCGTTTGAGGTGGAAAGCGCCGCATAAGACCCTTATGTTGTCCTGCCGCAACGCTGCTTGCGGGCGCAAGGACACGCTGTTTTGCTCTCCCGGGGCTTGACCATCCGCCGCTTCCCTCCCATCCTTGCGAAGTCACGAAAGCGGCATCCCTTTTTGCCGCAGTGGTCGATCGTCGACAGTTCATCTAAAATTGCGCGCGTTTGTGCGATGCAATAGAAGAAGTTAGCGGACCCGCAGCCACCGCGTCAGGGCCGGGTCGCCGGAGAGGCATCAATCGCCCGCGAGCCCGGTCAATCAGACCAATACTCATGACCCAATCCGCAACAACCAGTCATTATTTTGTCGAAAGCCCCAGTACGCGGGCGCTGATCGTGGGAGCGATCGGTGTCGTCTTCGGGGATATCGGCACCAGCCCGCTTTACGCGCTCAAGGAGTGCTTCAGCCAGGAACACGGCATTCCCTTCAGCGCTGATGCCGTGCTTGGCATCATCTCGATGCTGTTCTGGGCGATGATCATCGTCGTTTCGCTCAAGTACGTGATGTTCGTGATGCGCGCTGATAACGACGGCGAGGGCGGCGTGCTGGCCCTGATGGCGCTGGCGCTGCGCACAGCGGCACCGCGCTCGCGTATGGCGCGCCTGCTGATGATGCTGGGCATCTTTGGTGCCTGCATGTTCTATGGCGATGCGGTCATTACGCCGGCAATCTCAGTGCTGTCGGCGGTGGAAGGGCTGGAGATCGCCGCGCCGGGCCTGTCGCAATTCGTCATTCCGATCACGCTGGTCATCCTGTGTGCGCTGTTCCTCATCCAGCGCAGCGGCACGCATGCCGTGGGCAAGTTGTTCGGCCCGATCATGGTTGCGTGGTTCCTCGCGCTTGGTGCGCTGGGGCTGCTGCACCTGGTGAAGGCGCCGGGCATCCTTCTGGCAGTCAGCCCGCACTATGCGATCAGCTTCCTGATGGAGCATTCGCTGCAGGCCTTCGTCGTGCTGGGTTCGGTGTTCCTGGTGCTGACCGGTGCCGAGGCCCTGTACGCGGACATGGGCCACTTCGGCGCGCGCCCGATCCGGTATGGGTGGTTCGCGCTGGTGATGCCCTGCCTGATGCTCAACTATTTTGGCCAGGGCGCGATGTTGCTGAACAATCCGGCAAACATCTCCAATCCCTTCTACCTGATGGTGCCGGACATGCTGCAGCTGCCGATGGTGCTGCTGGCGACCGCCGCCACTGTGATTGCTTCGCAGGCCGTGATCTCGGGAGCCTTCTCGCTGACCAGCCAGGCGATCCAGCTTGGCTTCGTGCCGCGCATGCGCATCCGCTATACCTCTGCAGCAGAAATCGGCCAGATCTACCTGCCGGTGATCAACTGGATCCTGCTGGTACTGGTGGTGATCGTGGTGGTGGCGTTCAAGAAGTCTGAGAACCTGGCGGCTGCCTACGGTATTGCCGTCACGACGACCATGGTGATCACGACCTTCCTGGCGGCCGTCGTGATGCGTAATGTCTGGAAGTGGCATCCGGTGCTGGTCACGCTGATCGGCCTGTCATTCCTGCTGGTCGACCTGGCGTTCTTCTCGGCCAACCTGCTGAAGATTGCCGAAGGCGGCTGGTTCCCTCTGTTGATGGGCGGTACGGCCTTCTTCCTGCTGATGACCTGGCACAGCGGCCGCAAGCTGCTGCGCGCGCGCAGCCTGGAAGACGGCATCCCGCTCGAGCCCTTTATCGCCGGGCTGCTGGCGCACCCGCCGCACCGGGTCGAGGGCACCGCGGTGTTCCTGACCGGCAATACCGACTCCGTGCCGGTATCGCTGCTGCACAACCTGAAGCACAACCGCGTGCTGCATGAGCGCGTGGTGTTCCTGACCTTCGTCACGCGCGATATCCCCTACGTGGACGACAACCAGCGCGTGAGCAGCAAGGACCTCGGCGGCGGCGTCTTTATCCTGAAGTCCGAATACGGCTTCAAGGAAACGCCAGATGTGCAGAGGGTGCTGGACCTGGCCGACCACAAGCTTGGCATGCACTTCGAGCTGATGGAGACCTCGTTCTTCATCGCGCGCGAATCGGTGATTCCGTCCAAGCTGCCGGGCATGCCGATGTGGCGCGAGAGCCTGTTCGCCTGGATGCACCAGAACGGCGCCAAGCCGTCGGACTTCTTCCAGATCCCGGCCAACCGGGTGGTGGAGCTGGGCACCAAGGTCGAGATCTGAGCGCGCGGGCCCCGGCGCCCGCTTCCGTCGAACTCAGCAACCCCCGGACGCGCCGCCAGGCAACCCGGGGGTTTTGCTTTCTGCCTGGTTTGCGCTGCCCTCGGGGCGCATGTCCCGGGAAGTCGCGCATTGCGGACCCCGAACTGGGACACCGGCCTCATGCGTGCACACCGCCCCGCGCCACACAATGCAACCCTCAGCTTGTCACTGACCGCCTTCAAGGCGGTCTCTTCCAGAAGGAGCCTGTGCCATGTGCGCGTTGCAGCAGTGGTCTCGCCAGTCCAGCCGGCATGCCGACGGTATCCGTCGCATCCGTCGGCTGCGACGGGCGCTGCCGCCGTGGCTGCCGCTGCTGCTGCCGGCGCTCCTGCTGCTCTACGTCTTCTGTCATTCACATGCGAACTGGGAATCGTGCCTCGCCTCACTGCGTGAGCTGAGTCACGATCACGGCGCGCCGGCGCGCGAGCTGGGACGCGCGTTGTCGCTGGCGCGCTCCCTGCGCGGACGCCAGGCACCGGATCCGGCTGCCTGGCACGCCGCGGTGCAGCTGGCCGCCGACCGGGGGGCGGCGTGCCTGGCAGCACTCGGGCGCAGTCCGGCGCGGCTGCTGCCGTCGCTGACAGCGCTGTTCGCGATGCTCGCATGGCTGCACTAGGGCGGCCGCTTTCCCGCATCCGCATAACACTGATCCAGGAGTCAGGCGCTGCGCCGCTGCCATGATGGGATGGCAGCCGGCTTGCGCCAGGCAACGGCTGGCACGGCTCGAGGCGATCCCGTGCGGCCCGTGCTGTTTCGTAGCCGATCGCCCGCATGAGGCGTGCCGTCGCGGCAATGCCGCCGGCATCCCTGTTGGAGATTGCAATGCATGAGAATTTTGCCAAGACCCTGCTAGTCGCTGCCGCACTCGCCGCCGGGTTCAGTCATGCCGCCCACGCCGGTGCATATGGCGAAGCCCTGGCCGCTGCCGTGCCGCGCCACAACGCGCAGCGCGACGCCTTCACGGACGGCGCGCGCAGTCCGGCCGCCGAGGCCGCGATGCGGCCCGTGGTGGCTCGCGGCAGCATGTCAGTGTGCGTGGTCCGTGGCTTTGATCCGAACCGGGATGCGAAGCGCAAGCCTGATCCATACACGGATGGCGCGCGCATGGGACGCTTCGATCCCTTTACCGAGGGGACGCATATCAGTTCTCGCGATGGTTTCACCGACGGCGCGCGCAGCGATGCACGCGGCAGCGAGGAATGCCTGTCCTGAGTGATCGACGGCGCTTTGGCGCCGCCCATCCTTTGCCTAAGCTAGGGAAGTCACGCGGCGCGCCCGCATGGCAGCCGCGGCCCGCGGCTGCCGGCAGGCCGTCCCAGCACCGCGCGGCCCCGACATGCCGATGTTCAAGCAGCAGCTCCGCCTGTGCACCAGCCGTGACGGCGTTCGCCTTGCGTACGCCATCACGGGCAGCGGCGCGCCGCTGGTCAAGGCGGCCAACTGGATGAGCCACCTGGAGTTCGACGTCGGCAGCCCGGTGTGGAGCCACATGATCACGGCGCTGTCTGCCACGCATACGCTGATCCGCTATGACGAGCGCGGCTGCGGGCTCTCTGACCGGGATATCGAGGACCTGTCCTTCGACGCGTGGCTGCGCGACCTGGAAACCATCGTCGACGCCACCGGGGTGGACCATTTTCCGTTGCTGGGCATCTCGCAGGGCGCGTCGATTGCCGTCGCCTACGCGGTCGCGCATCCCGAGCGGGTCAGCCATCTGGTGCTGCACGGTGGCTACGCGCGGGGGCGCCTGAAGCGCGACCACCTGAGCCAGCGCCTGCTGGAAGAGGCCGAGCTGATGAACAAGCTCGCCGAGCTTGGCTGGGGCCAGGAGAATCCGGCTTTCCGCCAGTTCTTCACCACCCAGTTCATCCCCGGCGGCACGGCCGAGCAGCATGCATGGTTCAATGAACTGGAGCGGGTCTCGACCTCGCCGCTGAATGCCGCACGCTTCATGCGCGTCTTCAATGAGATCGACGTGGTGGCGCTGCTGCCCCAGGTATCGTGCCCGACACTGGTGCTGCACGCGGTGCGCGATGCGCGCGTGCCGTTCGACGAAGGGCGCCTGATCGCCAGCGAGATTCCCGGCGCGCGCTTCGTGCCGCTGGAAAGCGGCAATCACCTGTTGCTGGAAACCGAGCCCGCATGGCTGCGCTGGCTGGACGAGGTGCGCGCCTTCCTGCAGGCTGGGGAGCCAGTGCGCGACCCGGCCTTCACCGCGCTGACACGGCGCGAGCGCGATATCGTCGAACTGATCGCGCAGGGCCGCGACAACGCCCAGATCGCCGCGCATCTTGACCTGTGTGAAAAGACCGTGCGCAACCACATCACCAGCATTTTCGCCAAGCTGGAAGTGGAGAACCGCGCGCAGGCCATCGTGCTGGCGCGCAAGGCCGGCTTCGATCGCGCCGGCGCCTGAATTCCGGACCTGAGGCTGTGATGCGGTCGATACCTGCCAGCGTCAGATTGTCCCGCTATCCGACCCCTTGAAATTCGCGCGGGGCAGCACTAATTATGGATTGCCCAGTCGTCGCGGCAACGCGGCGCTGCGTGTTTTCCGTTGGTTTGCAGCGGCCTGGCAGGAGGCCAGGTGCACTACATCAGGGTCCTGCGCCTCCCCGCTGCATAGAAGGAGGATCTAACCATGAGTGACTTCTTTTTCGGGAACGACCCGTTCAGTGAATTCGACCGGATGCAACGGCAGATGGCGAATCTCTTCGGCGGGTTTTCAACCAGCCTGCGCTCCGGGCGTTTCGGGGCGTTCCCCCCGCTGAATATCGGCGCGACCGATGACTCGATCGAGATCGTGGTGTTCGCGCCCGGCATCAAGACGGACCAGCTCGAGGTATCGATCGACAAGGGCCTGCTGACCATCAGCGGCGAGCGTGCCCAGGTGCAGCCGGAGGGCGAAGCCGAGATACGGCCCTATGCGCAGGAGCGCTTCTTCGGCAGCTTCCGCCGCGTGATCGAGTTGCCGCAGTCGGCCGATCCGGACAAGGTGCAGGCACGCTATACCAACGGCTGCCTCTCGATCAGCGTAGGCAAGCGCGAAGCGTCGCGTCCGCGCGCCATCACCGTCAGCTAACGTGAGGAGGACGCCATGAACGATTCGAAGCAGGTCGTCCAGCGCGACCAGAACACAAGCGGCCAAGGCGAGCGGGGCGCCGTCGCGCAACGCCGCGAGGAAATCCAGACCATGACGCTGGTGCCCGCGGTCGATATCTACGAAACCTCAGCAGGAGTCACGCTGTGGGCGGATCTGCCCGGCGTGCCGCGCGAGAACCTCGAGGTCAACGTCCACGACAGCAGCCTGCGCATCGAAGGCGAAGCCGTCGTGCCGACGCCCGCGAGCCTGCGCGTGCAGCATGCCGAGATTCGGCAGCCGCGCTATGCACGTACGTTTACGCTCAGCCCGGATCTTGACGCCTCGCGCATCGAGGCCAACTTGCAGGACGGCGTGCTGAAGCTGACGATCCCGCGCAGGGAAGAGGCGCGGCCGCGGCGGATTGAAGTGTCGGTCGGCTGAGGCCGCGGGTGTGCTCCCCTCTCCCGCTTGCGGGAGAGGGGCAGGGGGTGAGGGCAGGCACAGGCATACCGACACGCGTTACTTCGTCGATACACCTGGCCCTCACCCCAACCCTCTCCCGCAAGCGGGAGAGGGAGTACCCAAGCCAGAAGGAACGCCAGCAGGCTTCGGCATGCGGCTTGAGACTGCCTCCAGCCTCACCCCTGGTTCACCAACGTCCTTGCGTCCGTCACGTGCGTGCGATACGCCTCGAAGATGCGGCGCAGCGCCGCTTCCATGCTGATCCCGGGCTTCCAGCCCAGTTCTTCGATGGTGTTGTCGATCTTCGGCACGCGGTGCTGCACGTCCTGGTAGCCCTTGCCATA
>NZ_JBYSYC010000053.1:0-51707 GCF_058782875.1 Cupriavidus sp. FW305-F7 | reverse complement strand
GGCCGGCGGCGGCGCCTTGCGGCCGCCACCACGAGCAGCGGAACCCTGGCGGGCAGCGGCCAGCGCGGCGGCGGCGGGCGACATGGCCCCGTTGCCGGCGGCTGCGGCCGGGCGCGCTGGCGCTGCTTCAGGGGATGCAGCAACTGTGGCAGGCGCTGCCGCAGCTTCGGCCATGGGCGCAGGCTGTACCGCCCGTGCGGGCACAGAGGCAGGGACAGGCGCCGCCGCAGTACCGGCATTGGCCTGCGCGGCGGCGTTGGCACCAGCCGCCGCATAGCGGGTATCAACGGGCGGGGCGGTCTCCAGCACGGCAGCGCCGCGCTGACGCGCAGGCGCGGCACCACCGCCCTGCCCTTGCGTCGTGGCGGGTTCAGACGACGGCCGGAACGCCAGCATGCGCAGCAGCGTCATGGTGAAGCCGGCGTACTCGTCCGGCGCGAGCGCCAGCTCGCTGCGGCCGAGGTTGGCGATCTGGTAGAACAGCTGCACTTCCTGCGCGTCGAACACGCCGGCCAGGCGCCGCACCTCATCGGCTTCGGGCCATTCGTCCTGCACCGAGGCCGGCACGGCCTGCGCCAGCGCCACCTTGTGCAGCAGCGAGCCCAGGTCCTGCAGCGCGCCGGCAAACGACAGGCTGCGGTCGGCCATGGCATCGGCAATCGCCAGCATGGCGGCGCCGTCCTCGGCGGCCAGCGCATCGAGCAGCTGCACCAGGTAGCCCTGGTCGATCGCGCCCAGCATGCCGCGCACCGCGTCTTCCGACACCTGGCCCGCGCTGTAGGCGATGGCTTGGTCGGTCAGAGACAGCGCGTCGCGCATCGAGCCGTGCGCGGCCTGGGCCAGTAGCCGCAGCGCGTTGCCGTCGTGGGCAATGCCTTCCTGCGCCAGGATATGGTCCAGGTGCGAGACGATATGCCCCGGCGGCATCTGCTTGAGGTTGAACTGCAGGCAGCGCGACAGCACCGTGACCGGGATCTTCTGCGGATCGGTGGTGGCGAGGATGAACTTGACGTGCCCGGGTGGCTCCTCCAGCGTCTTCAGCATGGCGTTGAAGGCGTGGTTGGTCAGCATGTGCACTTCGTCGATCATGTAGACCTTGAAGCGCCCGGAGGTCGGGGCGTAGACCGCCTTGTCCAGCAACTGCGCCATCTCGTCGACGCCGCGGTTGGAGGCGGCGTCCATCTCGATGTAGTCGACGAAGCGGCCGCTGTCGATCTCCTGGCAGGCCTTGCACTGCCCACACGGCTGGGCGGTGATGCCGCCGTTGCCGTCAGGGCCGATGCAGTTCAGGGCCTTGGCCAGGATCCGCGACAGCGTGGTCTTGCCGACCCCGCGCGTGCCGGTGAACAGGTAGGCATGGTGCAGCCGCTGCTGTTCCAGCGCGTGCGTGAGCGCGCGGACCACGTGCTCCTGGCCGACCAGCGTGGTGAAATCCCTGGGGCGCCATTTGCGCGCTAGAACTTGATAACTCATGGCGGCGATTGTAGCAAAAGGCGGCCCCCCTCCGGCCGCCGCCGCCCCGACCTCGCGGTCTTTATTCGCCACGCGCCGCGCGGGCCGGCTCCGGTGGCCGCAACCCGCCCGCGGCGGGGCTCAGCCGCACTCGCCCACGTAGCCGCAATTGGCGCATTTGGCGCAGCCGTCGACCTTGTGCAGGGCGTGCGCGCCACACTCCGGGCACGGCTTGCCGGTGCCGACACCGGGGGTGCCGGGGGCCCGGGCCTGGCTGGCGAGATCGGCCCCGGCATCCAGCGCCTGCCCCCCACCCTCGCGCTGGGCGAGCCTGGCGGCCAGCGCCGCTACCGGCACCTGGCCGCCCTCGGCATCCAGGAAGCCGCGCTTGATCAGGATGCGCTGCAGCGCGTAGCTGAGCGCGGCCACTTCGGAGTCATGGAAGCGCGGCACCTCGGTGCCGTCCTGGCGCACCAGCGTGCCGTAGCGCACCGTGCCCTTGTCCCACACCACGTTGCGCATGTCCGCCAGCGCCTTGGCCACCGAGCCGCCCGAGCGCGCCACCATCGACAACAGCCGCATGGTGGAGGTAATCCACTGCTGGCCCTCGCTGCGCTGCCCCGCCGGCATGAAGAACTCCACCGGACGCTCGATCTCCACCGGCTTTCCGTCGGCCACGCCGGCGACGCGCATGAAGTTGACGGTCAGGTAAACGGTCTTGTGGCCTTCGTAGGTCAGGTATTCGACCTTGGACGTCACCCCCTCCAGGTCGCCCACCGGCCGGCTGCCGAAGGGGCGCACCAACGGATTGTCGTCGGCCACGGCAGCGGGCGCCGCCGCCGGCGCCTCTACTGACAGCACGGCCCCCAGCACCGAATTGGGGCGATAGGTCGCCAGCCCCTTCAGGCCGGCCTTCCACGCCTCCAGGTACAGGTTGCGGAAGGCTTCGTACGGATAATCCTCTGGTACGTTGACGGTCTTGCTGATGCTGGTGTCGATATACGGCTGCACCGCCTCCAGCATCCGCATATGGTCCAGCGCCGACATCTGCAGCGCGGTGACGAAGGCGTCCGGCAACTGGGCCATGTCGGCCCCCATGTGACGGTAAAGCCGCCAGGCATGGTCCGCCACCTCGAAGCTGCGGTAGCTGTTGTCCGGCATCCGCTTCTTGCGGTTGTAGGTCCACGAGAAGGCGGGCTCGATGCCGTTGGAGGCATTATCGGCAAAGGCCAGCGTGATCGTGCCGGTGGGTGCGATCGACAGCAGG
This sequence comes from Cupriavidus sp. FW305-F7, assembly GCF_058782875.1. Lineage (NCBI taxonomy): Bacteria > Pseudomonadati > Pseudomonadota > Betaproteobacteria > Burkholderiales > Burkholderiaceae > Cupriavidus > Cupriavidus sp. FW305-F7. Next base: position 48,988 of record NZ_JBYSYC010000053.1, on the reverse strand, counting down.
TGCGAATTGCGCAGCCCATTGCGCGCAATGGCATCGCGCAAGCGTTCGGGCAGCCGCCCGGCAAATCCGCTCTGCAGGTAGGCATTGGCATCGAACAAGGGGAAGGCGCCCTTCTCCACCGCCAGTTCGGTCGACGCCAGGTAGGCATCGTCGCGCATGCGTTCCGAGATCCGCGCCGCCAGTTGCCGCGCCGGCTCGGCGTCATAGCGCAGGCCCAGCATCACCAGCGCGCTGCCCAGCCCCAGGAAGCCCAGCCCGACGCGGCGCTTGGCGTGGGCCTCGGCCTGCTGTTCGGGCAACGGCCAGAAGGTCACGTCGAGCACGTTGTCGAGCATGCGCGTGGCCACGCGCACCACCTCGGCAAAGGCATCGAAATCGAATTCGGCCTGCGGCGAGAACGGCTGGCGCACGAAGCGCGTCAGGTTGATCGAGCCCAGGCAGCAGCAGCCATAGGACGGCAGCGGCTGCTCGGCGCAGGGGTTGGTGGCCTCGATGCGCTCGCAGTAATAAAGGTTGTTGTCGGCGTTGATCTGCGACAGGAACAGGATGCCCGGCTCGGCATGGTCGTAGGTGGCCTGCATGACCTGGTCCCACAGGTTGCGCGCCGGCACACGCCGGTACACCCACTGGCCGTCGTCGCGGCGATAGGCGCCCGCGGCGATCATGTCGGCGCCCGGCTCGGCCTCATGCACCAGTTCGACCTCGCCGTCGGCCTGCACGGCCTGCATGAAGGCGTCAGTGACGCCGATGGAGATATTGAAGTTGCTGAGGTCGCCCTTGTCCTTGGCGTGGATAAAGCTCTCGATATCGGGATGGTCGCAGCGCAGCACGCCCATCTGCGCACCGCGGCGCGCGCCGGCGGATTCCACGGTGGCGCAGGATGCGTCGAACACCTTCATGAACGACACCGGCCCCGAGGCGCGCGAATGCGTGGCCCGCACAAGCGCGCCGGCGGGGCGGATCGCGGAGAAGTCATAGCCCACGCCGCCGCCGCGGCGCATGGTCTCGGCGGCCTGCGCCACCGCCGTGTAGATGCTGGGGCGGCCCTCGCGCGGCTCCGACACCGAATCGCCCACCGGCTGCACGAAGCAGTTGATCAGCGTGGCCTGGATGCCGGTGCCCGCCGCCGAATTGATGCGCCCGGCCGGCACGAAGCCGTTTTCCTGCGCCCACAGGAAGCGCGCGCTCCAGGCCTCGCGCTGGTCCTCGGGTTCGGCCTGCGCCAGCGCGCGCGCCACGCGTTGCCTGACATCGGCAATGCTGCGCTCTTCGCCCTTGGCGTATTTCTCGATCAGGACTTCGGTGGAGATTTCCTGCGGCGCCAGGGCGCCGCGAATGATCTGGTCGTTTGCGTTCATGTATTGGCTCACCACGGTCTGGGTCGGTGAATGGTCGGGCCGCCGCGGCCCGCGTTCCCTGCGCCAGATCAAGCCGACGCATTTGCCGCGGGCAATGACCCACCATTGCAAAGGGCATTCAACGCAATTTCTCCGCGGTATCGCGGTCTGGGGTACAATCCCGCTCGGACGGGCCTCCTCGCATGGTGGCGCGGTCAACCTGGTCAGGTCGGGAACGAAGCAGCCACAGCCGTTTTCCGCCAGTGCCGAGGGTCAGGCTCGTCCACCTCCCACCCCATCCTGCCGTACCCCTCCCGCTATATCCGCACGCACGAGTCGCTTGCAGCGCAGTCCCTGTCACTTTAGTACAGCCGAGCCGCGATCGCGCGCGCCGCACACCCCATTTTGCGCCGATTCTGGCACCCTGTCCGGGTGCCACGCCAGCCGTCAGAACAGCGAGCCCTGCTGCGGCATCGGCGGCGCCAGGCGCTCGGCGGGAATCCATTCGCCGTCCGCAGTGGCCACGCCGGCCTCGATACGCTTGCCCGGGAACATCGGCGCAATCGCGGCCGCATAGCGGCCCAGCTGCGCGCGGTAGGCGGCATGCTCCTGCGGCAGGAGCCGCAGCTTGTAGTCGACGATCACCACGCGGTCGTCGAATTCCACCAGCCGGTCGATACGCAGCAGCCGGCCGCGCGCGTCATAGAGTTCGACTTCATTGCGCGCGCTGCGGACGTCCCCTGCCCCCAGCAACGGCGCCAGCGCCGGTGCGCGCAGCATCGCAGCCACCGCCTCCAGCGCTTCTGCCACCTGTTGCCGCCACGCCTGCCGTGCCGGCCCGGTGTGCGCGCCCGTCAGCGGGAACCAGCGCAATACGGTGTCGATCCCCGGCACGCCGGCAAAGGCGTCGGGATAGCGCGTCAGGCGTTCCAGCAAGGCATGCACCAGCTCGCCGTGGCGGGCGGCCGCGGCGTTGAAGACGATGCCGTCGGACTCGTCTTCGGCTTCTGCCTCGCCCTCTTCTTCAAACCCGATCTCCTGGCGCGCATCCACTGCATCGCGATAGCGCAGCCGGAAGTCGGTAAAGCGCACCGGCTCGCTCAGGCGCGCGGGCATCGGGGCCTGGTCCTGCGCATCGGCCAGCTCGCCCGGATAGGCCGGCACCATCTCGCCAACGCCTGCAGCCTGCAGCCGCACATACCAGCTGCCGGCGATCTCTGCATTGCCCTCGCCCGAACCGCTGCGGTTGGCCCGGCCCTTGACCCCGCTGACCAGCAGGCCCTGCTGCGCGCGCGTCATGGCCACGTACAGCAGGTTCCAGTTCTCGCGCTCGCCCAGCGCCGCCTCCGACTCGAACATCGGCGCCCGCGCCAGCCCGCGCTCGCTGCGCTTGCCGTAGGCGGAGAAATGCCGAGGCACCGGCGACGACGGCGGCCAGTCGACCAGGATGCCGCCCCGGTCCGCGGCCGGCTCGCTGTGATTGGCATCGAGCAGCACCACGAACGGCGCCTCCAGGCCCTTGGCTGCATGCACGGTCAGGATATGGACTGCGTCGAGGCCGGCAAACGCCGGATCGTCCTCGGCCGGCTCCACGTCTTCGGCGCTCTCGCCCATGCCGCCTTCGTCGGGGCTTTCGCCCTCGTCCCCGCGGCGGATTTCCTGCAGCTCGTCGATAAACTTCGGCAGGCTCGGATAGCGCCCGCCGTCGAGGTCCAGCGACAGCTTCAGGAAGGCATCGAGGTTGGCCAGCACCTGTTCGCGGATATCCGGCGGCGCGGCCTCGGCATAGCGGCGCCGCACTTCGCCGCCGTGGAAGATCTGGTCGATCAGGTCATGCACCGGCTGGTGCGGCGCGACGCGCAGCCACTGGCGCAAGCGCTGCACGCCTTCGCGCAGCGCATCGGATACGTGTTCGGGCAGGCCGCCTGACTCGATGCGTGCCCACCAGCTGCCCTCGCCTTCGATCCGGGCCAGCGCCAGCAGGTCGTCGTCAGTCGCCCCCACCAGCGGGCTCTTCAGCACGTGCGCGAGATCCAGGTCCGATTCCGGCGTCATCAGGAACGCCAGCAACGCTGACAGGTCCAGCGCCTCGAGCGTGGCCAGCAGGCCGCCGCGGCGCGGGCTCAGGCACGGGATGCCGGCCTCGCGCAGCGCGCGCTCATAGTCAGCCAGATGGGTCTTGCGGCGCACCAGCAGATGCATGTCGCTCCAGCGTGCGGGGCGCTGCTCGCCGCCTTCATGGACCGGCACGGTGTCGCGCACCAGGCGCAGCCACGCGGCCACGCGCCGGCCTTCTTCCAGGCGCAGCGAATCGCCGGCCTGCCGGCGAGGTTGCAGCAGCGTGTCGCGATGGGCCGAGGCGGCTTGCGCCGGTTCGTCTTCGGCGGCGCCGTCCACGGCTTCAGCGGCCTTGTCGTCGGCCTTGTCCTCGGGCTCCACCAGCGGCAGCAGCCAGACCGGTCCGTTGCCGCCGGCCAGTGCCGTGGTCTGGGTCGCGTACAGCGGATAGCGGCCCTCGGCGCGCGCGCTGTCGAACACGGCGTTGACCCAGTCCAGCACTTCGGCACGGTTGCGCCGGGTGCGGTTGGTGCGCAGCACGGTGGCGCCGAACGCATCGCGCAGCATCTCGCCGGCCGCGCCGAACAACCGTGCATCGGCGCGCCGGAAGCGGTAGATCGACTGCTTGGGATCGCCCACCAGGAACACCGTCGGCCGCTCGCCCAGGCCCGCGTAGCCGGCCAGCCAGCCCTGCAGGATGCGCCACTGCAGCGGGTTGGTGTCCTGGAACTCGTCGAGCAGCAGATGGCGGTAACGCGCGTCGAGCCGCACCTGCAGGTAGGTGGCGGTCTCTTCGTCCGACATCAGGCGCGCGGCCTGCCATTCCAGGTCAGCGAAGTCCATCGCGCGCTGCTCGTCCTTGTGCCGCTGGTAGCGCGTCAGCAAGGCATCGCCGATGCAGAACAGCGCTCGGTTGATCGCCAGCACCGCAGCTTCGCAACAACGCGCGCTGATGTCGTCAAGCATGGCGCAGATCGATGCATGCTCGTCCAGCAACGCATCGACCATGCCTTCGCCGCCGGCGGCCTTGACCAGCGCCGCGGTGCGCCGCAGCGAACGCGGGCCGCCGGTGGTGGTGAAGAACGCGGCGCGCAACTGCGCGAACACCCGTTCGGCGGGCTTGCCGGGCGCCGCGCCCGCTTCGCGCCACGCGGTGATCGCCATCAGCGCATCGGTGATGCGGGCGGCGTGGGTCTGCTCGGTCTTGCCGGCCGCGCCCAGGCGCAGCGCCAGCGACTCGCAGGCATCGCGCCAGCCTTCGTCGGCCAGCGCCTGCAGCAGCACGTCCCCCTGGGCGTCTTCGCCCAGGCAGTCGGACAGCGCCTGCAGCGGGTCGCCGCCCTCCTGCATCGCCCACCATTCGCTGCGGGCATGGAACATCGCGTCCAGCAGCGCGCGTGCCTGGAAGTCGCCCACGGTATCGACCAGCGTTTCCCAGGCTTCGCGCAAATCGGTGTATTGCGGCGTCGCCAGCGCGCGCCAGACCGGGGCCCAGGCTTCGCGCTTCATGCGCAGCGCATCTTCGCGCAGCGCCGCGCCCGGCACGATGCCGGAGGCCAGCGGTGCACCACGCAGCAGCGTGCCGAACCAGCCGTGGAAGGTATCGATGGCCATGCGCCCGGGCGCGGCCAGCACCTGCGCGTGAAGGCGCCGCGCACGCGGCAGCGCCTCACGCGCGGCGTCGGGCGTCAGGCCACGCTGCACCAGCGCGGCGATCACGTCGTCGTCGCTGTCGCGCGACAGCTGTGCCAGCACTTCCAGCAGGCGGTCGCGCATTTCTTCGGCGGCCTTGCGCGTGAAGGTGATGGCCAGGATCTCGTGCGGCGCGGCACCGGCCAGCAGCAAGCGCACCAGCCGCGCCACCAGCAGCCAGGTCTTGCCGCTCCCGGCGCAGGCTTCCACCACGACGGAGCGTGCCGGATCGCAGGCGGCGCGCGTGAACTCGGCCTCGGAGACGGGCTCGCCGTCGCGCTGGTAAGGCTGGACGTGGTGCGGATCGTGAGGCGTCATGATGTCAGCGCCGGCACGGCGGTGGATTCCCAGAAGCCCTTGCGGCACAGGCCGCGGGCAGTGCAATACAGGCAGGCGGAGGCATCGCCGAAGGCCGGCAGCCTGGCGCCCTGGCGCAGGCGCATGACGTCGTCGCGCATCTGCCGTTCCAGCCAGATGACGGCGGCTTCGAAATCGGGCAGGCCGACTTCGCGCTGCGCCGCCGGTGCGCCCTCGCGCGCGCCTTCGAGCGATACCCAACTGCCTGCTGCCGCATCGGCGCGCAGCAGGCCGTAGAACGGCAGCTGGCAGTCTTCCTCGACCTCGGCCAGCTTGCGCTGGAGGCGGGTGGCGCTCTGCGTCTTGTAGTCGAGCACGGCATGCGCCCCGCCCGGGCCCTGGTCAAGCCGGTCGATGCGCCCCGTCAGGCGCAGCGGCTGGCCGTCGGGCATCGGCAGGTCGATGCCGGCGTCGAGCTCGCCGCCGCGCCAGAACCAGCCCTCGGCCTCGCGCGCGGATTGCCAGGCGACGTACGACGGCATCACCTCGCGCCAGCGCCGGTAGTAGGCAATGGCATTGCCGTCCTCGGCCATCAGCGCGCCGAACACGTCATCGGAAATCTCGGCCAGGCGGGCCAGGCGCTGGTCTTCGGCCAGCGTCTCGCCGCGCTCGCGGCGCGCCTGCAGGTCCTTGTGGTAGCGCAGCAGCACGTGGTGCAGGTGTTCGCCGATCTCGCGTTTTTCCAGCTCGTCGCTGACTGTCTCCAGCCCGGCCAGGCCCAGCATGCGGCCGGCGAAGAACTGGTAGGGGCAGCGGCGCAGCATGTTGTAGGCCTGCGCGCTCCAGCGCACCGGCACCAGCGCGGGCTCTGCCGCCGGCGCCGGCATGCCCTGCGGATCGGCAAAGGTCTCGTGCGCCTGCGGTGCGGCGACGGCTTCGATGCTGACGCCCGCGCGCGCGCAGCACGCCGCCAGCCGCTCGATCCAGCCCGACACATGATGCGGCTCGCCGCGGCTGCCGTAGCGTTGCCAGGTCAGCACCACGTCGTCGTTGTTCAGCAGCACCTCGGCCAGGTCGCGCGCCTGTTGCGCAAAGCGGGCCTCGCGGTCTTCCAGGTCCAGCTCGCGCCGCATCTGGTTGGAGAAGAACATCAGCTCGGCGGCGCTGGAGGGCAGTTGCGCGTCATCGCAGCCGACGATCACCACGCCCTCGAAGCGGCGCATGCGCGCGCCGTTCAGCGGCAGGATGGTGATGCGCGCCGGGCCGCTGGCCGAGGGCTCCTTGTAGGCGACCGATTCCAGCAGCGCCGACAGCATCGCGCGGAATTCACCCTGCGACAGCGTGGCATGGCCGCCGGTCTCGTCCAGCGGCAACTCCTGCAGCCGCGCCAGTGCATCGAGCAGCTGGCTGCCGGCATCGTCCGCGGCCAGCGCCGCGCGCATGCCGAGGCCGTCGAGCATGCCGTCGAGCCGTTCCAGCCAGGTTGCCAGCGGATGCTGCGCCAGGCCGCGCGGCCAGCGCGCGGCTTCGTCGGCGAGCACGGCGATGAGCGCGTGCGCGGCGCGGCGCGGCGCTTCAGCGGCATCCTCATCTTCCGCGGCAGCTTGCTGCGCGTCGGTCGGTGCGTGACCGAACAGCTGACGCAGGCGCGCCCAGCCGCCGGTGATGCCCTCGCGCCGCACTTGGCGCTCAAGCAGCGCGATGGCCACGCCGCGCCCGGCAGCGTCCGGCAGGCAAAATGGGCTCTTGAGCAGGTCCAGCAGCGCGGCGGTGTCGCCATCGCGCACCAGCAGGTCGAACCAGCGCATCAGCGCGGCGGCGGCGCGCGTGGTGGAAAGCTTCCAGCCGGTCTCGTCGCGCACCGGTGCGCCGGCGCGCGCCAGCAAGGCGCGGGCGCGCCGCGCCACCACGCGGTCGTGCGCGACCAGCGCCACCTGGCGGCGGCCTTCATTGAGCCACTGCACCAGTTGCGCGGCTGCCGCGGCGGCTTCATCCTCGAAGCGCGCGCTGCCGACCACGCGGATCGCCGGACGCTGCGGCGGCAGCGCAGGCATGGCCGGCGGAGGGGCGACGCCTTCGGCATCGTCGGCGATCCTCGCTTCCGGCCACAGCGCCAGCAGCGTCTGGTACCAGTCGGCATCGCTCTCGCCCTGCCCGGTCCAGTCATAGCCGACCTGCAGCACCGGCACCAGCTCGGCGGCATCGCGCAGGAACGCGGCCTCAAGCGGCGTGGGCGGGGTCGGGGCAATCCATATCACCGGGCCGCGCAGCTGCTGCGACAGCTCGCGCAAGGCGCGGCGCCGCGCCGGCAGCGGATCGTCCGGGCCGGACAGCGCCTGCCAGAATGCCAGCACGATGCGCGCCTCTTCGCCGAGGAAGCGCTCAGACAGATGCGAATAGGTCCGTTCCAGCGCGCCCTGCAGCAGACCGGCGCGATCGTCGCCGTCGATCTCGTCATCGTCGCGGATGGCGGCGTCTTCGAGCCAGCGCGCGTTGAGCTCGTCGCAGATCGACAGCAGCGTCTGCGACAGGCCCCATGCGGCGGTCTCGTTCTGGGCGCCGAAGGCGCGGCGCAGCCAGTCCTGCCCGCGCACCGCCTGCTGCACGGCCAGCAGGCGTGCGGCAGGGCTGCGCACCGGGGCGCCCTCTGGCGGCAGGTCGAGCAGCCAGTGGCCCAGCGTCAGCACGCGCGGTAGCAGCCGCGGGCGGCCCGCCGCGCGGGCGGCGGCGTCCAGTGCCTGGCGCACGCCTGGGATCTGCGCGGCGGTGGGCACGACCACGTGCGCGCCCGCCTCCGGCGCGCCGCAGCGGTCGAGGAAATACCAGGCAGCAGTGGCCGCCTGGTCGAGGAAATCAGGGCCAGGGCGAAAACGTAGCGACGTCATGGGCGCGTGGGGCACAGCCCGGAATGGCTGCGCGAACTGCGTCGGTCGGCGAAAGCGTCAGGATGCAACGGAAACAATACGGGCGCCGCCGGCCTGAGCGGCTGGCGGCAAGTGCGATGCGGGACAGGCGGAGCCGGCTCAGTCCGAACCGCTTTCCAGCCTGGCGCGGATCTCGCGCGCGGTCTCGAGCAGGCCCTCATAGCCGGAGCGCGCATGCTCGGGCAGGTCCGGGTCGCCCACCAGGGTACCGAGGGTCTCGATGATGCTGTAGACCAAGCCGCGTGCGGCACCGCTGGCGATGCTGTTGGTCTCCACGGCGCTGCTGATATGGTCCAGCGCATCGCTCAGGTGGTCCACGTCCGGCGCCTGGCCGGGCTCGGGCTGCGAAGGCTTGCGGGGATCGGTGTTCATGTCGATGACCTAGTCAGTGGCGCAGGATGCAAGATTGGCCCGCTGGCGCCGCCCGCGAACCGCTTTCTATTCTACGCGCACGCCACTCGCATCCGGCACCCGCGACGCACGCATAAGTGCATTTTATGACACACCCTTTCGTGTGCCGCGAGCGATTGCCCGAATCTCTCGGCGCCATAGAAAATAAGCATTTCAATGAATCCCCCGATTGCAGCAGAATCATTTCCGTGCCGGCGCCCTTTCGAGTGTTGCCAGGCCGGTCTTGAAAATCGGCAAACTGGTAACATATCGGCAGCACCGGGCGCGGCAGCGGCCCCCACAGCCTGTTTGCGGCTGCGGAGGCGGCCCGACGGGTCCGCGCAATCTCGTGTAAGGTAACGGTTCGGCCCTCCGAAGTCTCCAGCCTTCAACATAAACAGAGCGAAACCAGAGGTTTTCCGCCATGAGCGAACAAATCAAGTATGTGAGCGACGCCTCCTTCGACGCTGACGTCCTCCAGTCCGACAAACCCGTCCTGCTCGATTTCTGGGCGGAATGGTGCGGCCCCTGCAAGATGATCGCGCCGATCCTGGACGAAGTCGCCAAGGACTACGGCGACAAGCTGCAGATCGCCAAGATCAATGTCGATGAAAACCAGCAGGTGCCGGCCAAGTTCGGCATCCGCGGCATCCCGACGCTGATCCTGTTCAAGAACGGCGCGGTCGCGGCCCAGAAGGTCGGCGCGCTGTCCAAGTCGCAACTGACCGCCTTCCTCGACGGCAACCTGTAAGCTGCGCGCCGGGACCTGACCCACGGTCCCGGTTTTGCCACGATCCGACGTGCGTGCGCCACATCCTGGCGCGCCGGTCGGATTGTGCTAAGATGCCACCAACAACTCCCCGAGCGTTCGCTCATTTCCCCCCTTCCCTTTAGGTCTCGCCCGTCCGGGCCCATCTGTACCCCTCGTCTATGCACCTGACAGAACTCAAATCGCTTCACGTGTCTGCGCTTCTCGAAATGGCGGCTACGCTCGAGATCGACAACGCACAACGGATGCGCAAACAGGAACTGATGTTTGCGATCCTGAAGAAGCGCGCCAAGATGGGCGAAACCATCTTTGGAGACGGCACGCTCGAGGTGCTGCCCGACGGCTTCGGCTTCCTGCGCTCGCCCGAAACCTCGTATCTGGCCAGCACGGATGACATCTACATCAGCCCGTCCCAGATCCGCCGTTTCAACCTGCACACCGGCGATTCGATCGAGGGTGAAGTGCGTACGCCCAAGGACGGCGAACGCTACTTTGCACTGGTCAAGGTGGACAAGGTCAACGGGCAGCCGCCTGAAGCGGTCAAGAACCGCATCATGTTCGAGAACCTGACGCCGCTGCACCCGAACCGGCCGCTCACGCTCGAACGCGATATCAAGGCTGAAGAAAACATCACCGGCCGCATCATCGACATGATCGCGCCGATCGGCCGCGGCCAGCGCGCGCTGCTGGTGGCATCGCCCAAGTCCGGCAAGACCGTGATGCTGCAGCACATCGCCCACGCGATTGCCAACAATCATCCGGAAGCCGACCTGTTCGTGCTGCTGATCGACGAGCGCCCGGAAGAAGTGACCGAGATGATGCGCTCGGTGCGCGGCGAAGTGGTTGCGTCGACCTTCGACGAACCGGCCATCCGCCACGTCCAGGTTGCCGAAATGGTGATCGAGAAGGCTAAGCGCCTGGTTGAACTGAAGCGCGACGTGGTGATCCTGCTGGACTCCATCACCCGCCTGGCGCGTGCCTACAACACCGTGGTGCCGGCCTCGGGCAAGGTGCTGACCGGTGGTGTGGACGCCAACGCGCTGCAGCGCCCGAAGCGCTTCTTCGGTGCCGCGCGCAACCTGGAAGAAGGCGGTTCGCTGACCATCATCGCCACCGCGCTGATCGAAACCGGCAGCCGCATGGACGACGTGATCTATGAAGAGTTCAAGGGCACCGGCAACATGGAAGTGCACCTGGAACGCCGCCTGGCCGAGAAGCGCGTCTACCCGTCGATCAACCTGAACAAGTCGGGCACGCGCCGCGAAGAGCTGCTGATCAAGCCGGAAATCCTGCAGAAGATCTGGATCCTGCGCAAGTTCATCTCCGACATGGATGAAGTGCAGGCGATGGAATTCATCATGGACAAGATGAAGGCCACCAAGAACAACGCCGAGTTTTTCGATATGATGCGCAGAGGCGGCTGAGCCCTCGCTGCAGCATCGCCGCAAGGCGGACAGGAAGGCGTGCCCCGGCACGCCTTTTTTGTTGCCCGACCTTTTGTTGCCGGACCATTTCACAGCGCACGGCGCTACGCCCATGCTCGGCAAACTGACCTCATTCCTGCGCACCCGCTCGCTGGCCCGCAAGCTGGAGCACTACGCCATCCCCGACGCGCTGTGGACGCGCACGGTCGCCACGCTGCCGTTCGTGCAGCGCTACGGCAGCGAAGACCTGGCGGCGCTGCGCGAGCTGGCCACGCTGTTCATCGCCGACAAGGAATACTCCACCGCGCACGACCTGCCGCTGGCCGACGACATGGTGGTCAGTGTTGCCGTGCAGGCCTGCGTGCCGATCCTGAAGCTGGGGCTGCCCTGGTACCGGGGCTGGCACGGCATCGTGCTCTACCCGGGCGAGTTCATCATCCGCCGGACCGTGCAGGACGAGATCGGCCTGGTGCACGGCGTGGTCGAGGAAGCCACCGGCGAGGCCTGGGAGCACGGGCCGGTGATCCTGTCATGGCCCGACGTGCACACCCCCGGGGCCGGCATCGACAGCGACCACGAACTGCCGGCCGATACCTACAACGTGGTCATCCACGAATTCGCCCACAAGCTGGACATGCTCGACGGCGAACCCGATGGCGTGCCGCCCTTCTCGCGCGTGCTGCACCCGGACATCGACGCGGAAGCCTGGGCCGAGACCTTCCTGACCGAGTACGACCGTTTTGCCGAGGCCTGGGACGCGCGCGACGAGGCCGACTGGGAGCATCCGGAGCGGCTGCCACCGGCGCTGCGCATCATCGACCCGTATGGGACCGAGGCGCCGAGCGAGTTCTTTGCCGTGACGTCAGAGGCTTTTTTTGTCGAGCCGACCGGGCTTGCGCGACACTGGCCGGTTGTATACCAATCGCTGGCCGCCTTCTATCGCCAGAACCCGGCCTCCATGTGATGTTTTTGCCGCAATTCTGCGCAATACTTTCTGTGCCGCACGTGGCGCAGGCTCTTCCCCAAGTATTTGTTTTTCTGCCATAATCCCGGTTTGCCCGTTACCGGCAAGTGGTTCGTTCGTCGCCGCGCCATGCACGCTCTCGCCCTCGGCAGAGAACAGCGGATTGCAACGGACTGGCTACCCAACCAGAAAGGACTCATCATGAAAGAAGGCATTCACCCGAATTATCGCGAAGTCGTGTTCCAGGACATGTCCAGCGACTTCAGCTTCATCACCCGCTCGACCATCCAGACCAAGGACAAGATCGTGAAGGACGGCAAGGAATACCCGCTGGCCAAGATCGAAGTCTCGTCGGAATCGCACCCGTTCTACACCGGCACCCAGAAGATCATGGACACGGCCGGCCGCGTGGAAAAGTTCCGCCAAAAGTTCGGCAACAAGCTGGGCAAGGCTGCGAAGTAATCGCTTTCAGCGAACCCCGCTTCGCAAGGCCTGCGGACAGATGCTCCGGGGCCTGTGCGAAACAGCAAAGAGGCAGCATCGGCTGCCTCTTTGCTTTTGTGCCGGACCATGACCGGTACCGCCGCATTCATTGGATTTACCCCACACCCCGTGAGGCTTCCACGCCATGCCACGGCCCGCGTGGCCGCCGCATGCGCGATACTGTGGCCTTCGCGCCATTGCGCCACGGCCCGACCTGAGCATCGATGCGTCAAGCCAATACCTCACCCGTCCAGTTGACCGCTGCCGCGACCGGCGCCCTGCCGCGCGCGCTGCTGCTGGCGATCTGCATCATCTATGGCCTGGTCGGCCTGTTCGGCCGCGATCCGTGGAAGAACGAGGACGCTGCCGGCTTTGGCGTCATGTGGCAGCTGGCCACCGGCAACCTGCACGACTGGCTGATGCCGAATATCGTCGGCCGCCCGTACAGCGAGGACGGCCCGCTGGTGTTCTGGATCGGCGCGCTGATGATTCGCGGCTTCGGCAACTGGCTGAGCGCGGCCGACGCCGCCCGGCTGGCCACGGCACTGTTCTTCTTCGCGACCTGCGCCTGCATCTGGTACACCACCTACCTGCTGGGCCGGCGCGACGAGGTCCAGCCATTTGCCTATGCCTTCGGCGGCCAGCCCAACGCGCGCGATTACGGCCGCACGCTGGCCGACGGCGCGCTGCTGATCTTCCTGGCCTGCGTGGGCCTGGCCGTGCGCGGGCACGAGACCACGCCGCAGGTCGGCCAGGTCGCCTTTATCGCTCTGGCCCTGTACGGCATGGTGCGCAGCCTCGACAAGCCAATCCAGGGCAGCCTGATCTATGGCGCCGCGCTGGGCGGGCTGGCGCTAGCCAGCGGGCCCATGCTGCCGCTGGCGCTGCTGGGCGGCAGCGCGGTCTGCGCGCTGGTGTGCAAGCCGCTGCCGTGGCGGCGCCTGGCCGCCATCGGCATTCCGCTGGCGCTGCTGACAGTGTCGGCGTGGCTGGCGGCCGCCTACTTCGGCGCAGCCGACCGCGACGAGGCGGTGACCTTTATCCGCGAATGGTCGCGCTATGACCGCCGCAGCTACGGTTCGCCCAATATGGCGACCTTCGGCTTCAATATGCGCAACCTGTTCCTGTACACGTGGCCGGTCTGGCCGATCGCGGGCTGGGCCTGGATCGCGTGGACCGGCATGCGCCGCGCACCCCATGTGGCGACGCCGCTGGCGCTGCTGCTGCCGGTGCTGGTGCTGCTGTTCCTGCAGCGCAGCGCCGGCGACGTGCAGTTCATCCTGCTGCTGCCGCCGATGGCCGTGCTGGCCGCATTCGCGCTGCCCACGCTGGCGCGCGGCGTGATCAACGCGATCGACTGGTTCGCGCTGCTGTTCTTCACCATCTTCGGCGGCACGGTCTGGTTCATGTGGATCGCCAAGACCACCGGCTGGCCGCCGCGCATCGCGCGCAATGTCTTCCGCCAGCTGCCCGGCTACCAGCATGAGTTCACCATCGCCGCGGTGGTGTTCGCGCTGGCGGCCACGGTCGCGTGGGTGCTCATCGTGCGCTGGCGGCTGTCGCGCGCGCCCAAGCAGATCTGGCGCCCGGTGGTGATTTCCGCCGCCGGCACCACCCTGATGTGGGTCATGGCAATGACGCTGTGGCTGCCCTCGATCAACTACGGCAAGACCTACCGCGACGTGGCCCAGGCCGCGGCGATGGCGCTGCCGCCTGCCTATCAGTGCGTCCAGCCGATCCGCATGGGCGATGCGCAGCTGGCATCGTTTGCCTATTTCGGCCATATCCGCTTTGGCGGCCCCAACGACGGCTGCGACGTGCTGCTGCGCCATGACTCGGTCGACTATGGCGAGCCGGGCAGTATCTCGCATTTCGAGTGGCGGCTGATCTGGGAAGGCCGCCGTCCCGCGGACCGCGACGAGCGCTTCCGCATGTATCGGCTGGTCGATACCGCGCGCGCCGTCCATCCGCGCCCCGACCTGCCGCGGCGCCGCCTGCCGCGCCAGCCCTGAGCCCTTTCCGGCGTCACCACCACCGCAGCGCCTGTCGCGCCATCGAACCATTCCGGCCGCGGCGGCTGCGGGGCTGACCATCCAGCCCTGACCAAGCCTGCCGAGCCCTGAATGACCCTGTTCCAAGATCTTCGCCGTATCGCCGGCCTGGCCGGCCCAGTGCTGGCCGGCCAGCTTGCCGTTATCGCCTTTGGCGTCATCGATACCGTGATGGCCGGGCGCGCTTCGGCGACCGACCTGGCCGCCGTGGGCCTGGGCGGCTCGATCTACGTCACCATCTATATCAGCCTGATGGGCGTATTGCAGGCGCTGTCGCCCATCGCCGGGCAGCTATATGGCGCCGGCCGCATCGAGGCGATCGGCGCCGAGGTCCGGCAGGCCGCATGGCTGGGCGCCGCACTGGCGATTCCGGGCGTGCTGCTGCTGGCCTTCCCGGCCCCGCTGCTCGCTTTCGCCAAGGCACCGCCCGAACTGGTCGAGAAAGCCACCGCCTACCTGCATTTCGGTGCCTTCGGGCTGCCGGCGGCGCTGGGTTTCCGCATCTACTCGGCGCTGAACAATGCGCTGTCACGCCCGGTCATGGTGACGGTGCTGCAGATTGGCGGGCTGGCGCTGAAGGTGCCGCTCAATGCCTGGTTCATCCACGGCGGCCTGGGCGTGCCGGCCTTGGGCGGCCCCGGCTGCGGCCTGGCCTCGACGCTGATCAGCTGGGCCTGGTGCATCGCCGGGCTGCTGATCCTGCGCTACGGCAGCGCCTATCACCCGCTGCGGATCTTCAGTACCTGGAGCTGGCCGGCTGCTGGCCCGCTGCGCGCGCTGCTGCGGCTGGGCCTGCCGATGGGCCTGACCTACCTGATCGAGATCACCTCGTTCACGCTGATGTCGATCTTCATCACGCGCCTGGGCACGGTGACGCTGGCCGGGCACCAGATCATCGCCAACCTGGGCGCGGTGGCATACATGCTGCCGCTGTCGCTGGGGATTGCCACTTCGACGCTGGTGGCACAGCATCTCGGCGCGCGCGACCTGGCCGGCGCCAGCCGCCTTGCCTGGCGCGGTATCCGCATAGCGGTGACGCTGGCGGTGC
Source organism: Cupriavidus sp. FW305-F7 (assembly GCF_058782875.1). Classification (NCBI taxonomy): domain Bacteria; kingdom Pseudomonadati; phylum Pseudomonadota; class Betaproteobacteria; order Burkholderiales; family Burkholderiaceae; genus Cupriavidus; species Cupriavidus sp. FW305-F7. The sequence goes on along the minus strand of NZ_JBYSYC010000053.1, from coordinate 33,551 downwards.
TGACCGGTGCCCTGCTGTGGCTGCTGCGCAAGCCGGTGCTGCATGCCTACGCGAGCGATCCCGCGGTGGTCGCGGCAGCGCTGCCGCTGGTGCTGTTCGTGGCGTTCTACCAGGGCTTCGACGCCGTGCAGGTGATGACGGCGTTTATCCTGCGCGCGTACAAGATCGCGCTGATTCCGACGCTGATCTACGCCGGCTCGCTGTGGGGCATCGGACTGGGCGGGGGTTATGTGCTGGGCTTCGGGCTGATCGAGGGCATGCCCGCCTTCACGCGCGGCGCCAGCGGCTTCTGGCTGGCCAACAGCATCAGCCTGGCGATTGCAGGCGTGCTGCTGGTGCGGTATTTCAGCCGGGTCAGCAAGGATCCGGAAAACTGACTCTGACACTGGCCGCTCGCAAGGGCGGTGGCCCGCAATTTCAGTAGCCGAAAAAGAAAAACGCCCGCTTGCGCGGGCGTTCTAATTTGGCGGAGTGGACGGGACTCGAACCCGCGACCCCCGGCGTGACAGGCCGGTATTCTAACCGACTGAACTACCACTCCATAGTCGGTGCCGACTGGAGCCTTGGCTCCGGACGACTGGCTGGGCGTTTGATTACGCCCTGCTGTTTTGGCGTCCCCTAGGGGATTCGAACCCCTGTACTCACCGTGAAAGGGTGATGTCCTAGGCCTCTAGACGAAGGGGACAGAAACTTGTTTTACAACGCGTTTTCTGTCTTGCGCTGGAAAGTCCACCATTATAGCGGGCTTTTTCGCGCCTGGGAAGCTTCTTTTCAGACGCTTCCCAAATTCTGGTGGAGCTAAGCGGGATCGAACCGCTGACCTCTTGCATGCCATGCAAGCGCTCTCCCAGCTGAGCTATAGCCCCGTAATCCGGTACTGCTGGACGGTTACTGCTGGAACCACCTTCGCTGTCTGCCGCTTACCGCAGCATTTGCAGCGAAGACAGGATTATATAGCGAATTTCGCAACGAATGCAACATTTTTTATTGCGTTTGCAGCGATTAACGACATAATCCCTCACCCAAAGAAAAACCCGCATGGTGCAAACCATGCGGGTCTAGTTTTGGCGGAGTGGACGGGACTCGAACCCGCGACCCCCGGCGTGACAGGCCGGTATTCTAACCGACTGAACTACCACTCCTTAGTCGGCTGCCGTTTCAAGCTAATGCTTGAGACGACATGCTGGACGTCTGATTACGCCCTGCTGTTATGGCGTCCCCTAGGGGATTCGAACCCCTGTACTCACCGTGAAAGGGTGATGTCCTAGGCCTCTAGACGAAGGGGACAGAAACTTGTCTTTCAACACGTTCCGTCTGGCGCCATCCGAAAAAACCTGGATGACACCTAAATCTTGGTGGAGCTAAGCGGGATCGAACCGCTGACCTCTTGCATGCCATGCAAGCGCTCTCCCAGCTGAGCTATAGCCCCATGGTACTGCCATTTACTGCAACTTGCTGCGTTTTCGCCTGATTTAACTACCGTTTCAAGCGAAGCCAAGATTATATATCAACCACTAATCTTTGCAAGCTCCCGTTTCAGCTTTTTTTCGCTTTCCCGTCACTTCAAAAATCAGTTCGGAGATTGCGAAGATCCTTGCGGATCAGCCAGCCCGCTTGGTCAGGGACCGCGCTGCAGGGAGAAAGAGATTATGCGCAAGTCCGGCCCGGAGCGCAAGCCCCCGGCGCGGACTTTTTCACGACTTTTTATGCAGCCGCCGCCAGGCGGCGCAGCACCGTGTCACGGCCGAACAGTTCCAGCACCGCGTCGATGCCCGGCGTCTGCAGCTGGCCGGCCACCAGCAGGCGCACGGGCATGGCCAGCTTGGGCATCTTCAGGCCGAACTCGGCCAGCACCGCCTTGAAGGTGGCGTTGATGGCTTCGCGCTTCCATTCCGGCAGCGCGGCCAGCTGAGTGGCCAGCGCTGCCAGCGCGGGCTGGATCTCCGGGGTCAGGTGCTCGGCCTTGAGTGCGGCATCCGCCTGCGGCTCGCCGCGATAGAACAGCAGCGCCGCCTGCGCGACTTCCTTCAGCGTATTGGCGCGGTCCTTCACCAGCGCCACCACGCCGGCCAAGTCCGCCCCTTCCACCTTGCCGCCGAGCGCCTCGATGAACGGCTGCGTCAGCGTGGCCAGGCGCTGGTTGTCGCCGACCTTGATGTAGTGGTTGTTCAGCCAGGCCAGCTTCTCGGGGTTGTACTGGGCGGGCGACTTGCCCAGGTGCTCCAGGTCGAACCATTCAACGAACTGCTCGCGCGAGAAGATCTCGGCGTCGCCGTGGGCCCAGCCCAGGCGCGCCAGGTAGTTCAGCACGGCTTCGGGCAGGTAGCCCTCGTCGCGGTAGCCGGTCACGGCCATGGCGCCATGGCGCTTGCTCATCTTCTCGCCCTGCTCGTTGAGCACGGTCGGCAGGTGGGCGTAGACCGGCGGCGTGCCGCCCAGCGCGCGGATGATGTTGATCTGGCGCGGGGTGTTGTTGACGTGGTCGTCGCCGCGGATCACGTGCGTGATCTTCATGTCGAGGTCGTCCACCACCACGCAAAAGTTATAGGTAGGCGTGCCGTCCGGGCGCGCGATCACCAGGTCGTCGAGCTCGTCGTTGGAGATCTCGATGCGGCCCTTGACCGCGTCGTCCCACACTACGCTGCCGCCGATCGGGTTCTTGAAGCGGATCACCGGATCGACGCCCGCCGGCGGCTCGGGCAGGACCTTGCCCGGCTCGGGACGCCAGAAGCCGTTGTAGCGCGGCTTCTCGCCGCGCTCGCGCTGGGCTTCGCGCAGCGCGTCCAGTTCTTCGGTGCTCATGTAGCAGCGGTAGGCCAGGTCGGACTCGACCATCTGCGCCACCACCTCGCGATAGCGGTCCATGCGCTTCATCTGGTAGAACGGGCCTTCGTCGATATCCATCTCCAGCCAGGCCATGCTTTCCAGGATCACGTCAACCGCTTCCTGCGACGAACGCTCAACGTCGGTGTCTTCGATGCGCAGGATGAAGTCGCCCTGCATGCGGCGGGCGAAGGCCCAGGGATAGAGCGCTGAGCGGATATTGCCGAGGTGGATAAAACCGGTCGGGCTCGGCGCAAAGCGGGTGCGGACGCGTTGGGTCATGGTCAGGGGCAGAAACAAGAAAGCCCGCGCGCAGCGGCGCGCAGGCTGGTGTATGTGCAGGCCTTGCATTATACCAACGCGCATCCCTCGCCTCGCCCGGCGTGCCGGCGCCGCGCGGAATCATTTATGCTTGCGCCGGTCTGAGGTGATGCCGGTGATTCAGGCAAGGCGATGCCAGCCCCCATGGAGGAGCGCCCGCATCACATCCCTGTATCCGCCGGTCCTACCTGGTTACTGATCCCGCTTCATGCAACGACGTCATTTCCTCGGCATCTCCGCGGCCGCCCTGCTGGCGGGCTGCTCGTTCGGCCCGCATCCCGCGCCGCCGCTCGCCACCACCCCGCCCGCACCACGGCCCGTCAAGATTGGCCTGGCGCTGGGCGGCGGCGCGGCACGCGGCTTTGCCCATATCGGCGTGATCAAGGCGCTCGAAGCGCAAGGCATCCATGCCGACCTGGTCACTGGCACCAGCGCCGGCGCAGTCGTGGCGGCGCTTTACGCCAGCGGACTGAATGGCTTCCAGCTGAACAAGCTGGCGCTGACCATGGACGAAGCCGCCATCGCCGACTGGGCCCTGCCCTTCGGCACCCGCTTCGGCGGCTGGCTCAAGGGCGAGGCGCTGCAGAACTACATCAACCGGCTGGTGCAGAACCGGACGATCGAGGCCATGAAGCTGCCGCTGGGCATTGTCGCCACGGACCTCAAGAGCGGCGAGAAGATCCTGTTCCGCCGCGGCAACACGGGCCAGGCCGTGCGCGCGTCGAGCAGCGTGCCCGGCGTGTTCCAGCCGGTGTCGATCCAGGGGCACGACTATGTCGACGGCGGCTTGGTCGAGCCGGTGCCGGTGGATTCCGCGCGCAGCATGGGCGCGGACTTTGTCATCGCGGTCAATATCTCGGCCGACCCGTCGGCGCAGAAGAACGCCGGCCAGAGCGGCGTGCTGCTGCAGACCACCGCGATCATGGGCCAGTCGATCAACAAGATGGCACTGGCGCGCGCCGACGTGGTGATCCGCCCCGAGCTGCCCGATATGGGCGGCAGCGACTTCAACGCCCGCAACCGGGCCATACTGGCCGGCGAACAGGCCACCACGGCGGTGATGGCAACGCTGCGGCAGCAGCTGGAACAGGCCCGCCTGACGCCGGCCGGAACGGTCGCAGCGCAATAACCCGGGAGGCCACGCCTCGCCAACGCAAAAAGGACTGCCGCAGCAGTCCTTTTTGCTTGAAGCGCGCCGAAGCCTCAGCCGCCGTACAGCGATGCGCGGGCGACCTTGGGGTCGTAGCGCTTGAGCGTCTCGACCATGTCGCCGAGGCCATCGGCACCGCCCTCCTTGCCATCCTCGATGCGGCGGGCGCCGTTGTAGCGGGTCACCCAGTAAGCTGCACGCATGTCGTCGACACGGATCTTGCTGCCCGTGGACGGGGCATGCACGAACTTGTTGTCGCCGATATAGATGCCGACGTGCGAGAAGGTCTGACGCATGGTGTTAAAGAACACCAGGTCGCCCGGACGCAGGTCGGTGGCCGCCACGGTGGTGCCGACACGGCTGATTTCGACAGAGCGGCGCGGCAGCATGAAGCCGAAGGTGTCCTGGAATACGTAGCGGACAAAGCCGCTGCAGTCCAGGCCGGATTCGGGGCTGTTGCCGCCGAAGCGGTAACGCACGCCAATCAGGCCCAGCGCATTCATGACCAGGTCGCCAGCCTTGCTGGCAACATTGCTGGTGGAATTCACCACCGACGACAGCAAGCCGCGCTTGCCTTCCGTATGCGAGTCCGCAGCGTGGGCCGAGGCATCGATACGGGCGTCGGCATCCTTGAATACCGTATCCGCCAGCACTCCATTCGACACAGCCGCACCGCAGGCAATGGCAATTCCGACGGCGGCACGCGCCAGGGAATGAAGTACCGATCGCTGCATTGGTTCTCCCGTTGATCGTTCCAAAGCAAGCCCCGGCACAAGTCCGGGGCGGGCTGGGTATCTGTGAAATTCGCGTGAACTTCGCGAGGAATTCTTGTGAACCTGCGGGGTGAACCCTATGCAACATCCGGACCAGGCTTACCTGGCCTGTCTTGCACCGCAAACGTGCCGTGCACGATCCAATGCGTCGGACGGACCACCCCCAAAACTAGTTCTCGCGGGATGGTAAAGGGTTGTCATTCACATGTCAAAGTTCGTTACAAATTCGCCGGATTTGACTGGCGAATCAACGATATAGGCGGGATTTCGCATCTTGTTTGTCGGATTAGTCCGAGCAACCGGATGCTAGCCAGGCGGGGCCGCGGCGTTGATGCGCCGCACATTTTCGGGTCAGGCCGCGCCGACCTGCGCCGCCGCCATCAGCTTGCGCGTATAGGGGTGCTGGGGTGCGCCCAGCACCGCTTCGGTGTCGCCGGCCTCGACCACCTCCCCCGCCTTCATCACGAAAACCCGATGCGCCATGGCACGGATCACCGCCAGGTCATGGCTGATGAACAGGTAGGTGAGGTTGTACTTGTGCTGCAGCTGGGACAGCAGCGCCAGCACCTGCTGCTGGATCGACACGTCCAGGGCCGAGGTGGGCTCGTCCAGCACCAGGATCTGCGGCTTGAGGATCAGCACCCGGGCAATGGCGATGCGCTGCCGCTGCCCGCCCGAGAATTCATGTGGATAGCGGCCCAGCGCGGTACGGTCCAGGCCGACCTCGCGCAGGGCTTCGATCACGCGCTGGCGCGTGCCCTCGCGCGACAGGCCGGGCTGGTGCAGCGCTAGGCCTTCGCCGACGATCTGCTCGATGGTCATGCGTGGCGCCAGCGAGCCGAACGGGTCCTGAAACACCACCTGCATGCGCGCGCGCAACTGGCGGCGATCGTCGCGCGTGGCGGTGTCGAAGCTGCGGCCCAGGAAATGGATGGTGCCGCCGCTCTTGCGCTGCAGCGCGAGCACGGTATGCGCCAGCGTGGTCTTGCCCGAACCGGACTCGCCGACGATGCCGACGGTCTCGCCCTCGCGCAGCTGGAAGTCCACGTCCTTGACCGCCGCGAACTGGTCCTTGCCGAACCAGCCGGCCAGCCCGCGGCGCTTGCGCGCGTAGTTGACGCTCAGCTTGCGCGCTTCCAGCAGCACCGGCGCCAGCGGCACCAGCGGCAGCACCTCGCGCCTGGGGCGGCTGTCGATCAGCTTGCGGGTGTAGGGGTGCTGGGGGGCGGCAAACACCTGCGCGGTCTCGCCGGTCTCGACCAGCACGCCCTTCTCCATCACGCCCACGCGCTGGGCAAAGGAACGCACCAGGTTGAGGTCATGGGTGATCAGCATCACCGCCATGCCGAACTCGGCCTGCAGGTCGCGCAGCAGGTCCATGATCTGGGCGCGGATGGTCACGTCCAGCGCCGTGGTCGGCTCGTCGGCCAGCAGCAGCTTGGGGCGACAGGCCAGCGCCATGGCGATCATGGCGCGCTGGCGCTGGCCGCCCGAGAGCTGGTGCGGAAAGCTGTCGAAGCGGTGCGCGGCGTCGCTGATGCCGGTGCGCTCCAGCAGCGCGATGGCGCGCTCGCGCGCGGCGCGGCGGTCCAGGCCCTCGTGCAGCGCCAGAGTCTCGACGATCTGGTTGCCGATGGTGTACAGCGGGTTGAGCGCCGTCATCGGCTCCTGGAAGATCATCGCGATCTCGGCGCCGCGGATGCCGCGCATCTCGCGGTCCGACACCGCCAGCAGGTCCTTGCCCTCGAAGCGGATGGCGCCGTCGTAGTAGGCGTCCTCCACCAGCCGCAGCATCGCCAGCGCGGTCACGGTCTTGCCCGAGCCCGACTCGCCCACCAGCGCGTAGCGCTCGCCCGCGCGCAGGTCGAAGCTGACTTCGCGCACGGCACGGGTGGCGTGCTCGCCGTGGCCGAAGGTGACAGAAAGCTTGTCGACGCACATCAGCGTGGAACCGGGTGCCGGCGCCGCGGCCGGCGCCACGGCCGGCTGGATCACGGGAGACACCGCGGTCATGGCGTGGCCTCCGGTGCTGCCCCGGTTGGCGCGCCGGCCGGGATCTTGGGTTCGACCCGGCCGCGCAGCGCCGCCAGGCCCAGGCGGGTATCGAAGGCATCGCGCAGCGCGTCGCCCATGAAGGTCAGCAGCAGCAGCGTGACCACCAGCACCGCGAAGGTCGACAGCGAAATCCACCACGCATCCAGGTTGGCCTTGCCCTGCGCCAGCAGTTCGCCCAGGCTGGGCGTGGTGGGCGGCACGCCCATGCCGAGGAAATCCAGGCTGGTCAGCGCCAGGATGGCGGCGCTCATGCGGAACGGCAGGAAGGTGATCACCGGGGTCAGGCTGTTGGGCAGGATATGGCGCCACATGATCTGCACATTGGACAGGCCCAGCGCGCGCGCCGCCTTGACGTAGTCGAGCGAGCGGTTGCGGTAGAACTCGGCGCGCACGTAGTCGGACAGGCCCATCCAGCCGAACAGCGACAGCAGGATGATCAGCAGCGCCAGGCTGGGCTCGAAGATCGAGGCAAAGATGATCAGCAGATACAGCTCCGGCATCGAGCTCCAGATCTCGATGGCACGCTGCGAGAACAGGTCGAAGCGCCCGCCGAAAAAGCCCATCAGCGCCCCGGTCAGCGTGCCCACCAGCACCCCGATCACGGTCAGCGCCATGCCGAACAGCACCGACACGCGGAAGCCGTACAGCAGCCGGGCCAGGATGTCGCGGCCGCGGTCGTCGGTACCCAGCCAGTTCTCTGCCGACGGCGGCGCCGGGTTGGGCTCCTTGGCAAAGTAGTTGAGCGAGTCGTACGAATAATGATTCAGCGGGAACACCGCGAAGTTGCCGTTGGTGGTGATGCGGTCGCGGATATACGGATCGAGGTAGTCCGCGGGCGTGGCGAAATCGCCGTCGAAGGTGGTTTCCGGGTAGACCTTGACGATGGGGAAATACCACTCGCCCTTGTAGTGCACCACCAGCGGCCGGTTGCTGGACAGCAGCTCGGCGCCCAGGCTCAGCACGAAGATGACCACGAAGATCACCAGGCTCCAGTAGCCGCGCCTGTTGCGGCGAAAGCGCTGCCAGGCGCGCTGGCGCGGCGAGGGCGAATGCGGCAGCCCGTTGGGGGCCGCGTGCGTGAACAGTTTCATCGGTGCAAGCCCTCGAAATGGATGCGCGGGTCCACCAGCACGTAGCAGACATCGGAGATCAGGCGCGTGACCAGCCCGATCAGCGTGAACAGGTAGAGCGTGCCCAGCACCACCGGATAGTCGCGCCGCAGCACCGCCTCATAGGACAGCAAGCCCAGCCCGTCCAGCGAGAACAGCGTTTCGATCAGCAGCGAGCCGGTGAAGAAGGCACCGATGAACGCGGCCGGGAAACCCGTCACCAGCGGGATCAGCGCGTTGCGGAACACATGCTTCCACAGCACGCGGCGCTCGCCCAGGCCCTTGGCGCGTGCGGTCAGCACGTATTGCTTGCGGATTTCCTCGAGGAAGGCATTTTTGGTCAGCATGGTGACCACCGCGAAGCTGCCCACCACCGATGCCGTGATCGGCAGCACCAGGTGCCACAGGTAGTCCATCACCTTGCCCATCAGCGAGAGCTGCTCCCAGTTGTCGGAGGTCAGACCGCGCAGCGGGAACCACTGCACGAAGGTGCCGCCGCCGAACAGCACCAGCAACAGCACGCCCAGCACGAAGCCGGGGATGGCATAACCCACCAGCACGATGATGCTGGTCACGACGTCAAAGCGGCTGCCCGCGCGGATGGCCTTGGAGATGCCCAGCGGCACCGATATCAGGTAGGTCAGGAAGAAGGTCCACAAACCCAGGCTGACCGACACCGGCAGCTTGGACTTGACCAGCTCCCACACGCTGCGGTGCTGGAAATAGCTCTGGCCCAGGTCGAACCGGGCAAAGCGCTTGAGCATCAGGAAGTAGCGCTCCAGCGGCGGCTTGTCGAAGCCGTATAGGGCCTGGATCTCCTTGATCTTCTCGGGGTCGACGCCGCGGCGCCCGCGGTATTCGGCACCGCCGCCGCTGGCTTCGCCGGCGCCGCCCCGCCCTTTCAGTTCCATCATCATCTGTTCGACCGGGCCGCCCGGCACGAACTGGATCACCACGAAGGTCAGCGTGATGACCCCGATCAGCGTCGGGATCATCAGCAGAATGCGCTTGAGCAGGTAGGCAAGCATCAGCCGGTCCTCATCCTTGTCTTGGTCGCGGCGGGGCGCGTCAGCGCGCCTGCGCCTGCAGGTCCGTGCGCCACCAGTGGCTCAGGATCCAGCCTTCGGCCGTGTAGTAATACGGAAGGCGCTCCGGGTAGGCCAGCGTCTTGCGGTATGACACCCGGTGCGATGCGCTGTACCAGTTCGGCACGATGTAGTAGCCATGCATCAGCACCCGGTCCAGCGCCCGCCCGGCGGTGACCAGCTCCTGCCGGGTATGGGAGTGCAGCACGTTGTCCACCAGCTTGTCGACCACGGGCGACTTCAGCCCGAACAGGTTGTCCGAGCCCGGCGTGCCGGCCGCCTCGCTGGAGAAGCGGTCGCGCAGTTCGTTGCCGGGGCTTTGCGAGTCCGGGAAGCGGATCGACACCATGTCGAAGTCAAAATCCTCCAGCCGCTTCTGGTACAAGGCAAAGTCCGTGGTGCGCTGGTTCACCTGGATGCCGAGCTTCTCCAGGTTGCGCACATAGGTGGTGATGACGCGGCTCATGGCGCCGCCATCGTCAAGGAACTCGAACACCAGCGTCTCGCCCTTGGCGTTGCGCAGTGCGCCATCCGTATAGGTCCAGCCGGCCTGGGCCAGCAGGCGTCGTGCCTCGCGCAGGTTGTCGCGCAGCGAACGCGGCGCCGCGGTGCTGGGCTGGACCACGTCCGGGCCGAACACCTCTGGCGGCAATTCCGCGCGCAGCGGCTCAAGCAGCGCCATCTCGCCCGGGCCGGGGCGGCCGTCGAAGGTGGCGCTGGCGGCCAGTTCGCTGTTGGAAAACCAGCTGTCCAGCCGCTTGTAGGCGCCGTAGAACAACTGCCGGTTCAGCCATTCGAAGTCGAGCGCAAGGATCAGGGCCTGGCGCACGCGCACGTCCTGGAACACCGGCTTGCGCATATTCATCACGAAGCCCTGCATGCCGGCACCGTTGCGGTGCGGGAACTCGGTCTTCAGCAGCTCGCCGTTGCGAAAACGGGTGCCCTGGTAGCTCTTGGCCCAGTTCTTGGCCTTGTATTCGACGATGGCGTCGAACTCCCCTGCCTTGAAGGCCTCGAGCTTGGCGGTCTCGTCCTTGTATAGGCGGTAGGCCACGCGCGCGAAATTGAAGGTGCCGCGGCGCACCGCGAGATCCTTGCCCCAGTACTTCGGGTCGCGCTGGAAGATGATGCCGCGGCCGGCGTCATAGCGCTCGATCAGGTAGGGGCCGCTGGTGACCGGCGGCTCGAAGGTCAGCTTCTCGAACGGGACCTTGGCCGTCCATTTCTTCGAGAACACCGGCAGCGAGCCGACGATCAGCGGCAGTTCGCGGTTGCGCTGCTTGAATTCGAAACGCACCGTGCGCTCGCCGGCGACGATCACCGCCTTCACATCGGTACACATGCTGCGGTAGCCCGGGCTCGAGGCCTTGCTCATCAGCATGTCATAAGAATATTTGACATCCGACGCCAGCACCGGGTCGCCATTGGTGAAGCGCGCCTGTGGCCGGATGGTGAACGTGACCGACAATTCGTCCGGCGCTACCGTGATGTCCTCGGCGAGCAAGCCATAGGCGCTGGCGCTCTCGTCGGCGCTGCTGATCAGCAGCGACTCGAACATCAGCGCGTTCAGGCCGGGCGCTGACGTGCCCTTCAGCGTGAACGGATTGAACTTGTCGAAACTGGTGCGCCGGTCGGGATTGGCGAGTGTCAGCGTGCCGCCGGCGGGTGCATCGGGGTTGGCATAGTCGAATTGCCGGAAATCCGCCTGGTACTTCAGGTCCCCGTGCAGCGCGAAGCCATGCGCCGCCAGCGCCGGACTGGATAAGAGAGAGACCCCCGTCGCCAGCGCCATCGCCAGCCCGCTTGCGACCCAACCGCGCAGTACCGCATCCCGCCGGAAGCACTGCCATGCCGCCTGAAGCGGCCAACGTGCTTGAATAGGCATCCCGTTGGATTCCTCCACTATGACCTGTGGGGGCCCGGCATTCTGCGGCCGGGCCAAGTATGAGACAATTTTACATGCGTCGGGGGTGGCGCCAGCCATCCGGACATTCCCTCTGCGCGGCGCAATAAAAACGGCCGCAGGACAGCAAAGGCACGCGCACGGCCGCACGGCGGACGCACGAAGCGTGCCTGATACACCACCTTGGAGAATTTATGGGATTTCTGGCAGGTAAGCGGATCCTGATCACCGGCTTGCTCTCTAACCGGTCGATCGCCTATGGCATCGCATCGGCGTGCAAACGCGAAGGTGCCGAACTGGCCTTCACCTATGTCGGCGAACGGTTCAAGGACCGGATCAGCGACTTTGCCAAGGAATTCGGCACTGACCTGGTATTCGAGTGCGACGTCGGCAGCGACGAGCAGATCGCCGCGACCTTCGCCGCGCTGGGCCAGCGCTGGGAGAAGTTCGACGGGCTGGTGCACTCGATCGGCTTCGCGCCGCGCGACGCCATCGCCGGTGATTTCCTGGAAGGCCTGTCGCGCGAAGGTTTCCGCATCGCCCACGACATTTCCGCATACAGCTTCCCGGCGCTGGCCAAGGCCGCGCTGCCGCTGCTGTCGGACAAGGCCTCGTTGCTGACGCTGACCTACCTGGGTGCCGAGCGCGTGGTCCCCAACTACAACACCATGGGCCTGGCCAAGGCCTCGCTGGAAGCCAGCGTGCGCTACCTGGCCTCGTCGGTCGGCCCGCGCGGCATCCGCGCCAACGGCATCTCCGCCGGCCCGATCAAGACCCTGGCCGCCTCGGGCATCAAGGGCTTCGGCAAGCTGCTCGGCCACTTCGAAGACGTCGCGCCGCTGCGCCGCAACGTCACCATCGAAGAAGTCGGCAACGTGGCCGCCTTCCTGCTGTCCGACCTGGCCAGTGGCGTGACCGGTGAGATCACCTATGTCGACGGCGGCTTCAACGTGGTCGGCGCAAGCGTCGCGGACGCAGAGTAAGCCAGTCCCGCCAGCGGGGATGAAAAAGGGGTGCCCGATGAGGCACCCCTTTTTTGTTCCTTGCGGACCTGTGCGCGGACCAGGTCCGCCTGCATCACGCCTGCGCCGCGGCGGGCGCGCCCTGCCGGCCCATGCTCAGCATCGACCACGCATAGACCACCAGGCCGCCCAGCGCCAGCAGCAGGCCCACCCAGCCGGTGGACTCCCAGCCGTAGCCGGCGGCGATGGTCACCCCGCCCAGCCACGCACCGAGCGCGTTGGCCATGTTGAAGGCCGAGTGGTTGAGGGCCGCGGCCAGCGTCTGCGCGTCGCCGGCGACATCCATCAGCCGGATCTGCAAGGCGGGGCCCAGCGCCACCGTGGTGCCCACCAGCAGCACATTGATGGCCCCCAGCCAGGGATGCGACGCGGTAAAGGTGAAGGCGCCCAGCACCAGCGCCGCCCACACCAGCACGCCGCCGATGGTCGGCATCAAGGCCTTGTCGGCCAGCTTCGCGCCGGCAAGGTTGCCCGCCACCGTGCCGATGCCGAACAGGGCCAGCACCACCGGGATACCCGCCGCCGGCATATGCGCCAGCTCCAGCATGGTCGGCTTGATATAGCTGAACACCGAGAACATGCCGCCAAAGCCGATCGCGCCGATGCCCAGTGTCAGCCACACCTGCTTGTGCTTGAGTGCCGACAGCTCGCGCAGCGGGCTGGCACGCCGGTCGGCCGGCACGAACGGCACCCAGCGCCATACCAGCAGCGCCGTCAGCGCGCCGAGGGCACCGACGATCAGGAAGGCCGAGCGCCAGCCCAGCCAGGTGCCGACCGTGGCCGCGATCGGCACACCTACCAGCGTGGCAATGGTCAGGCCCAGCATCACAAGCCCCACCGCCTGTGCGCGCCGCTCGCGCGGGACCAGGCTGGCGGCCACCAGCGCCGCCACGCCGAAGTAGGTGCCATGCGGAAAGCCCGTGAGCAGGCGCGCCACCATCATCGACAGATAGGAAGGTGCCAGCGCGCTGGCAATATTCCCGGCGGCAAACACCGCCATCAGCGCGATCAGCAGGTTGCGCCGCGGCCAGCGCGCGCCCAGCACCGCCAGCAGCGGCGCGCCGATGACCACGCCCAGCGCATAGGCGCTGATCAGGTGGCCGGCTTGCGGGATGGAAATGGCGAGGTCGCTGGCGGCATCGGGCAGCAAACCCATAATGACGAACTCGCCGGTGCCGATGCCGAAGCTGCCGACGCCAAGCGCCAGCAGCGGCAGGCGGCCGGATGAATGGTGATCGCGGGAAGAAAAGGAAGTATCTGCGCCGCGGACGGGATCCGCGGCGGAATGTGCATGTGGGGCGGCCATGTACAGGATTGCAGGATGTTCAACAAAATGCCGCCCGCTGACGGGTGAGGTCAGTGCCCTCGCCTCTGATCGATCCAGCGTGCTCCTGTGCGGCGCGCAGGCTGTATTGTGCGGCAAAACCGCAAATCTTGCCCGCACCGGCCTGACTGGCCGGCGTTGCGTTGGCTTACCTGGTCACGTGGACCAGCCGGTGCCACCAGTACCGAAGCGAATGCTTCGCGATGCCGAACACCGGCTTGTGGTGGATGCCCACCCGGATGATGTAGCCGTAGACCCCGACCAACACGGCCAGGAACACAAGGGACCAGATGATCCCTGTGCTGTCAGTCTCAGTCATTTCTTCTTCTTGGCGACCTCATCGTGTCCGCGAAACTGGACCGTGCTGAAGGGTGAGGCCGGCACCGATGGCTTCTTCGGTTGCTTGGGTTTCTTGGCTTCGCGGCTGCTGCGTAGTTGACTCTTGGCCATGATGGGCTCCTGAATGGCTTGCCTGGAGATAATGGCAACCCCAGCATACGCGCTAAATCGCCGGCAAAAGAAATATCTTTCGCCAAGAACGCGGGTCATGCGCTGCAGCAGCCAGCGCAGACAGATGCCCGGCTGACGGGAAACGGGTGCATACTAGGGCTGGCAGCACCGGCTGGCGCCAGCAAGCCCAACATGCACGGCGTACCGTGACCGGACAGGAGTTTGCAATGGCACTGAACTTTCCCAATCCCAGCCGCAGCTACGATGCGGCGCGGCACTGCGTTTGTTTCTGGGGCTATGACAACGCGCGCGAAGTGGCATTCCAGGTCACTGACGACATTCTTCTGCGCCTGAGCCACCAGGGTACCGCGGAAGAATCCGCCCTTCTCGCCACCTTCGACCATCATCGGGACCAGATCCTCCAATTGGCCAGGGACCTGTACAACCCCGGGGAACGTACCACCTACACGATTTCCTGACTGGAAAACGCAGCGCGGCGATGGGGCCAGGCCTGTGCCTGCCTCCCCGCCGCGCTACGTTGTCCTGCCCGCTATGCTTGCGCCAGATCAGTTCAACCCGCCCGGATTCTGGGCCGTGTTGTGTTGCTTCGTCTTGGCCGCCCAGAACGCGCCAATCTGCCTCTCGGTTACCTCGCCCTTCTTCTTGGCGTCGATCTGGTCAAACTGTTTGTACACCTCCGGCATACCCGCCTGCGCCTCCTCACGGGTCAGCTTGCCATCGTGATTGGCGTCCGCAGCCTTGAACTTCTCCGAGAACTTCACCTTGGCTTCCTTGGCATTCATCGGCGGCTGCTGTTGCTGCGCACCAATGGTTCCGGAGGCGAGGCAAGCCGCCAGCGCCAGGCTGGCAATCGAAAGCTGTCGCGCAATCATCTGAGTCTCCCTGGATAGTTGGATGGCGAGTGCAGCCAGCCTGATGGTCGTCCGCAACGGGCCAGTTTTCGCAGAGGTCGGGATACAGCGATTGCCCGAACCCCGCCCGAGATCATCGTCGGCTTTCAGGGATTAGGGAATTCAGAAATTTCAGCATCCGATATTAAAACCCTCCCAGGAATGTGACGTGTGCCGCGGCGCGACATCTCCCGTGGCCGAGCTGATGCCTACAACACCTCCACTCCTATGGCCCTTCGTCCTGCCGCAGCCCGGCAAGGTTGTGCTTGATCACGTCCAGCACCGCCGCGGTCATCACCGAAGTGGAGACGCCGAACATCAGGATGCCGTTGGCCGCCTCGAGCGGCCCCAGCAGGCGCCGGGGTTCGGACATGACGATATCTCCATAGCCCAGGGTGGCGAAATTCACGCCAGAGTGATACAGCGCGGTGGCGTAATCGTTGAACTCGCCCAGCAGCATGAACAGGACTGCCCAGATTGCCATCTGCACGAAATTGCCGAGCAACGTCAGCATCATCACGACCGACAACAATAGGATCTCCTGCCACAGCGATTCTCGGGCTTGCCGCGCATGCCTGAAGCGCACGTAGTAGCGCAGGCAGATAGCGACGAAGACCGCCTGCAGCAGCAGGCAGAGCAGCATCACGGGAAGGCCGATCAGCAGGTTGCTCAGCACGACCGGCCTCTTTAGCGGGCGTGCCGTCGTGCGCTGCGCGGCTGGTCGAGCAACTCGATCATCAGCCAGGCATACAGCGTGACGCCGATAAACAGGCCCATGCGCACGGCGAAGGCGGTATAGACATCCTTCCCGGCCGCGCTGTCCTGCACCGACTGGCCCAGCAGGATGATCAGCGTCACGAGAGTGTTCACCCAGAAGCCTGGCGGGTACCGCGACGGGCTGAGACCATACAGCTTGCGCGTCACCAGCAGGCCGAACAGCAGCATCCACAGGAAGTACATCCACAAATGCACGAACAGGCTGAGCGCGCACCAGAACAGGATGGCCAGCACGCCGCCGAACAAGGTCGAGCCAAGCAGTTCGCGCCCGGCGCCGCGTGCCGTGGTGGTGCAGCTTTGCCGGCCAAGGGTGACCGCTTTCATGATGATCGGGATGTACGCGGCCGGGTCGTTCAGCGCCAGCAGGAAGGCCGGCATCACCACCAGCGCAGCGCGCAGCGCAATCCAGGCGGCCTGGTCATCCGGAAGGGCCTTGGCCGCGGGCGGCGCCTGCGCGCCGGCCGGTTCGGGAAACAGCCAGTGGCCAAGTGCCAGCACCACGACCGCGACGAGCAGTCCCTTGACCAGGGCACCGATGACCGTGACCGCCAGACCGAAATCGAAGGTGCCCGCCGCCGAGATCATGGTCAGGCCAATCACCAGGAAGGTCGAGACCAGGTTGTTGCCGCCGCGCAGTCCGTAGCGAAACGCGAGGAACAGGCACAGGCCGATCATCAGCACGCCGCTGACCGGGTAGTAGCGCAGCAAGGGGATCAGCAGCAGGCCGGTGCCAGTAGTCAGCATCACGACCAGCACCAGGCCCAGCCCGGCCTTGGCTGACATCGGCTGGTTGACGCTGGCCAGCAGGAACACGCCGAGCACCGGCGCGAGCATGGGGACCGGCAGGCCCAGGCCGAAGCTGGCCGCCAGGCACAGCGCGGTGCCGCACGCCACGCGCAGCGAACGCTGGGCGCGTGGATCGCGCGCGGGCAACGGCAGCGCCGGGCGGTCAGTAGACATAGGAAAGCCAGCTCATCAGGTACAGGAATACGCGGCCGAGCGGATTGAGCGGGTTGCCCTGGGTGGGAAACGCCATGACCTCGGCCTGCCCGCCCACGCGAATACCGCGCATCGAGGCGAGTTCGCCATGGGCAAGCTCGACCACCACCGGGAAGCGTTGCGCCGGACGCAGCCAGTCCCGGCTGTTCTGCACCGTCGGCAAGCTGCCCGGCGGCGTGCTCGGGCCGACGTTGACGCCATAGCCGACACTGCGCACACGACCTTCGAAGATCCTGCCCGGCAGCGCATCCAGCACGATGGCAACCGGCGTGCCGGGCTCGACACGGCCCAGGTTGTTCTCGGTCATCTCCGCGCTGATCCACAGATCGTGGATCGCGATCAGCGTCATGACCGGGTTGCCGGCCGCGGCAAACTGGCCGGCATCGGTGCGCAGGTCGGTGACCAGCCCGGCGGCGCGCGCCCGCACCTGCGTATTGGCAAGATCCAGTGCGGCCTTTTCCAGGGCCGTGGCGGCGCTGCGCAGCTTGGCGTTCTCTTCCTCGCTGCCCCCCTGCTGTTCGCGCGCACGCTGGACCTCGGCCTTGGCGGCGGCGACCTGGCTGACAGCCTGCTCGAGGCTGGCCCGCGCCACCTCCAGACGGCGCAGGGAAATGGTGCCGGGGTCATCGCTGTACAGGCGCTCCAGGCGGCTGCTGTCCTGGCGCGCCTTGAGTTCGTTGGCGCGTGCTGCGCGCAGCGATGCCTGCGCCGATTCGATGCCCGCGGTGCTGGCGCCGATCTGCCGGCGTGTCGACTCCAGATCGGCGCGGGCGCGGTCCACGGCGATCTTGTAGTGCTGGGGATCCACCTCGAACAGGACAGTGCCTGCCGCAACGTCCTGGTTGTTGCGCACATGCACCTTGGTCACGCGCCCGGACACTTCCGCCGCGACCGGCACCACGAAGGCCTGTACCCGCGCCTGTTGCGTGTACGGGGTCAGGCGGTCGGCCAGCAGGTACCAGACCAGGCTGATGACGATCAGCAGGATCACCCAGCGCACGCCCTTCCTTGCCGGGTCGGCGGCGGGCGGCGGTGCACCGGGCGCTGGGGCTGCGGGGGGTTGCGGGGCGTCGCTCATCGGCTCTCGTTCAGGGAGATCTACCTCTGCTTCACAGGGAGGCTGGCACCGGCGGACGGTGGGCCTGGCTCATCCAGCAGCGTCCCCCAGTCGGTGCGTTGCTGCATCTGCTGACGGGTGGCCGGATCCACCAGTGGCTGCTCGCTGTGCCAGCCGCCGCCAAGCGCCTTGTACAAGGCGATCAGGTTGCTGACGGCATTGCTGCGGTTGACCAGGTAGGTGTCCTGCTGGGTGGCCAGCGCACGCTGGGAATCCAGTACGCGCTGGAAGTCCGAGTAGCCTTCGCGGTAGAGCGCGTTGGCCAGCGTCAGCGAACGCCTGGCGGCCAGCGCGGTGTCGCGCAGGATCTGCTCGCGTTCCAGCGCCTTGATCAGCGCACTGGCGGCATCGTCGGCCTCGCGCGCGGCCTGCCGCACGGCATCCTGGTAGGCGACGATCAGCTGCTGCAGGCGGGCGTCCTGCACGCGCACGGTGTTCTTGATGCGGCCGTAGTCGAACACGTTCCAGCGCAGGCTGGGGCCGCCGATCAGGGCCAGGCTGTTGGGCGTGCCGGCCAGCGTGCTGGCGGACCAGACAATGCTGCCCAGCAGCGTCAGCGACGGATAGAGATCGGCTTCGGCCACGCCGATCAGCGCCGATTGCGCGGCAATCTGCAGCTCGGCGGCGCGGATATCCGGACGGCGCAACAGCAGGCTGGCGGGCACGTCCTGCAGTACCGCGCGATCGATCAGTGGAATCACCCCTTCCTTGCCTGCCAGCTCCGGCAGTTCCGGCAACGGGCCCGGCGGGCGGCCTATCAGCACCGCCAGGGCATTGCGGGTGCGCATGATCTGGCTTTCAAATTCAGGGATGCTGCTCAGGGTGCCCAGGTACTGCGTCTTCGCTTGCTGCAGGTCGAGCTCGTCGGTCTCGCCGCTCTTGAACAGCCGCTCGGTGATTTCAAGGCTGCGCTTTTGCAGCGCCGCGTTTTCGCGGGCGATGCGCAGCCGTGCCTCGGCCGTGCGCAGCGCAAAGTAGGTGTCAGCCACCTGGGCACGCAGCAGCACCAGCACATCGTCGCGGTTGGCGCGGGCGGCAAAATAGGCTGCATCGGCGGATTCGATGGCGCGGCTGAAGCGGCCCCAGAAATCAAGTTCCCAGCCGATGTCGAAGCCCGCGCTGTATTGCCAGAAGCGGCTATTCTGCGGGTTGAGGCCTCCGGCCTGCCGGCGATCCGTGTACAGGGCATCGGCACTGGCCTGCTGCAGTTGCGGGAATCGCCCGCTCTGGGCAATGCCCAGTTGGGCCCGCGCTTCCATCACGCGCAGGCCGGCAATCCGCAGGCTGGCATTGTGCGCGTCGGCTTCGGCGATCAGGCGTTCGAGGGTCGGGTCGGCAAAGACCTGCCACCACTCGCGGATGTCGGGCTGGGCCCGCTGCCCGGTCGCCTGCTCAAGCGCCGGGCTGTGCCACTGCTGCATCCAGGGTTCATGCTGCGGCTGGAAATCCGGCCCCAGGCGCGCGCAGCCGCCAAGGCAGCAGGCGCCGGCCAGCAATGCGCGCAACGGAGGATTCCAGCGCGACATGGGCGGCCCGGACCACTTCAGGTCTGTTGCTGGTTGCCGGGATCCGCGTGCGGCGGCGGGTCTTCCACCCATTGCCAGAACAGCTGATACCCGACCGCGAGCACCACCGGGCCGATGAACAGGCCGATCACGCCGCCGGTCACCATGCCGCCCAGGGCACCGATCAGCACCACCGGCATCGGCACATCGACGCCACGCCCGAGCAGCAGTGGCTTGAGCACGTTGTCGGCCAGTCCCGCCACGAAGACATAGATGGCGAAGACAATAGTGGCAACGCTGGCACCTTCCGTGGCAAAGACATAGATGATCACTGGCACGGTGATCAGCGTGGCCGGCAACTGCGCGATGCCCAGCAGCAGCACGGCCATGGCCAGCACGCCCGCGGCAGGAACCCCCTTGATCACAAAGCCTATGCCGATCAGCAGCATCTGGATGAAGGCGATGCCGACCACCCCCTGCGCCACCGCGCGGATGGTCGCCGTGCATAGCGTGGCGATGCGCGGGCCCCGCTCCGGGCCGAAAATGCGCGAGGCAATCTGCACGGCGCTACGGTTGCCGGCCTCGCCGTAGGCCATGAAGATGCCCCCGATAATCAGCGCGAAGACGAAGATCAGCAGCCCCTTGCCGATGCCGGCGGCTGCGGCCAGCACGGCCAGGCTGATTTCCTTGATCTGA
This sequence comes from Cupriavidus sp. FW305-F7, assembly GCF_058782875.1. NCBI lineage: Bacteria > Pseudomonadati > Pseudomonadota > Betaproteobacteria > Burkholderiales > Burkholderiaceae > Cupriavidus > Cupriavidus sp. FW305-F7. Next base: position 13,531 of record NZ_JBYSYC010000053.1, on the reverse strand, counting down.
GGCGCCAGCGTCTGCACCAAGCTGGCCAGGTCCGAGGCGGCATACAGCCAGAGGTCATACAGGCGCTGGCCAACCAGCGGCCAGCTGGCGACCGACTCATGCGGTGGCGGAATATGAATGCCTTCGCTCTTGACGATGGCGATCGCATTCTCCATCGAATCGACCATGGCGGCACCCAGCAGGTAGGCTGGCAGCGCAATGATGGCGATGGCGGCCAGCACGATCAGCGTGGCGGCGCGGCCGTCCTTGTTGCCCAGCCTGCGCCTGAGCCTGACCTGCAGCGGGTAGATGGTCACCGCCAGGATCACGGACCAGACAATGAGATCGAGGAAGGGGCGGAATATCTGGAAGCAGAAGATTGCCAGCACCGCGATCAGCCCGGCGCGGATCAGCACATCAAGTAGTCCGCGGGACAGCGCTCTCTCTGAAGTGGGCGTGGGCAACATCGCTGGTCTCCCTGCAGATCACCGCAAAAGTACCGGATCGGCAACCTCATCGCCGCGCATTCGCCAAGCCAGGTTACGTACCGATCTCTTGGACAGGTGAAATCCAGTCTAGACGAGTGACGGGGCCGGGACAACCTCAAAACGTACGCCTATCGCTACATTGGCCGTCTAGTATTGGGGGAGTTGCAGGGCGCCGCCCCCCGGTCTGGTTCGTCCTGCATTCGCCGCGGAGGACCTATGGCCAGATTGCCGACCTCAGCCTTGGCCGTCATTTCGATGCTGCTGCTTGCCGCCTGCGCCTCCCGGCCAGTCAATCCGCCGATCGCGCACGCGGACCAGAGTACCGGCTATCGATTCTTCACGCGGCCCCAGTATTCGGCGGACAACGAGAACCTGGTCATCCTTGCCTTCTCAGGGGGCGGTACGCGCGCGGCAGCGTTCTCGTATGGCGTGCTTGAGTTCCTGCGCAATACCGAAGTCGTCGGACCCAAGGGCAACCGGTCACGCCTGCTCGACCATGTCAGCGTCATCACCGGCGTGTCAGGTGGCAGCTTCACTGCCCTCGCCTACGGCCTGTATGGCGACAAACTGTTTGATCTCTACGAACAGAGCTTCCTCAAACGCGACGTGCAGGGCGAGATCACGTTCCGGACGCTGAATCCGGCGTATTGGCCGTCGTTGTGGTCGAGCGGATGGGGCCGCTCTGAACTGGCCGCCGACCTGTATGACGAAATCCTTTTCCATGGGGCAACCTTTGGCGACCTCCATCGGGGCAAGGGTCCGTTCATCATTGCCTCGGCCACGGACATCTCGACGGGCGCACGCCTGCCATTCACGCAGACCACCTTCGACGTACTCTGCTCCGACCTCAATGCGCTGCGCCTGTCCCGTGCCGCCGCGGCATCGTCGGCGGTTCCTGTGGTCCTGACGCCCATCACGCTCAACAACTACGGGGGCAATTGCGGCTATGTGCCTCCCGACTGGATCAAGCCATTTATCGATGCCAGCGACCCACCCCGGCCGGCCGCTCGCGCAACCCGGCACCTGAAGGAAGAAGCGGAATACGGGGACAGCGTCAATCGGCCCTATATCCATGTCGTGGACGGCGGCGTCTCCGACAACCTGGGCATGCGCAGCGTGCTGGACTCCCTGGAGGTCCTGGAGTCCCTGCACCTGAACGGCCAGCCCTCACCCCTGGACCATACCCGCAGGATCGTTGTCTTTGTCGTCAATTCGCTGTCCACGCCCCGGACGACATGGGACAAGTCAGAGTCTGCGCCGGGCACGCTGGAGATTCTGGTGAAAGCCACCGGCGTGCCAATCGACCACTATTCCTATGAGGCGACCGAACTGTTGAAGGACAATCAGGCCCGGTGGCAAGCCATGCGCCGGCTGCGGGAGTCGCGCGCCTTTGCCACGAACAAGGATGTCGCCGTCACTGCGGCGTTGCGCACGCCGGACGCGACCATCTATGCCATCGATGTGTCGTTTGCCCGACTGACGGACAAGGCGGAACTGGATTACCTGAATGAGCTGGCGACGTCGTTCTCGCTGCCGGCCGAAGCCGTCGACCGCCTGCGCGCCGCCGCGGGAAAGATCATCCTGGAGTCGCCCGATTTCCAGCACTTGCTGAAAGACGTCGGTGCCAGGATCGTGACAGGCCAGGTGCCCGGGAATCGCCCGGCGGGGACGAGTCAGTAACCTGGTTCGATGGGATGGCCCCTGGGGGCTGGCGCGTCCTAGAGGACTCGAACCTCTGACCGCTCGCTTAGAAGGCGAGTGCTCTATCCAACTGAGCTAAGGACGCGAAGGCGTGCATTCTACCGCAGCACCGCTGCGCAGTGACAAGCGGCGCAGGTCAGGATGCGGCGCGCGGCTGTGCGCGCGTGATGTAGTGGCCATCGACAGCGCCGCCATCGGTGCCCGCCTCGCTGCCGGCCGGATGCAGGGACACGCAGTTGCGCCCTTTCAGCTTGGCGTCGTATAGAGCACGGTCGGCGCGGCGCATCAGCGCATCGGCGCCTTCGCCCGGCTGCCGCGCCGCCAGGCCGATGCTGACGGTATAGGCAATCGGGTCGGGCTCGGACGGGCATGGCGTGGCGCGCACCGCCGTGGCCAGCCGCAGGCAGGCAAGCCGGCCCTGCTCCAGCGCCGTATCCGGCATCAGGATGGCAAATTCCTCGCCGCCCAGGCGCCCCGCCACATCGAACTGGCCGAAACTCTTGCGCAGCAGTCCGGCGAAATGCCGCAGCACGCTGTCGCCCGCCAGGTGGCCGTAGACATCGTTGATCGCCTTGAAGTGATCGAGGTCGACAAAGGCCACCGTCAGGGGCTTGCGCTGCCGTTCGGCGCGCAGGCAGGCTGCCTCCAGCTCCTCCCAGAACGCGCCGCGCAGCAGCACATCGGTCAGGTCGTCATGGCGCGCGCGCCGCTCCAGCATGCGGCGCAGCCGGTCGTGCGCCATCAGCGCAAAACTGACCGACACGCCCACCAGTGCAAAGACGTTGAGCATGGCGAGCTCGCCGTCCCACGGCATCGGCCGCGGCCAGGCGCCGCCCTGCATGACTGCCGCCAGCGGCAGCGCCACGGTCCATGCGTTGATGGCTGCCGCGGCGATGACGATCAATACCAGCGACAACGCCGCCAGCCGGCCGGTGCCGCGCGTGGCCGGCACCGACGGCATGGCGCTGCGGGCCAGGTCCAGCAGCAGTGCGATATGGCACATCGTCAGCAGCGGTGCCATCTCCGGCACCAGCACCGGCACGGCAAGATACTGCGGCGCCAGGTCGTGCCAGGCCACCGCCGCTGCGGCCGCCAGGTTCAGCGCCAGCAACGGCACGGCGCGGCCGGGCCGGGCCGCGAAGTGCCGCGCGCCCACGACCATGACCGAGAGCGCCGCCAACAGCGCCAGGTCGCTCGATTCCAGCACCAGCCAAAGCGGGCGCAGTTCCTGCACCGCCGCCAGGGCCGCGGCCATTGCCGCCAGCACACTCCCCAGCGCCCACGACGTCAGGCCGCTGCGATCCATGCCCGCCGAGCGGCGCAACACCACGCAAACCACAGCCATCTGCAGGGCAAACAACCCTGCGATGAGCACAACTATGTGCGACTGAAACATCTTCATTCCCGTCCAAGGCGACCAGCGGTGCACCGCATGGCGCCGCTGTTACCTGCTCTTTACCGGCCCTGTGTCGGACCGTTGTTATCAATGCCGCATACCCGGTTTCAGGACGCCTGGCGCCGCCAGCCGGCAGACGCAAACAGGCCGAGGCGCCCGCCGCGGGCGGGAGCGCCGTTCTTGTTGTGGTGATCAGGTCAGTCCGGAAGGAAATAGGCAAACCGGGCGTTCCCAAAAGCACGCCGGTCGGACTGGTGCGGTTTGCGGATTATCCCAGCGCGCAAACCCAAGTCAAGCCAAAGCGCCCCCGCCAGAAGGGGGAGCAGGCCGGCAAGGTTGAGTGCGCCAGAGCGGGCATCATCACATTAGATTGACCGCAAGCCCAGAGCCCAGCTACAATCGCGGGCTTCGGAGCGTAGCGCAGCCTGGTAGCGCATCTGATTTGGGATCAGAGGGTCGTAGGTTCGAATCCTATCGCTCCGACCAGAAATATGTAATGGAATCAGCGGCTTGGGCGGCAACGTCTAAGCCGCTTTTTTCATTCCCTAACGGCTTTCCTAATTAATTCCTGGCCGCTCCCTAATATCCAGTGGTCGGCGTGCCCTATACAGCACTGATTTAACGCACAGTGGTTCGGGCCCATGCCGCCCCTTCGGCAGAGCAACTCTGACCGATTGCATCCACACTCGCTCGCCCCTCCCAAATTCATGTCCCGGGCATCCGTTCCAAGGGTGTCGATACCTGGCGCATACGGCACCATGGCCATAACAACGCCTGCCAGAGGCTATGAGGCGCGTCGCCTGAACCGAGCCCCACATCAACGAACTCGTCGCGCCCAGGCCGGCGTAGCGTGCCGAAGAGGATGTCCCAGAGGGGGAAGAGATTGGAGAAATTCTTATTGCGGTCACGCTCGTGCCGAGAGTGGTGCAGGCGATGATATTGCGGATGCTGGATTAGCAAAGCGAACCTGGGTGAATAGCGCAGATTCATGTGTGCGGCATGGTTATTGATGAGAAAGATGATCGCAGCAGCCGCCCCTACGCTCGGCGGGACCTTAAAGAGAACACCGACAAGCGGAAACAGGCAAGCCGCCCTGAGCAGCGGCTCGACCCAAAAATGACGGTACGTCAGCGTTACGTCGAAATGCTCGGCGCTGTGGTGCAGCTCATGCATCTTCCATAACACCGGGAACGTATGCTGGGCCCGGTGGATGAGGTACTCCAGCAGATCGGTCGTCAACAGGACCGCGAGCAACGCTAAGCACCACCCTGCGATACTGTCCTCAAAGGAGATCCAACCCGCGCCCAGCGTGCGAGTCAGCGTCAGCGGGACTTCCAGCAGCAGCGGCTGCAGTGCGGAATTCAGGACCAGCATCACGATCCCATAGCGAACGTTGAACCAGGCAGGCCCGGACGCTCGCGGCCTGGCGGGCGTCACACGCCTTTCCAGCGAGACCATGATCAGCAGCGTCACGCACATCGGAGCCACGCTTAACAGGGCGCGGATTGAGATGTCTTCGAGGAAGCGCACGAGTTCCGCGCTCATATCCCCCCTCCACTATTTATTTCTGCAAGCGTAATTCTCCGACCCACGAAGCCATATCAGGCAGAGGTATGTTTCGGACGTGAACGGTCGCCTCGGCCGTGTTGCGGTCGCACGCCAAATACTTGGCAATTCACTATTGATTTTGCTGCTTTAGTGCTGGATTAAAGTCCAGTGCGCCATGCGGCGCCGGGCGCCCATACAAAAGCCCCTCCCAGCGCTGCCGGCCTGGCAAGATCTGTTCTCACCACCGCAGCAAGTCCGGCCAGATCAGCGCGCCCGCGAACAGCATCAGCATCACCGCGACAATGACCAGCCCCCGGCTTGGGCCCGCATGGCCGGTCTCAACCTTTGGCATCCATGACTGGCCTGCGCCGGCCGGGACCGCAGGTGACGGCGGCGGCACGGGTGGCGCAGGCATGCTGATCGCAACACGCGGCACGAAGTCGGCCTCGGCCAGCAGGAAGCCCATGGGCGTGGCCTGGCCGGCAGCACCCATGTGCTGGAACAGCAGCTTGGACAGCGCCAGACAATCATCCAGCGCAACCTGTGGGCGGGGCCGAAATATGTGCAGGTGCGCGCACAGTGTATCAAGCTTGTGGTTGGGGGCGTGGAAGTACTGGGCCCAGCGAACCTGGCGCACCGAGCAGCGCCAGCGCTTGTGCTGGATGTCGGGAAGCACTTTTCCCAGCATCCGCGCGTTGAATTCGGCGCCGTGGGCGACCAGCACATCCGCGTCGTCAATGATGGCGCGGATGGTATCGACGTCAAAGCGCCGCCCGCGCAGCATCTCGGCGGTCAATCCGTGCGTGCCGGTGGCAGCTTCGCTGATCGGCACGGTGGGCTCCTGCGAGCCGTAATAGTCAGTGATCTCCCGCAATAGCGTGCCAGCCCGCGGCGCCACTTCGACAAGCAGCAGGCCGATGCTGACGGGCTCGTCCGCTGGCGTGAGCCCAGTGGTTTCGGTACTGACGATTGCGACCCGCATGGGCTCGGTACTCCGGTGTAGCCGTCCGCAGGCATGGTTGGCGGCGGCCGCTCTGATCGTTTGCCTCTAGGTTAGTGCGAGCGCGTTAGACGTCATATCAACCAGATGGGCTAACCGAAAGCGCCAGCCGGGAGGATGCCGGCTGCTACCACCCCTCCCTCATCTCCACCTCCTGGTTCAGGCAGGCTGCTGCTCCGTCTCGCCACGCCGTCGCTCGAGATTGCAATAGACGTCGGCCGCCACCAACCCGAAGAGCGCATGGGCGAACAGGCTTTCCCAGCCGCGGGCCTCGTCGAACCAGTTGAAGTAGGCGCCCAGCAGATAGAAATTGACCAGGTAGACCACCACGCCAAACACGATCCCGACCACCGAGGCCAACCACAGGCTGGAATCGAAACGGAATGACGACAGGATTATTGCCAGCACCGCCGCCAGGATGATCGACAGCGCGAAGTGCACCGTCCCCGCCGAAAGCACGACGGTCCAGTTGAAGGCATCAGCAGACAGCGCTTCACGCCCGAGGATGATTGCCGCGACCATCTTCACGGTGCCCCAGGCGCCCTGGTACAGCAGGAAGCGCGCCGTCAGCAGCTCCAGCACCATGTAGACCGCGCCGGCAATCAGCCCCGCCACCACGGCTGCCCGCCAGTCCGGCCGGCAGCGAACGTAGCGGTGCGATTCCAGATGGAGTTCCATGGCAGTCTCCTTGCGAGATCCGGCCCGGCAAGGCCGTACGAGTTAGTTCTAGCTCATATGGGGCAAATACCAAGCCGGCCAGACCACATTAAGATACCTCTACGGCACATCTATTGCCGACCTGCCCGGCGCGGTGCAACCGCCGTGGCCGGCCGTCCGGCGCAACGTGCTGGCCATGCTGCAACTGCGTACGTGATACAATGTCCAAGTAGCCCCCGGGGTGTCCGTGCATCCCTGTAACCGGGCGTTCTCACCAGCGCGCTCTCGCGAGCGAACAGCAGCCGCCGGCGCGGGCCTTCCGCGACGACACCAAACTGGCGAACCACCGGGTACAACCTGCCCGCCTGCTCCGCAAAGCACACGGCCTCCCCGGCCGTCAGCGGCCAGGCTCGCCCAAGCCATCCGCGCCCATTGGGCGATACCGCTGACAGGACCGAGCATCAGGCGCCGCGCGCCGCAGTCCGCGTGAGCTTGCCCCGAACAACCCAAGGCGCACTTCGCCACAATCGGCGCAATGTGCCGCGGTTCCGCGCCGTGACGGGCGAACCGAACAGGATTTTTGAAATCGCAACCATGCAGCCTTCACGGGCTGTCGGAAAGGAAGACAGATTGGCTAAGGAAGAACTCATTGAATTTGGCGGCGTGGTGTCGGAAGCCCTGCCTGACAACCGCTATCGTGTCACGCTGGAAAACGGCGTCGAAATCTGGGCATACGCTTCGGGCAAGATGCAGAAGCACCGCATCCGCATCCTGGCCGGCGACCGTGTCACCCTGGAAATGTCGCCCTATGACCTGACCAAGGGACGCATCAACTTCCGCCACAAGTCCTGAGTTTCTGCGCGGCCCCGGCGATACCGCATGCGCGGCTGTCGCCCGCGCCGCGGCCGTTGTGCGCCGACGCGCTGTCACGCCGCTGACACCGCGCCCGGACACACTTGCGGGCTGCCCGACAGGCAGCCCGCTTCCGTTTACGCGCTGCGTGCAGCCTGGCCTGCGCCACCGGCGCGGGCCCGCTGGCGCTTGCGCCGCTCGGGCCGCTTCACCATACTCGAAGCACGCTCATTGCCCCGCCCGACATGAACCTGATCCTGTGGCGCCACGCCGAAGCCGAAGACCTCCCCGACGCGCTCAGCCTGAGCCGCCATGCCGACCTGCAGCGCCCGCTCACACGCCGCGGCCGCAAGCAGGCGGAGGTATCCGCCAAATGGCTGCGCGCGCATCTGCCGGCCGACACCCGCGTGCTGTGCAGCCCCGCGCTGCGCACCCGTGAAACGGCGGCCGCGCTGACTGCCAAGGCGGAGATCATTGATGCCCTTGCGCCCGGCGCCGACGTCAGCGCGGTGCTTGCCGCGGTCGAGTGGCCGGAACGCCCCGAGCATGTGGTGGTGGTCGGGCACCAGCCCTGGATTGGCCGCGTCGCCAGCCTGCTGCTGGCCGGCTCGGAAATGAACTGGAGCGTGCGCAAGAGCGGCATCTGGTGGCTGACCGGCCGCACCCGCGAAAGCGAGGCGCAGACCGTGCTGCGCGCCGTCATCAACCCCGAATTCCTCTGAGCCTTGCCTTCCGGCATGCCTGGTACCGCCTGACGGCACCTGACCCATCCTGTCCCGTCAAAATCAGAAATGGCTGATGGCGGGCGGAATCTCCCGTTACCAGAGTGGCCTTGGCGCCTCTTCCGGTGCCGAAAGCAGGTGTCACGGAGATTCCCCATGAATGGGCCGGCCAATCGTCATATTGCTGGCGAGGAACGCAACTCACACCCCTGACCCGTCGCCCGAAACTGCCCAACCGTGCGCCCTGGCAGGAGACGTCACGGAACGGTCATCCCCGGGTCACGGCACTGTCACCCGCCCTCACTACATTGCATCGCAACAGTTTCGTCACCAAAAGGACATACTGATGCGAGATCTGCCGACGCCCACCCAGCCGCTTTTTGACTCTCTGCCCAATGGCCTTGGTAGCCAGACGGCGCGGAGCCGTCTTCATCGCCAATCAGATACACCGGCACATGAATCGCCTGTTCTCAGCGTGGCGTGGGCGCGCCACCAGGACGAAGTAGTCGAAGCCCAGCGCCTGCGCTACAAGGTCTTTGCCGAGGAAATGGGCGCGCGCCTGACGTCTTCCGTGCCGGAGTTGGACATCGACATGTTCGATGCCTACTGCGACCACCTGATCGTGCGCGACATGGCCACGCTGCGCGTGGTGGGCACCTACCGCGTGCTGCCGCCGCACCAGGCCAAGCGCCTGGGCTGCCTGTACGCGGAATCGGAATTCGACCTGGTGCGCCTGGCCCACCTGCGCCCCAAGATGCTGGAACTGGGCCGCTCCTGCGTGCACCGCGACTACCGTTCGGGCAGCGTCATCATGGCGCTGTGGGGCGGCCTGGGCGAGTACCTGCAGCGCTGGGGCATCGAATCGATGCTGGGCTGCGCCAGCGTGCCGATGAACGACGGCGGCCACTACGCGGCCAGCCTCCACCGGCTGTTCAGCGAACGCTCGCTGGCACCGATCGAATACCATGCCTTCCCGCGCGTGCCGCTGCCGGTCGAGGACCTGAACCAGCAGCTGGACGTCGAGCCGCCCGCGCTGATCAAGGGCTACTTGCGCCTGGGCGCAAAGATCTGCGGCCAGCCGGCCTGGGATCCGGACTTCAACGTGGCGGACTTCCTGACGCTGCTGCGCGTGAACGACATGAACCCGCGCTACGCCCGCCACTTCCTCGGCCTGAACAACGCCGCCTGAGCGGCGCCTGGCCCTGTCAGCGGCCGCCGCCCCTGGCGGCCGCCCTCCGCGCTGCGCTCAGTCGTAGATGACCTTGTAGCGCTTGCCGATCCGTTGCCATTCGTCAGCCTCCTGCGCGAGGCTGTATTCGATCAGCGGATTGGCCTCGATCCAAGCCTGCGGCAGGCGCACGGTGAAGCCTTCGTCCAGCGCTTCGGCCAGCTGGCTCACACGGATATCGGGCAAGGCCACGTCCGAGCGGCGCCGGCACAGCACAAAGGCCAGGCGCAGGCTGAACAGCATGCGCCAGTCGACGAACCTGCCGCTGCCCGACAGCTTGCCGAGCTTGCCGGCATGGCCCAGCAACAGCGTCGCCAGCCGCGCCTGGTCGGTCTTGGAAAAGCCCGGCATGTCGGCATGAGTGGCGATATAGGCCGAATGCTTGTGGTAGCCGCTGTGCGAGATCGTCATGCCGATCTCATGCAGGCTGGCGGCCCAGCCCAGCAGCGCCAGGTTGTCCTCGCGCCGTTCGTTGGCTGGCTCCGGGAACTGTGACAACAGCGTCTGCGCGGCGCGGCGCACGCGGCTGGACTGGGCCCGGTCTACGCCGTAGCGGCGCATGAACTGGTCCACCGTGACGGTGCGCATGTCCTCATGGTGGCTGCGTCCGAGCAGGTCGTACAGCACGCCCAGCCGCAGCGCGCCGTCGGTGACATCCATGCGCTCGATATCGAGTTCGGCAAACACGCCCAGCATGATCGACAAGCCGCCCGGCAGCACCGGGATGCGGTCCGCCTTGAGGCCGGTCAGCTTGACGCGGTTGGTATTCTCGGCCTTGATCAGCGCGCGCTTGAGGCGCTCCAGCCCCTCGCGCGTGATACCGTGCTCGGCGGTGCTGTCGTTCATGCCATTGAGTTCGATCAGCTCGGCCAGCGCGCGCGCCGTGCCCGACGAGCCGACCGCCTGCTCCCAGCCCGCGGCGCGGTACTGGCGTACCAGCACCTGGATCTCGCGGCGCGCGGCCAGCTCGGCCTGCTTCATCGCATATTCATCGACGTTGCCGCTGGGGAAGAACTGGCGGCTGTGCGATACGCAGCCGATATACAGGCTCTCCATCAGCTTGGACTGGTAGCCGTTGCCGATGATGAACTCGGTCGAGCCGCCGCCGATATCGACCACCAGGCGGTTGCCCTGGCAGGCCGGAGCGTCGTGCGAGGCCCCGAGGTAGATCAGCCGCGCCTCTTCGCGCCCGGCGATCACTTCGATCGGGAAGCCCAGCGCGCTTTCAGCCTCGATCAGGAACTCGGACGCGTTCTTGGCCACGCGCAGCGTATTGGTGGCGACGGCGCGCACCTGGTTGGGCGCGAACTCGCGCAGCCGGTCGCCGAAGCGCCGCAGCGCATCGATGCCGCGGCGCCGCGCGGGCTGGTCCAGGTATTTGTCGGGCGTCAGGCCGGCGGCCAGGCGGACCGGCTCGCGCAGCGCGTCGACCTGGAAGATCTGGCTGGCCGGGCCATTGGCGGTGGGGGTTTCGTCCACCCGCCCGATCATCAGGCGGAAGCTGTTCGAACCCATGTCGACGGCAGCCAGCAGGCGTGGGGTGTTGTTCATCGTGTGCTAGGAGGGCTGGTTCGCGTTGGCGTTGCGTGGCGCGGCAGGTGCACTCTGGTGCCTTGGCCTGCCGGCGTTCGCGCCCGGGAAAAATATGTCCTGGTCATGTCTGCATCATGACAAAATCAAACTGTCATAAAAGTGACACGTTTTTATGAAAAAGTCGCCACATTACCAAAAGAAGGTCATGCTCATGTCGACGACTCCGTCCAGTACGCTGCTCAACCGCGAACTGGGCATCCTGGAATTCAATGCCCGCGTGCTGGCACAGGCGGCGGACCCGAAAGTCCCGCTGCTGGAGCGGCTGAAATTCATCTGCATCGTGTCCAGCAACCTGGACGAGTTCTTTGAAATCCGCATGGCGGGCCTGAAGGAACAGCTGCGCGACAACGCTTCGGGCCTGACGCCGGACGGCCTGTCATTCCAGCAGACCTACCAGCTTGTCACCGAGCGCACGCAACGGCTTGTGGCTTCGCAGTATGACATGCTGCAGAACACCATTTTTCCACTACTTGAAAAAGAGGGGGTCTTTTTCCACCTGACCACCACCTGGACCGACGCCCAGCGCGAATGGGCGCGCGAGTTCTTCCAGCGCGAACTGGGGCCGGTGCTGACCCCGATTGCGCTGGATCCCGCCCATCCCTTTCCCCGCGTGCTCAACAAGAGCCTGAACTTCGTGGTGGAATTGTCCGGCAAGGACGCGTTCGGCCGCGACGCCGACCTGGCCATCGTGCAGGCGCCGCGCGCGCTGCCGCGCGTGGTGAAGATGCCGGAGAAGCTGTCGGGCTACCCGTACGGCTTCGTGATGCTGTCATCCTTCATGCAGGGCTTCGTGCATGAGTTGTTCCCGGCCATTGCCGTGCACGGTTGCTACCAGTTCCGCGTCACGCGCAACTCCGACCTGTTCGTCTCGGAAGACGAGATCACCGACCTGCGCGAGGCGCTGCAGGGCGAACTGCCCACGCGCCATTTCGGCGACACGGTGCGCCTGGAAGTCTCTTCGGACACGCCGGCACCGCTGGCGCGCCGGCTGCTGCTGGAATCGGGCCTCGCCGAGCAGGACCTGTACCGCGTTTCCGGCCCGGTGAACCTGGTGCGGCTGATGCAGATCCCCGACATGGTGGACCGGCCCGCGCTGAAGTTTGCGCCGTATGTGCCCGCCCCGGTCAAGGCCTTCTCCGCCGGCACGTCGATGTTCGACGTGATGCGACAGCAGGACGTGCTGCTGCACCACCCGTACGAGAGCTTCAGTTCTGTGCTCGACCTGCTGCAGCTGGCAGCGGCCGACCCCAACGTGGTCGCGATCAAGCAGACGGTCTATCGCACCGGCAATGAGTCGCTGGTCATGGAAGCGCTGATGACCGCCGCGCGCAACGGCAAGGAAGTCACGGTGGTGGTGGAGCTGCTGGCACGCTTTGACGAGGAGACCAACATCAACTGGGCCGAGCGCCTGGAATCCGCGGGCGCACACGTGATCTACGGCGTGGTCGGCCACAAGTGCCACGCCAAGATGCTGCTGATCGTTCGGCGCGAGCCCACCGGCCCCAAGGTCAAGCAGGTCAAGCTGCGGCGCTACGCCCACCTCGGCACCGGCAACTACCATCCGCGCACCGCCCGCCTCTACACCGACTTCGGCCTGCTGACGGCCAACGAGGAGATCTGCGAAGACGTGCACCACGTGTTCCAGCTGCTGACCGGCACCGCCGGCACCATCCGGCTGAACCACCTGTGGCAGTCGCCCTTCACCATGCAGAGCAACCTGGTCGACCATATCCGCGCCGAAGCCCGCAACGCGCGCGCCGGCAAGCCCGCGCGCATCATCGCCAAGATGAACGCGCTGCTGGAGCCGTCGATCATCGACGAGCTGTACAAGGCCTCGCGCGCGGGAGTGAGGATCGACCTGATCGTGCGCGGCGTGTGCGCGCTGATGCCGGGCGTGCCGGGCATGTCCGAGAACATCTCGGTGCGCTCGATCATCGGCCGCTTCCTGGAACACCACCGGGTCTACTATTTCCACGCCGGCGGCGAAGAGGTGCTGTACCTGTCCAGCGCCGACTGGATGGACCGCAACCTGTTCCGCCGCGTCGAAGTTGCCTTCCCGGTGCTGGACAAGGCGCTGAAGGCGCGCGTCATCAAGGAAAGCCTGCAGGTACACCTGCGCGACAACGCCTCGGCATGGATCATGCAGCCGGACGGCAACTATGCGCGCACGCAGACGCGCTCGAAGCGTCCGCATGTGAGCCAGAACGATATGCTGGTGATGTTCGGCGGCACACCCTGAGCGGGCTCTATGCTTCCCTGAGGCATGGCATGCAAAACCCCGCCGCGGCGGTAATGCCGTTCAGTTAAGGTCCTTTCTGAGGAACCGGACGGTGTAGCGCTTAGGCAGGGCTTTGACCACGCGGGGGC
>NZ_JBYSYC010000052.1:0-52388 GCF_058782875.1 Cupriavidus sp. FW305-F7 | reverse complement strand
TTGAGATAATGCTGGCTCACCGGTCGAAATGACGATGAGCCTTTAACTGCCCTGCACACAAAAAAACTGACAGGCCCTCGTAGGGTGTTTTACGCAATAGATTCCAAATTTGCCGACCACTTTTTGATTCACTTTTATGCCAGCATTTTGCTGCTCTGCGCGAGCGTTCCTCCTCTGGGAAATAGCAATTCCGGCCACGTCGCATCACTGCGCGACGTGGTCTTTCTTTCGGTTCGACGAGGAACTCCAGGGAAGGTAACCTTGACCTTCAGGTAGAAGTATTCCTCGTCGCAGCAGCCGCAGGTCCCCACACTTGATCACTTTGATGGCCTAATGACGCGCACAGATTCATGCTAATGTAGCGTGCAGCATTCCTAGCCGACTCTAAACTTTGGAGGTCAAATTGCTTCGCCGCAGTTTTGTTGCCCTTGCCGCAGCCGCTCTTGCCGCTTGCGCCGCGTCCTCCATTGATCCACAGACGAAGGCCTCGATCGGCTCCGTCTACGTGGAACCTGTTCAGCTATCCAAGGCTACGGTCTTCGGCCCAAATGCACGCGAGGTGGATACAGTTTCTGGAAAGGTGCCCGCAACGGCGTCGGAGGCCATCTCCCGTATCCAGCACGTACTGGACACGCAAGCCAACCTTTCTCAGTTGATTGAACGTCAGGCAAAGCAAGACCTGGCTATCAGGGGATATCGCCTAACGGATGATGCCTCGCATGCCACGGCCAAGCTGAAGATCACAGTGCGTCATGCGTTGAGCGTCCCTGTCGGCGCCAACGATGTCAGAGGGATAGCAATGAGCGTCGGTACCGAGATGGTGCGGGTATCGGATGGCAAGCAACTGTTTCTAGCCGGGGCAAGTCAGATTAAGGATCCTGGAACGAAGGGTGTTCGTCTGATGCCCTACGCGGAATGGTTCACGAACGAGGGTTTCCTCGTCGAACAGTACCGCTTGGTCGCATGGCTACTCACGGCCCAGACGCTTGAGGGCCTTTAAGGTATTTCCTTATGCAGAAATCACGCTCTTCCCGTAGCGCTTGAATGGTGAGCGCGGCGTCCATGGTTCGCTGCATGCCGATCCAGATCGTCTTGGCGCCGGGCTCGCCATCGCTCTTACGCCCAAGGAACCCTACTGCGCAGTAGCTTCCTTGTAAATAGTGGAATTGTCCGCCCACTCTTTAGAGCTCTCACAATTTCAAGCTTCCATTCGAAAGCGACCTTTCTCTGATTATCGACAGACAAGGGGCACCCCGCGTCATTATGCGGGGCGTTTCGCGATCGCTCAGGTCGATTGCGCCTTCCAGTCCGTTCCGTTCGTGAAGGCCGATGAGTGCTCTATGGATCTCCGAGGCAACCGTCGCTTCCCGGCAATTCTGAGTCTATTGCCTCCAGATCCTCGATTACCGAAGTGGCCGAGCGGATGACTGTTGTATCTGGGAAGCTGCCGTTGGCGATGCGCACGGCCCAGTGGCAACATTGGGTCGAGGGTGTGTGAAAACGTCTCGATCACCTAGACTGGATCAACGCATTCAGATTGGGGGACCGGATGAAGCGATTCATAGAGGGAGAAGGCCGCAAGCAAGCTACGCTGCTTCCAGAATGCCTCGATGATTTCATCGCCGAGGATAACCCCGCTAGGATCATCGACGCGTTTGTTGAAGAGTTGGATCTCGAGTCGCTCGGGTTCGAAGGTGCCAATCCTTCGATTACAGGTCGCCCCTCATATCATCCTGCCGTCCTGTTGAAGATATACATTTATGGCTACCTCAACCGGGTCCAGTCCAGCCGCCGTCTAGAACGCGAATGCCAACGCAATATAGAGCTGATGTGGCTGACCGGCCGACTGGCGCCGGACTTCAAGACGATTGCAGACTTCCGCAGGGATAACAGCACGGGCATTCGCAATGTCTGCCGTCGTTTCGTAGTTCTGTGCGGCGATTTAAAGTTGTTCTCGCAGGCCTTGGTCGCCATCGACGGTAGCAAGTTCAAGGCAGTCAATACTCGGGACCGCAATTTCACTGCTGGCAAGGTCGACAAGCGCCAGCAGCAAATCGAGGAAAGCATCCAGCGGTATCTGAGCGCGCTGGAGACTGCGGATCGCACGCAGCCGGCGGAGATAGAACTCAAGACAACTCGACTGCGCGAGAAGATTGCGCAACTGCGTCAGCAGGTGCATAGCCTTGACCAGATAAAGCAAGAGCTCAAGACGCTGCCAGATGGTCAGATCTCGATGACCGATCCAGGATGCGCGCTCGATGGCGACAAGTGGCAAGGGCTCTGGAATGGTCGGCTACAACGTACAGATGGCCGTAGATGCAAAGCACCATCTGATCGTCGCTCATGAGGTCACCAATATTGGCAATGATCGGGCGCAACTCAGCTCGATGGCTCGAGCCGCTCGCGATGCGATGGGTAAGACCAGGCTTAAAGCCATAGCTGATCGTGGCTACTTCAGTGCGCAGGAGATCAGGGCGTGCGCGGATACGGGCATTGCTGCCATCTTGCCCAAGCCAACGACGTCCAGCGCGAAGGCGGGAGGTCGATTTGATAGGGCGGACTTCATCTACATTGCCCGAGACGACGAATATCAATGTCCCGCCGGCGAACGTGCGATATACCGCTTCACCAGAGAAGAGCATGGACTGCAGTTACGCCGCTATTGGAGTAGTGCTTGTCCTCAGTGCACCATGCGGTCTCAATGCACGCCGAGTCCGTACCGGCGCATCTCCAGATGGGAGCATGAGGCAGTGCTGGAGGCCGTCCAGCCGCCGGCTCGACAAGACGCCGGATGCAATGAAGGTTCGCAGGCGAACCGTCGAGCATGTCTTCGGAACCTTCAAGCATTGGATGGGCTACACGCACTTCTTGACGCGCACGCTACCGAATGTAGGAACTGAAATGAGCCTGCATGTTCTGGCGTACAACCTGAAGCGCGTCCTTCGAATTCTCGGGTTCTCGAAAACAATGAAGGCCATGCGCCTGGTGGGTGCGTAAGCACCCAATTGCGCCCAAAAAATGGGGCTGACGACCACGCTCAGGGGCCCATTAGCGCTGTTCGCACCCGTTCCGACGCCGCCCACGACCGGATTAGCCGAAAATTCGCTAAGACAGGCTACGCCCCGGAGGGGACGCGCATTGGTGCGATTCGAGAGACGTTTCCACCGGCCTCGGTCGGGAAGAGACGCCCCTATAGCCCAGGCCAAGGCCCCTTCTTGGGCCAGAAGCGCCCGTGCCGGCGCTCTCACCACCGCCGCTACCGAAGAGCAAGCCGCCGGATGCTTGCATGTGGGCGCCGGGACTCGTTCGCCGATGGTCTCCACCCGCGGGCCGGCACCGTCCGGACCCGCGCGGACGCAACTGGCAACGTGGCTCGGGAAGTACTATCCTCCCATGGGCTAAGGTAAGGAGGCCAAATGTCGCAAGGTTCTCGGCATTTTCGCAAAGCGAATCTTACTGTACTCTGCATGGCAGGCGTGCTCGTTTCGTGTACCACACCGAGGATATCGGCTCCGCCCGAACTCCAACCCACCGACGCGCGTGGAACGATCGCGGTGCTGCACGCATCCGGTGTACAGATTTATCAGTGCAAGCGTGCGAACGACGGCCGGTTGTTATGGAGCTTTTTGGCCCCGGAAGCAACCCTGAAGGATGACACCGGACAACTCGTCGTCAAACACTACGCTGGGCCAACCTGGGAAGCGCCTGACGGCAGCAAGGTGACCGGCAAGGTATTACGACAGACGCCCAATGCTCAGGAGCCGGACAGTATTCCACTCTTGCTATTGCAGGCAACGAGCACCGGCGGAACTGGCCTGCTTGCGAGGACGCGTTACGTGCAACGGCTGAATACGCTAGGCGGACAAGCCCTCCCTCAGGCCTGCACACAGGAGGGACTGGAGAATCGCATGCCGTATCGGGCGGACTACGTCTTCCTGGAATAGCCAAGGTGACGCTGGCAGATACCGTGCCGGTTTAATACTTCCCGCTGGCGGTGGCCTGCTGGTTGTAAGGAAAGGCACTCCCCACTCTGGCACAGCGATGCCGTTTCATGATGAGGGGGCACGCCTATCTGCCTCGCTTCCCAGATCTGAATGGAACCGCTCCCGCTTCGTGGGGGCGGGGGCGCGTTCATTCCATCTTTTTCTCCCTCTCAAGTAAGCGGACGATCGGGTAAGTCAGTGGATGCTTGGGCAGCCATCGGAAGGCGGATTTCGTACAACATCGTGTGCCACGAAACTTGGAGAAATGAGCGTGCACACGGTTGTGAAATTTGACTCCGACGGGCTTCGCCTGGCCGGAGCCCTGCATTTACCCCCCGATCTTGCCGCAGGCGAGCGACGTCCCGCTATCGCCGTGCTCCATGGGTTCGGCAGCAACAAGGACGACGGCATGGTGCAGTTGGCAACGCGCCTGTTTTCGTCGCTGGGCTATGTGGTCCTGCGCTTCGACATGCGGGGCTGCGGTAACAGCGAAGGTGCGCGCGGCAAGGTACTATGCGAGGACCAGGTGAGCGACACCCGCAACGCGGTCAGCTACTTGCAGAGCCTGCCCGAAGTGGAGCCCGCGAAGATTGCTGTGATGGGTCACAGCTTCGGTGCGGCCGTGGCGGTCTATGCGGCTGGCGTTGACCCTCGCATCGTGGCCTGCATCTCATCGGCCGGATGGGGCGATGGGGAAGTAAAGCTGCGTCAGCAGCATGCCGGTTCGGCCGCCTGGCAGCGCTTCGAGGCAATGGTGGAAGAAGGCCGTGCCCGGTTGGCCACGGGCCAGTCGATGCAGGTCTCGCGCTTTGACATCGTGCCCATTCCCCCCGAGATGCGCAGCAGTCTGCCTGCGGGAAGCTTCATGGAGTTCCCGTTCGAGGTGGTCGAAAGCATGCTGCGCTTTCGGCCGAACGCAGTGGTCGGCAACATTGCCCCGCGTCCGCTCCTGCTGCTGCATCCGGCGGACGACTCGGTCACCCCTACAGACCAGTCGATCGGGCTGTTCCGCAACGCCAGGATGCCGGCCGAACTGCATCTGTTCTCGGAGATCGATCATTTCATCTTCTCCGATGACAACCGGGCCGTCCTGAACCTGGTCACGGACTGGCTGCACAAGTTCTTCCCGGCCCGCCAGGCGTCTTTGGGGGCCGCATGACTGCGCGCCCCTCGACCATGATCAGCGCAGCCGGGCTGCAAGCCTTCGCACAGGCACTACTTGCATCGGCCGGGCTGCACGAACCTGGCGCCTCACTGGTGGCGGAGAGCCTGGTATGGGCTGACCTGCGCGGTTCGCCCGGACATGGGGTTTCGCGCATCCCGCAGTACACTGCGTGGCTGGCCTCGGGCGACATGAATGGCCAGGCACAACCGCGCCCGGGGCTAAGCCTGCCAGCCCTGACCGTGGTCGAGGGCGATCGCTGCGCCGGTGCGCTGGGCATGCGCATTGCCGCCGGGCAAGCTATCGCCGGGGCGCGCCAGGCCGGGGCGAGCCTGGTGCTCTTGCGGGAGACAACGCATACCGGCGCGCTCGGCTTTCACACCGCGCATGTGGCCAGTGCAGGAATGTTTGCCATGGCAATGGCCGCTTCGTCACCGCTGATGGCCTACCATGGCGCCTCGGTGGCGGGCGTCTCAACTGCTCCGCTGTCCATGGCCTGCCCGGGGCTAGGCGAGCCGATCGTGTTCGACATGGCTTCGGGAGCCGTTGCCTTCGGCAAGCTGATGCAGGCTCGGGCCACCGGCCGGCCGCTCGAGCCGGGCTGGGCCATCGATGCCATGGGTAATCCCACCACGGACGCGCGCCAGGCGACAACGCCGCTGCCACTGGGCGGCCCGAAAGGGTCGGGCCTCGCGCTGATGGCCGAGATCGCCTGCAGCCTGCTGACCAACCATCCGATCCTGGCACCCACGCTGCTGGCCCCCGCTGCCGGTCATCGCCACACGCAGAACGCGTGGTTGCTCGTGATCGATATCGCCCAGGTGGTGGACCCTTCCCTGTTTCAAGCGCAGTTGGCCGAGCTCGCTGGGGCCATCCACAACCTGCCGGCCTCTGTCGAAGGTCCTCCGCGGCTGCCGGGAGAACGCGGCTACGCCGAAGCCCGGGAGCGCGGCGCGAACGGGATTGCCTTGGCGCCTGTGACTGCTGACGCGCTGGAGGCACTTGCCAGCCAGGCTGGCATCCGCGCCCCCTGGGCGTAGCGTGGCCGGAAAGTCACCTGCAGGCGCGCCGAGGAATCGTTAGCAACGCCCTGCCCGTTCCCCTTCCCGTGTGGACCTTGTTTCACGTTCGGCCGAATCGACGGGACTGCACTGTCTTTCCCTTGACGGCTGCCACACACATGACATAATCCTGACCGAATGCAAACGTTTGCACTTTTTTGGGGGTTATCGAGTGATTCGCCGAAGCGTGTGGAACTGACGGGTCCTCTGTCTCCTGTACGACTTCTTCGGCATCGATTGGTCGGGCGCCGGTTGACTGAGAGTGAAATCGCGCTCCGCCACCTGCAGCGCATCGGCACGATTCCCCCTTGGCTTGCTTGAGGAGACAACTTGCATGGCAAAGGACCGCCAGATACGCATCGTCCACGGCAGCTTCGGCCGTGCCACCCTCCATCGGATATCGGGGCCGCTCGTCGCGCATGCGCATGCGGAGTTCCATCTGATCTTCAAGATCGGCGGCACAGATGCGACATTCAAGATCGACGGCCAACCGGCGACACTGACCGACGGCTGCGCGCTGCTGATCAATCCCTGGTCGACGCATGCGAAGAGCGCTAAGGAGGGCTCGCCTTCGCTGCTGCTCGCCTTGCTGCTGGAGCCGGAATGGCTCGGGCGCACGCTCGGCGTCGACAATCCTGCCGGCGGCCTGCACTTCAGTAAAGCGCTGGTGCGCATGGATGCGGATACCGTCACATCGCTGACGGCGCTGGGTACCTGCCTGGCTCGGGATCTGGCCGACGATTCGGCAATTGGCTCGGCAGATTGCGAGGCCGCCGTCGCGAATCTGGCGCGCAGGGTGTCGGCCTGCCATCTTCAGCGGCGGTCGATGACCGAAGTGCTGGCAAACACCAGGCCGCTGGACTACCGGATCAAGCGCGCGACCGAGTACATACGCAGCCACGCCGGGGAAAACCCCAACGTTAAAACGGTCGCCAGCGCGGTGGGCATGTCCCGCAGCCGGCTCTTCCACCAGTTCAAGGCCTGCATGGGCATCTCGCCGCAGCAATACCTCGACTGGATCCGAATCGGCATCGCCACACGCCTGCTGGCGGAACGGCATGCCAGCATCGGGGACGTGGCACACCAACTCGGATTCAGCGCGCAAGGACACTTCACGCGCTTTTTCGTCCAGCACCTGGGGCTTAGCCCGTCGGAGTTCCGCCGCACCGGCATGCCGGGCGGCGCGCACGGCGACTGAGGCGCCCCACGCCGCCCGGCATCCGCTGCCGGTCAGCCGCGCAGCGAGCGCGACAGCTTGTCCTGGATGACCGCGTCGAATACCGCCTTGGGCAGCATGCCGTGCACGGTCTTGGCCGGAATCGACGTGTAGTTGCTAGCCGTCTGGTTGGAGTACTGCGTGATGCGGAAGTCCGAGGTGATACTAGCGAGCGAGTACACGTCATGCGGATCCATGCCGGTCGCCGCGCTCACCCAGTTGAGCATCTGCCGCAGGCAGGCGACCAGCGCCTCGTCGAGATTCTTGCCGAAGCCGAGAATGATCCAGTGGCTGGGCGTCTCCGCCATCGGCAGGGCCAAGGGCCGCTGCTTGTGCAGGAAATACTGGATCTGCATGTCCTCCATCGCGGTTTCGATGGCGGTCTGATTGACCACGCCGTCGCCTTGGGCGGCATGCGAGTCGCCGGTCCAGATCATCGCGCCCGGCCGCTGCACCGGTAGGAACAGTGACGTACCCTCAACCAGCTCGCGCAACACGAGATTGCCGCCATACGGACCGCTGAGGATGCCACTGACCGGTTCGTCGCCGGCGGGCTGCACCGCCATCACGCCCTGGAATGGCGCCAGCTTGATGCGGATACCCGGCGCGAACTCGGTGTACTGCCGGCTCTCGTCAAACTTGAAATAGCGCAGGTACGGCTTCGCAAAGTCGTTCGGCAGTGCACCGACCCCTTTTGGTGCCGAGTTCCATCCCCAGCCGATCGGGCGCAGCTTGACCATGCGGCACTCCACCACGTCGCCGGGCATCGACCCGCGCAGTTCCACTGGCCCGACGTTCGAGTACGGCCCTTGCGGAAATCGCTTGCGCACGGGTTCGCGATCCTCGTAGCTCATGCCGTACGAGGCGCCGTTGGCCCAGTTGACCCAGGTATTGGGATACATCACTAGGTCGCCCGACTCGATGCTGGCGACCGGCGCCGCCTTGGGGTCGAGAATGCCGACGCGCACGGTCTCGGTGGCGGACTCGATCCGGTGGATCTTGCCCGGTTTGACTATGGGGAGCGAAGCGGCGTCCGATGCAGCAAGCGGCGTGTTCCGCCCCGCCGTCACCTGCGCCGCCGCCTTCAGCGACGCGGCTCCCAGGCCGAGGGCGCCGGCAGCCTTCAGCCAATGTCTCCTGTCGATCATCATCGTTTTGGTTCCTTTCGATTGGGCCGTCCGCGGCACCACCCCGCTGGACGGCGAAATGCAGCACATCAGTTCAGTGCAGTTGCGCCACATACTGCGCAACTGCGACGATCTCCTCGTCTGTCATCAACGGCACCAGAAGGCTCATCAACTTGCCGGGACCGCCACGCGTGCCGGATCTCCACGCGTGGAGTTGCCTGACCACGTATTCCGGCTGCTGGCCGGCAATGCGCGGAAAGTCGGGCGCGATGCCTTCCCCTTTCGGCCGATGGCATGAAATACAGGCCGGCAGCCGATTGGACGGATTGCCCTTCCAGTAGATGGCCTTGCCCGCCTCGACCAGGTGCGGCAAGGCGGCCTGTCCGCGCGCGGGTGGCTGGCGACTAAAGTAGCGCGCCACCTCGCGCATCTCCGTCTCGCTCATGCTCTGCACCACGGCGGCCATCCTGGCGTCCTGGCGCAGTGCTGGCTCGCCGGCACCGGCCTTGAACTGCCGCAGTTGCTTGAACAGGTAGTCTGCGTTCTGGCCCGCCAGGCTGGGATATTCCTTCTGCGTGCTCTGGCCAGTGTTGCCGTGGCATGCCGCGCAGACCTGCTCCACCATCAGCCGCGCGGGCCGTGATTCGCCTGCCTCCGGTGCCGGTTGCGCCAGCGAAGGCACGGCCAGCGCGCACAACGCGAGCATGCAGGCAGACAGCCGGCGGCGCTCCATGGGATGTTTCACGTCGGAATTCTCACAACAAGGCATTGCCCGACCTAGTTCAGGTAGCCACCGGTCTTGGCGACGATCTGGCGCGCGCGCTGCGTTTCGCTGGTCAGACGGGTGCTCAGGCCGGTCACGCCGGTCTGGCTGAAGGCGGTGTCAACACTCAGGCCGGTCAGCTTGGCGCGGATCCCGGCATCGCTCATGATGGCGTGGATCTCGCCGCGCAGCCGCTCGACCACGGGCGCCGGCGTGCCCTTGGGGGCAAACACGCCATACCAGACGGTAGTGTCGTAGCCGGGAATACTCTCGGCCACAGTGGGCACGTTGGGCAGAGCCTTGAGCCGGCTCGCGGTGCCGACGGCCAGTAGCTTCAGCTTGCCGGAGTTCACATGAGGCATGTACTCCAGCAGCGGTCCCGTCGCCAGGTCGATGTGGCCGGCGATCATGTCGTTGATCGTCGGGCCGCTGCCCTTGTAAGGAATATTGGTGATGTCGACACCGGCCATCGTCTTGATCATTTCGAGCGGATAGCTGGTCGGGCCGCCATAGTTGATCTTGCCGGGATTCGCCTTGGCATAGGCGATCAGTTCGGGGACGGACTTGTATGGCGTGTGCGGGTTCGTAACCAGCACCAGCGGTGACTCGCCCAGCGGCGCCACAGGTACCAGGTCGCGCGTCACATCGTAGGGCAGCTTGCGGTAGAAGGCAGCGTTGACCGCGTGGATGCTGTTCAGGATGCCGATCGTGTGACCGTCCGGCGCCGCGCGCACGAGCGCCTCCGCGCCAATATTGCCGCTGGCGCCCGGCCGGTTCTCCACCACGACTGGTTGTCCCAGCGCGTTCGACAGGCGCTGCGCCAAGGCCCTGGCCAGCACGTCGTTGATGCCTGCCGGCGGAAACGGCACGATGAAGACGATAGGCTTCGAAGGCTTCCAGCTGGCCTGTATATTCGTGTCCGCTGCCGCTGCGTTGGCGGCGACGGGCCGCAGGCCTGCGACAGCCACGGCGAGTGTGGCGGTGATGGCCGCAGTGATGGCGGCAAGCGTGGCCACGCGCCGAGGGGCGGTCAGGAATGACGGAGGCTTCCGGCTTTGCATTGACTCTTGTCTCCTTGTGAATCGCGATGCGTGGGCGACAGGGTCAGCCCGGGCTCATACTCTACTGATTCGGACACAAGGCGCTTCCCCATTTGGGGAGCCGTTTACCAAAACGTCCTCCGTTCTGCGGTATTGCGGTACGCTGGCCGACGATCGCAGACGCCGCACGGCGCCTGCTTACCGGATTGTCCAAGAACTTGACAGGCACTCCGCTCGCGCCGCAGCTCCTCATGCAATATGGAGCGCCACATCGACGACCGGAGGAAACGCAATGCATTACAACCAAGACGGCGCCGTGGTCACCATCGGCAACGGCCCGAACCATGTCATCGCCTTGCACGGCTGGTTCGGCCATGCACGCGGATGGGGGCCCTTTGTGGACGTGCTCGACGGCGACCGCTTCACCTACGCCTTCATCGACTATCGAGGCTATGGTTCCCGGCGAGGGATCCAGGGCAGATTCGACATGCGGGAGATCGCCGCCGACGTGCTGGCGCTTGGTGACGAACTGGGATGGCAGCGCTTCTCGCTGATCGGGCACTCCATGGGAGGCAAGGCCATGCAGGCCGTCGCCATGCTGGCCCCTGCACGCGTCACGGCCATGGTCGGCGTCACACCAGTACCGCCTACGCCTGTGCCGTTCGACAAGCCAGCACGCGCTCTGTTCGAACGTGCCGCCGGCGAGCTCGCGGCAAGAATCGCGGTCCTCGACAATTCGACGGGCAAACGCCTGAGCCGGCATTGGGTGGAAAAGATGGTCCGGGCCTCGACGCAGCATGCCGATGCCGACGCGTTTGCCGCCTACTTCCGGGCATGGGCCGACACCGACTTCTCTGCTGAAGTTGCCGGCACCAGCGTTCCCACGCTGCTGCTGGTCGGTGAGCACGACCCGTCGCTGACTGCTGACATCATGGAGCAGACGTACGGCAAAGCATTCCTCGATCTGGCCATCGACGTTATCCGCAACGCAGGACACTATCCGATGGACGAGACGCCGGTGGACCTCGCCACGCGGATCGAGCGCTTCCTGTCGGACATCCAGAGCCGTAGTGAGCCCTGACGCCCTGGCGTGCCCCCACAGCGCGCCTGCCGGTGTCATACGCCGGCAGGCGCGACCATGACGCAAGCATGAACGATGCGCCCAGGCGCATGCACCACTCAGGGTGCCTCAGTCGCACCGATCGCGGCCACGCCGCGGCGCCCGATCTCCTCGTCCACGTCCGATGGCCCCCCGCTGACGCCGACGGCCCCGACCAGCCGGCCACCGACGTAGATGCCCAGGGAACCTTGCGACGGAAAGACCGGCCCGCCATAGACCAGCGAACTCATCTGGCCGAAGACGATGGGATTGGCCTGATAGCGCTTCACGAGCTCGGCGCCGGAGGCGCCTCCCGTTGCCGCCGAGGCGATGGCTTTGCCGCGCGCGACGTCAAAGGTCGCAAACGGGGCGCCATCCATTCTCACGCCGCTGAGAAAGTGGCCGGAGACGTCGACCACGACGATGCTGACGGCAAGTTTTCGGTCCTCGGCAAACCGTTTGGCGGCATCAGTAAGCCGGACCGCGGCGTCCGCGCCCAGGGTCTGCAGCTGGGTTACGCCTGCCGCAGATGCGATCGGCGCGCAGAACAGATGCAGCCCGAAGGCCACGGCGAGAGTAAAGCGCTTCATGGATTCTCCTATGCTTGACGGGATCGCGGCGCGCCGGCACCTGGCCGGCAACGGCGACCGGCCGGTGCGCACGTCCGTGCGCACATCAGAAGAGATGGCGCATGCCCATCATGACCCCGCGCGGGTCGGACACGCTGCTTGCCGTGACCTCATTGGGGATGTTCGAGAATGTGTAGTTGGCCTTGTTCGTGTTCCAGATCTTGCTGGCGTTGGCATAGAGCGTTGTGCGCTTGGACATCGAGTACTGGTAGCCGATCGAAGCCTGCTGGCCGCGGTTCGGCGTGCCGACCGATTGCTGCATGCCGTATGCCAGCAGTACCAGTCCAGCGCCTCCCACGGGAATGGTCGTGCCGACGTGGAAACCGCGGTCCTTAAGAGTCGCCTGCCCTGGCACCCATCGCGTGGCCTGGCGTACGTTGGCGAACAACTTCACCCAAGGGAATTCGTAGGTGGCGCCGATCGCGCGCTCGTCGCGGTCGGCATCCGTTACCGCGCCGATGCTGTAGGTGCGTTCGTAGGCAAGGCCCAGCCACAGCGGACCGCGAGCATAAGTTAGCCCGCCGGCCGCCAGCCGGTCGGCGTCGCGTGGCGCGCTGGTCCGCTCGGCGCCGAATGAATAGATTACGCTGCCCTGCAGCCCGGCAAGTTCGGGACTTTCGTACCTGATGGAATTGTCTGCGCGCGCGGTCAGGCTGCTGCCTGCGGGGCCGCCGTTCTGCAGGCGACCGAGCGGGCCATACGGCGAGAAGCCGAAGGCCGACGCCTGCCCTTCGATGTAGTAGATCGGCGTGTTCTGCCGGCCAAGCGTCAGCGCACCCCAGTCCTTGCTGCTCAGGCCGACCCAGGCCTGGCGGCCAAACAGGCGTCCTCCCTGCTGGGCGGTGCCGCTGTCCAGTGCAAGGCCGGTCTCCAGTGTAAATACCGTGGACAGTCCCGGCGCCAGTTCCTCCTTGCCCCGCAAGCCCCAGCGCGATTGATACAGCCCGCCGTCCTCGACCCGCGCGACATGATTTGCCCCGGACTTGACATACTCGGTGTAGAGATCGGCTACGCCAAAAATGGTCACCCCCGATTGTGCCGCCGCTATGCCCGGCACCGCTGCCACCGCCACTACCAAGAGCGCTCCCATTCTTTTCATGCGTTTCTCCTCGCTGTTCCGTCCTGTTTGACGATATGGTTCTTGCACGGTCTTGCACCGGCGCAGCAAGGGTATGGGTTCGCGCTGGGAAAGCGCTAACCCAATCGTCCCGCCAATTGGAAAGGTGTCCGGAATGCGGAACCGGGGCGGGTCAGGAGGGCAGGTTCACGCGCAGGGTGCGGGGGGGACAGGCCTGGAAGTCCGCGGGGAGCGCTGGCGGATTCGGCAAGCCGATGGAGAGGCGCAGCGGGAAGGTGGTAGGAACGCAGTAGGCTGGCCGGGCTGAACCCGGCCTCGCATGAAATCGCCCTCCCCCAGCGGGCGCCAACCGTCCTGGCAAGTGTCGCGGCCGGCTGGCGGCTGGGACGCCGCGCCGGAAACGCGCTACAGGTTTCGACTGAACTCGTAGTTGTAGGGATCGCTGTTGAAACGATGCGTATTGTCGGCACCCATCTGCGGGCCGGCGCAACCGAACATGCTTAGCGTTAATCCGCAGAGTATTGCGGCAGCCAGGAATCGGATCATGATGCACCTCGCGTCGAAATCGTCCGCCAGGGTACGGCGGAAGCGTGAGTTGAGTCTATACCACCCCACGAAGGTGCCTTTCTGAATCGAA
The DNA here is from genome assembly GCF_058782875.1 of Cupriavidus sp. FW305-F7. Classification (NCBI taxonomy): domain Bacteria; kingdom Pseudomonadati; phylum Pseudomonadota; class Betaproteobacteria; order Burkholderiales; family Burkholderiaceae; genus Cupriavidus; species Cupriavidus sp. FW305-F7. The sequence goes on along the minus strand of NZ_JBYSYC010000052.1, from coordinate 38,593 downwards.
CGGGCCATTGCCGGCAAGCGTGGGCGTGGCAGCTTTTCCCGACATGGCGCGTTTCCAGCAGGAAGCCTTGACCGGGGGCACGGTGCTGCTAACGCTGTTTCCAGCGATTCTGGCTCCGCCTTTTCGTCGCGAAGCTCACGATGCTTAGCGGCTGCGAACGTGTAGTTCGCAGCCGCTAATATCGCGCACGCTAGCTCATGATCGGTGCCATCGCAGTTTCGATTCTGAATAGCTGGCTCCCGGTGATCATGCTACCGAGAGCCTGACTGAAGCGGGGCTCCTGCACTCCGGAAATGATGTATTGCCACCTGTAAGCGGCAAGCAGGCCGATGCGCACGGAATCTTTGTCAGCCATCGACAGCGATCGTGGGCAGATCATCGCAAAGTAGTCTGCGTCCGCATTAGCCTGAGTTTGCAGAATGCCGTCCACGGCGGCGACCAATTCGATCAGATCGTTGACAGCTGCGTCACGTTCTTCAGGCGAAAGCCTCGCATCTTCGCGTTGCCATTCGATTTCATCGAGAATCGCGTGCTGTGATTCCTCGCGCCAGTGATAGAGAAAGACGTCTTTCCATAGTTCAGAGGAATTCATGTCGCCGTCGATGCTGCCTCGATAGTGCGCGAGCACGAAGAGTTCGATGTGACAGGTTAGAGCGAGCACTGCCCAGGTGGACTTTGCGAGGACGAACGAGGCCACACTATTTGCGTCCGGCAAGAACGAATAACCAGCTGGCATGCCTTCGGCGCACATGCGCTCGATGCGGCGAAATAGCTCCTGATGCTTGATTTCCTCATCACTGAACCGGACAAGTGCTTCAAGCGCGCTCTGATCGCCGAGTCGGTATGGGCCGCTCATCTCCAGTACCTTCGCCGCGATGAAGCGTTCGACGAGACCGAACATGTTCGCGTACGTACGGCCCTGAATCTGGCTGAGCAGACGCTGCTCGTCGTGACCGAGAAAGGCGAGAGAATCGACCTTTGATAGAGCGTCTGGCAAAAACTTCTTCGTGAAATCGAAGCTTCGGCCGCGAATTACGTCGCGGTCGATGTCCCAGCGGACGCGCTTGGATGCAGCGATGCACTTGGCGTAGCGGTTGGTAGTAGTCACCCTATGCCCATCAGTCATGATTTCCATTGAAACGCTCCTTCAATACGTCACACGTCCCGTGGCCGCCGCGAGCGACGACTATCCTTCCACCTTGCACGGTTCGAACGCCGGGCGGCGGTTTGAGGCACTGGGTACGTGATCTGCCGCCTGGCATACGTGTTGGTGCCGCCCGGATTTCCCATCCTTTCGAACGGGTAAGCCACGTTTGGAGTACGGCAACATCACGATTCCAACTATCGTTGCCTGACGTCATCAATCCGTGAACTGCGGGCGGGGTCGCGTAAAAACGCCGTAAAAAAAATTCTCATGAAAGCGGCCGCATCTTGCCGGGTAGCCTGCACATGAGGCCGGATTCGAGTCGGCAACCAAGCCTATGCCTACCCCGACCCATTTCAGGACGAGGTGAACCTGAAGAAGTGACCTGCAAAAGACCGGTGGGAGGGCAGTCTTCATTGATGCGTGAAAGTCGCGCCGGGCGGACTAGACTTTTTGAGAGCGACGCTTCACCTCACGCACGACATGGCCCGGCTCAAGATAGAAGTCCTCGGAGGCTTGCAAGTCCGGCTTGCCGGACAGCATGGATCGCTCGCTTTTCCCACCAGGAAAAGCAAGGCCATCCTGGCCTACCTTGCCCTGTCGCCGGGGATGCTGCGGTCGCGAGAGCAACTGGCAAGCGTGCTTTGGGAGCGCAGTGCGGAAGAGCAGGCAAGGGCCAGTTTGCGGCAGACTCTGTCGAGCTTGCGCCGGGTCCTGCCGAACGCGCCCCCAATCTTGAACGCGGAGCCGGATGCCATATGGCTTGACGGACAGTTCGTGGAAGTCGACGCGCTGCAATTCACGAGCCTCGCGACTGAACGATCTCCTGACTCCCTGTCGAAAGCTGTTGCACTCTATCGGGGCGCCCTACTCGATGGTTTCAGCCTTCGTGAAGAACCGTTCGAGCAGTGGATGATCATCGAGCGTCGCTGGTTTCATGAACGCGCCGTGGAAGTGTTCACCGAACTCGTCGGCCATTACGAACAATCTGGCGAATTTGATCGTGCAATTGCGACGGCAAGCAGAGTATTGGCCTTGGACCCGTCACTCGAATGGGCCCATGCGCTGCTTATGAGGCTGTATGCGAGGACGGGACGCCGGAACGCTGCTGTCCGCCAGTACCAGGAATGCGTCCGAGTGCTCAATACCGAACTCGGCATTGCCCCGGCCGAGAGCACTCAACGTCTGGCTGCTCAAATCCAGCAGGATTCAGGCGGAGCTAGAGAGCCTGCAGGTCCGGCCGTGGCTGTCGGGGAACCGGCTAAGCAGTCCGGGATTGCGTCGCGCGCTGGCTACGCAGCGGATAGCGCAACGGCATTCCCGGCGGAGCGCAAGCACCTGAGTGTGCTCTGCGCCCGCGTGCGCGAACCCATCAGCGTCATCGATCAGGAGACGGCACTTGAGCGCGTCGACGCTGTATTGAAGGCAATGGTCGACTCCGTTCAGCGATTCGGCGGCCTCGTCACCCAACTCAGAAGCGATGGTGTCACAGCACTATTTGGAGCGCCCGTCGCACACGAAGAGCATGCGGTGGAAGCCTGTTATGCAGCGCTCGCGATGCGCGCACGCATTTCGGCACTCATTGAGCGATCCCTGGATGTGCGAATTGGCGTACATTCCGGCGAGGCTGTCGTCCGGACGATTGGCGACGAGGGGTCGCAGCACTATGACGCGCTCGGCTCCGTACCGCAGATCGCGAATCAGATCGATGTCGCGCTCGCGGCCGGAGAGATCGGCGTGAGCGCGGACACGGCGAGATGTGCCGAAGGGTTCATCGAACTTTCGGATCTTCGCGCGAGATCGCTTCCTGGTGCGACGCCCCCCCTCGAGATCTTCACGCTGGGGACAAAGTCCGAGTTGCGTCTTCGCTGGAACGCTCGTACCGTACGCGGCCTCACGCATTTTGTCGGCCGCGACACAGAGATGGCCAGTTTGCAGGGGATGCTTGCGCGTGCCGGACACAGCGCTGGCCAGGTATGCGCCGTCGTCGGGGAACCGGGCGTGGGAAAGTCTCGCCTCGTGCATGAGTTTGTCAACTCGGAACAGGCGGCCGGGTGGACAAAATTCGAAACGGGCGCGACATCGCGCGACACGAGCGCGATCTATCTTCCCCTGGCCAATCTGCTCCGGACGTGGTTCGGCATCGGGACGCATGACACACTGGATGGGGCCGCCGAGAAGCTTCGTCGCGGCGTCGACGCGGTCGACCCGGCGCTCGCCTGGACGTGTCCTGCGCTGGCTGCAATGCTGGACCTACCGCCGGATGATCCGCAGTGGGACATGGCGACTCCGCCGCAAAGGCGCAAGCGCACACTCGAAGCGATTGCCTCTCTCATGATCCGAGCGAGTGAGCACCGCCCATCGATCCTCGTTGTCGAGGATCTGCACTGGATCGATGACGGCACGCAGGCCGTGCTCGATCATCTCGTCGACTTCATCGGTGCGTCACGCGTGATGCTTCTCGTGACCCATCGACCCGAGTATCGGCACACATGGTCTGGCAAGAGCTATTTTGCCCAGCTGCACGTGGACAGTCTCGGCACCGAAGGCGCGAAGCAGCTGCTGCAGTCGCTGCTCGGCGACGGCAGCGAGCTTTCCGCCCTTAGGCGTCACCTGATCGAGCGCACGGGATGCACACCGTTTTTCCTGGAAGAATCCGTTCGTGCGCTCGCAGATTCGGGCGCACTGGTTGGCCAAAAAGGCGCATACCAGATGGCGCGAACGATAGACACGTTCGATATTCCATCAACCGTGCATGCAGTTCTCGCTTCGCGGATCGATCGCCTGTCCGCGCAGCAGAAGGCCCTTCTGCAGATGGCGGCCGTGATCGGCCATGAATTTCCCGTCGATCTTCTTGAGCCGATAGCCAATCTCGATCGCGAGCGGCTACTCGATCTGCTCGCCGATCTGCAAGCGGCTGAATTCCTCTATCAGACCCGCTTGTTGCCGCATCAGCAATATACCTTCAAGCATGCGCTCACGCATCGAGTCGCATATGCAAGCGTACTCAAGGAGCGAAGACGCCCTATTCACGTGCAGCTTGTGGGCGTCATCGAGCAACTTTACACGCAACGTCTTGACGAGCATGTCGAACTCCTCGCGCATCACGCGCTTGCTGGCGAACTTTGGGACAAGGCTGTTCACTATCTGTACCAATCCGCGGGCAAGGCGCTGCAGCGGTTCGCGTATCAGCAGGCCGTTGATCACCTGAACAGAGGGCTCGAGATCATCCGGATGTTGCCTCGTTCTCCTGCGCTGCTCAGGCAAGAGCTCGAGTATCAAAAGGTCCTTGGCGTGACCATGATGGCAGCGAAGGGTTGGGCGGCAAAAGAAGTCCTTGACGCGTATACGCGAGCAAGGGCGCTCTGCGAGGAGCTTGGAGACGAGAGCGAACTGTTCACCGTACTGCGGGGAGAAGGACAGTATCGGATGATCCGTGGTGAGTCAGAAATCGCCCGCGAACTTGGTAACCGGTGCACAGCTCTGACCGCGGGCTCGCATGATCCCGGGATGCAAATCGAGACGCATCATCTTTTCTGGACGAACAGCTTTTTCATGGGGGAATATGCTGCTTCAGAGTTTCATAGCAGAAGCGGAATGGTCCTTTACGAGCGAGAGCGAGACCACCCGCTGACATTCAAATACTCTGGACATGATCCTGGTGTGTGCTGCCGGTGCTTCACCGCGCTGGTTCAGTGCCTGCGTGGATACCCGGACAAATCACTGGCGATCTGCGACGAGGCGCTGGGGCTCGCGCAAGAACTCCGTCATCCACTGACGACCGCTTTGACCTATTGGGCATGCAGCTTCGCGCATATCTTGCGGGGCGAGCCTGAACTGGCGAAGCAGTGGGCTGCACGGGAAATTGCAGTTTGCGATGAGTACATGCTGCCCTTGCTGCTGTCGCAAGGTAAGTTTCAGCTGGGTTGGTCGCTGGCGCAAATGGGCGATCTCGACGAAGGCATAGAAAGGATGCGGGAGGGAATTTCAGCAATCAGCGCAACCGGTGCGGAAATGGGGCTGCCATACTTCAATGCGCTGCTTGGCGAGGCGCTTGGCTGCGCGGGCAAACCAGAGGCAGGGCTCGTCGAGATCGATCGGGCGCTCGCCGCTGTCAATCGTCACGGCGGACGCTTCCAGCTATCGGAAATGCTGCGCCTGAAAGGCGAATTGCTTGCGACTCGGCACCCCATGCAACGAAACGAAGCACTAGCGACCCTTCACGAGGCAATCGCCGTTGCACAAAGACAGGGCGCGGGTCTTCCCGGGCTTCGGGCGGCGATCAGCCTTGCCCGTCAGTTGGCAGCAGCGGGCGACATTCAGCATGCATGCGCCGTGCTACAGCCCGCCTGCGACAGCATTAGGGAAGGAAGTGACCTCACCGATGTGCGCACCGCGCAGACGCTCCTGGCTGAACTGAAGAATCGCTAGCGCAAGACACTAAACTTCGCTACACCGGCTGAACGATTCCATCAAGCTGTTGCATCGACCGGTTGAATCTGCAGTGGGGAAGCGCCACCCAAACCGAAGATGCAAAGGCCGCTCCCCGCCCAAAGCAGCATTCGCCTACGAAGTGGAACGCTTCAATCGCATCAACACTGAAAAGCTGTCCGCCGGATGCACCGTCGCCGTAACCTCGAAGGTCTGCCCGTCGGCGTCCAGATAGCGCCGGACGATTTTCAATACCGACGCACCCGGTTCGAGCCTCAGCGCCTTCGCCACGGTTTCGTCGGCGAGGGTCGACGCGCTTACGTCCTGCTCGATCTCGGCGATCTGCCGCCCGTAGCGCGACTCGATCAGCGTGCTGACAAGTGTGTCCGGCGACGCGCGCACCATGTCGCCAATGTCCGTGTAGGCAGGATCGATATAGACATCTGTCCAGGCTATCGGCATATCGGCGCGGCCATCGCGACCATCGTTCAGGCGCACGCTCGAGACACTCCATTCCTGCGATTCCCGCCGCCAGCACCGTTGTCGACTCCGCCCTCTTCCGCGATGCCTTTGGCACGAAGAAGATGCGCCAGATCTTCTCCGACGGTGCGCTGGTGCAGCGCTATATCGACGTCGAGGTCGCGCTGGCCAAGGCCGAGGCCCGGGCAGGCGTGATCCCGGCGGAGGCGGCCGAGGCCATTGCCCGCGAATCGCGCATCGAGCGCATCGAGCGCATCGACTTCGACCACATGCGCGAGGAAACCGACATCGTCGGCTACCCGATCCTGCCGCTCGTGCACCAGCTCGTGGCAATGTGCGGGGAGGCCGGACGCTACGTGCACTGGGGCGCCACCACGCAGGACATCATGGACACCGCCGTGGCACTCCAGGTGCGCGACGCGCTCGACAGCATCGACGCCGACATCCGCGAGCTGCGCGCCATTCTCGCCGATCTCTCGGCCAGGCACCGCAACACGCCGATGGCCTGCCGCACCCACCTGCAGCAGGCGCTGCCGGTGACGTTCGGCTACAAGACCGCCATCTGGCTGGCCATGTTCGACCGCCACCAGCAGCGTATCGCCGAACTGCGCCCGCGCGTGGCGGTGGTGGAGTTCGCCGGCGCGGCCGGCACGCTGGCGTCGCTGGGCGGACAAGGCGACAACAAGGGCTTCGCGGTGCAAGAGGCGCTGGCTGTCGAGCTGGGCCTGGGGGTGCCCGCCACCACCTGGCACGTGGCGCGCGATGGCTTCGCCGAGGCGGTCAACCTGCTGGCGCTGGTCACCGGCTCGCTGGGCAAGATCGCGCTCGACATCATGATCATGGCCTCGACGGAATTCGCCGAAGTCTACGAGCCCTTCGTCAAGGGCCGCGGCGCGAGCAGCACCATGCCGCAGAAGCGCAACCCGATCTCGAGCGAACTGATGCTCGCAGCCTCGAAGGCGGTGCGCCAGCACGCGGGCCTGATGGTCGACGCGATGGTGCAGGACTTCGAGCGTGCCACCGGTCCCTGGCACGCCGAATGGATCGCCATTCCGGAGAGCTTCATCCTCACCTCGGGCGCGCTGCACCAGGCGAAGTTCGCGCTGGGCGGGCTGATCGTCGACGAAGCCCGCATGCAGCACAACCTCGGCATCTCGCGCGGCCTGATCGTGGCCGAGGCCGTGATGATGGGCATGGCCCCGTACATCGGCCGTCAGCAGGCCCACGATGTGGTCTACGACGCCTGCCGCGCCGTCAACGAGAGCGGCGGCAGGCTGGCCGACGCGCTCGCCGCGCTGCCGGAAGTCACGAAGCACTTCGACCGCGCCGCCATCGAGCGCATGACCGACCCGGCGAACTATCTCGGTCTCGCGCCGCAAATGGTCGACCGCGCCCTCGAATTGTCCCGCAAGGTAGCCTGACACAGGCCCACGGTGGAGGAAGACATCATGCACAACGAAACCATCCAGACTCCCGCTGTTCCGCCCGCACCGCCTGTGGCCCCGCGACTACCCTGGTACCGCAAGCTCGGCATGCAGGTGCTCGTCTCACTGATCCTCGGCATCGCCGTCGGCTTCGCGTTTCCGAAGTTCGCCTCGCAGCTCAAGCTGCTGGGTGACATGTTCCTGTCGCTGATCAAGGCCGGCGTGGCGCCGCTGGTGTTCCTTACCATCGTCCACGGCATCGCCTCGGCGGGCGACGTGAAGAGCGCCGGGCGCGTAGGCTGGCGGTCAATCCTGTACTTCGAGGTGATCTCCACCATTGCGCTGGTGGTCGGCATGTTCGCCGGCAACCTGCTGGAGATCGGCACGGGCATGTCGCACGTCGCCGGCACGCCGCCACGCCGGTCACGGCCAAGACCGCCGCACCGCAGGGTTTCCTCGAGTTCATGATGCACATCGTGCCCGACAACTTCGTCGGCGCCTTCGCCAAGGGCGAACTGCTGCAGGTGGTGGTGCTCGAGGTGATGGTGGGCATCGGCATCCTCGCCATTCCCGAGGCACGCCGCGCGAAGATCAACGACGGCCTCGCCTCCATCTCGGAAGTTCTCTTTTCATTCATCAACCTGGTGATGAAGCTGGCGCCGATCGGCACCTTCGGCGCGGTGGCGTACTCGGTGGGCAGCAACGGCGCCGCCGTGCTGGTCGCGCTGGCGCAGTTCGTGGTGAGCTTCTATGCGGTGGTGGTGCTGTTCATCGCCGTGGTACTCGGCATCGTCGCGAAGGTGGCGGGCTTCAGCCTGTGGCGCTTCCTGCGCTACATCAAGGACGAGATCCTGATCGTGCTGGGCACAGCGTCGTCGGAAAGCGCGCTGCCGCGCCTGCTGATCAAGCTCCAGCGCCTGGGCTGCGCCAAGCAGACCGTCGGCCTGGTGCTGCCGACCGGCTATGCGTTCAACCTCGACGGCACCTCGATCTTCATGGCGATGGGCGTGATGTTCATCTCGCATGCTTACGGGGTGCCGGGTCGTTCGTGGTGTTTGCGGCCACGGTGACGTCCACCGGGATGCTGCCGGTGGAAGGGCTGGCGGTGATCTTCGGGCGTATACCGCTTCCTGTCGATGGCCATCGCCACTTGCAACACCATGAGGGCTCGCTGTGCTGTCGCTCGCGGCCGCGGCCGCTTCATTCTACGTGCTGCGCCACGAAGTCGATCGGATGTCGGACAGTGCGTTGCAAGAAACGGCGCAGCGCCTGTTGCCGCTCGCTATCATGGATATCGTCGGGCGCGATGCGGATGGCGATGACGATGGCAGCCGCCGTATCGCAGCCGTTCGCCCGCACGACGAATTGCTGACCTACGCGGTTCGCGATGACAGGGGCAGGCTTCTGCTGCGATCGCACGACGCCGATATCGCCATCTTCCCGCCTGACCTGAAAGCGGGCTTCACTTCTACGGCGTCGCACCGGATTTACGCCGAACCGGGCTTGCAGGGCACGATCTCCCTGATCATCGCCGAGCCGCTCGCCACGCGCCGGCATGCAGTGATTGAAGCCGCGCTCGCGGTCGCCAGGGTCCTCATCCTGTTTCTGCCGGTGGGCCTGTGTGGCATCTGGCTGATTGTCCGCACCGGGCTACGGCCAATCCGGCGTTTCTGCGGCAGCATCGCTGCACGCGGCCAGAACGACCTGACACCGCTCGAAAAGAAGGAACTGCCGACGGAGGTCGCTCCGGTTGCCGACGCGGTCAATGACCTGATGGCTCGCCTGGAGCGCGCGCTGGCTGCGGAGCGTAGCTTCACTGCCAATAGCGCACACGAGTTGCGCACCCCGATTGCCGCAGCCCTCGCGCAGACGCAGCGCCTCATGGCCGAAATGCCTTCCGCCGCCATGCGGGAACGCGTGCAGAATGTCAAGAGAGCCCTGCACGCCCTGTCGCGGGTCAGCGAAAGGCTCATGCAACTCGCGAAGGCCGAAAATGGACGCGTGCCCGGGGACGCGCCGCAGGATCTGCGCCCGGTACTGGAGCTTGTCGTCGAGGATTTTCGGCGCGTTGCATCTGCGAAGCCGATCCAGCTCGACCTGCCCGACCAGCCCGTGCCGTCGTGGATCGATCCGGACGCATTCGCCATAGTCGTGCGCAATCTGGTTGAAAATGCGCTCAAGCACGGTGCGCCCGGGAGACCGGTGGGGATTGTGCTGTCGGTCACCGGTACGCTCAGTGTAAGGAATCAAGGACCAGTGCTGCCGGACGATGAACTTGAGCGCCTGACGAAACCGTTCGAGCGCGGCGCGACTACAGCCAAAGGCAGCGGGCTTGGCCTGGCGATCGTCGAAGCGATTGTCCGCGGCGCGGGTTCGGTCCTTACGCTGCGCTCACCGGTTCCCGGCTGGCAGGACGGCCTGCAGGTGACCATCGATGGTTTGCCGCTTGCGCCCGCGAGGCCGATGCGCGAGAAGGCCGGTCCAGCGTAATCAGTTGGGATGATCTGCATCGAACTTCGGTCGTTCGCAGATGGGTCCGCGAATGACCGTGACGGGTCGAATACGGAAGCTGGCCGTGGGATCGCCAGCATGGCCGGCACCCGGCTTCAAGCTTCCGGGCTCGGCCAGTCTCTGTCGCTTACCCGTACGCGCTGCACGCGGCGGCCATCGGCCAAAACGGTCAGTAGAGGTGACATGCCCATGTGGCGAAAATTCCGCCAGAAGTGAAAGGCTCTAGGGATAGAAGGCCTCACCGCGATACAGCATGTTGACGAACTCTTCGATTTTGCGCGCCCGGGTTTCTGGCATTTTGGCATTCTGTACGCGAAACAGGATGGCATAGCGGTTGCGGCTATCCAATGTTGCAAAGAACTTCTTGGCTCTCGGATTTGCGTCCAACGCTACCTGTAAGTCGTCCGGCACTATCGACTTACTTGCTGACGCGTAAGCTGCCTCCCAGCGGCCGTCCTTCTTAGCTCTCTCGATCTGCGTCATGCCAGGCGGGCGCATCCTCCCTGCGGCGATCAGCGCTTCAGCCCTGTCTTTGTTTAGCTTTGACCAGATGCTTTTTGCCGAGCGTGGCGTGAAGCGTTGCAACCAGTATTTCTCGCTCTCGGCCTGTTTTTTACCATCAATCCAGCCATAACATAGAGCGCCTTCTAACGCCTGTTCGTACGTTACGGTTGGCTGTTCGGCTCCTTTCTTCGCCAGGCGCAGCCATGCTCCGGTCGAAGTGCCGCCGTTTTGCGCCAACCAGCTTTCCCATTCGATCTGGCTGATAAACGTTAGAGGGAATTCAGTCATGTCACTATACCGGACGGTTGAATTCTGAGCGAGGGGCTTCGTCCGAAGTCTAGCAGCGTTTATATGGACCTCAGCATCCAGGTCGGCCGAAGGCCGGTCGCCTTTGGCCCGGACGTGACAAGCTTCTAGCGGCGGGCATCGGTCCGTTCAAGGCCACAAGCCGCCATTCACATGCGTCGTCATTCGGACGTTCACGCGTCGGCTCCGCCCCGTAACCGGTCATCCGATTGTTAGAAGCGCCTCCCTTCATTGGCCTGCCCGATCACCCGGGCGCGGCATGCCGATAGCGGGTCGTGGAGGGCGATGTCGGAAGCGGGCATGGGACCCCCTGGGGTAACCCGAGCACCTGTCGGTCCAGTCAGGGTCAATGACGGTGCGCTCAGGCGGGGAAGAAGAGAGGCTGAAACATGGGTAGACCGCCCGCTATGGCGCGGACGTCGCCCATGCCATCACCAATCCGGGCAAGACGGTGGCGACGGCGCTGCTGGTGGTCAATCATGCTGCGCGCCTCGCGCGGCTACCGGAGCTTTGGCGTCGGCTTGTCCCGACGTTCGGGAAGCAGACGGCGCTGTCTTGAGCGCCGCCTGCGGTAGCTCCCGGCGGCGTGGCCGGGAGCGCTTATGAAGCGCCGACCGTACTGGATTCCGCCACGCCGAGGGCAATGTGCCTCAGATCGTCATCGGTAATCGCGGCCTTCGTATCCGCCAGTCCCTTGAAGCGGGCGAAGGCAGCGGACAGCCCTTCGTCGTCGGGAAAATGCAGCCCGAGTTCCTGAACCCTGTGCTTGAAAGCATTCCGGCCGGAAAGCTTGCCGAGCACGAGCGCGCCCTTGTCCCATCCAACATCTTCCGGCCGCATGATTTCATAGGTCTCACGGGCTTTCAGGATGCCATCCTGGTGGATGCCTGACGCATGTGCGAAGGCATTGGCACCGACCACCGCCTTGTTCGCCGGAACGATGAACCCCGTGGCCTCGGCAACGGCCCTGGAGGCAGCGACCAGATGCGTGGTGTTCACGCCAACGTCAAGTCCGAACAGGTCACGCCTGGTCTTTACCGCCATGACGACCTCTTCCAGGGACGCGTTGCCTGCGCGTTCGCCAAGCCCGTTGATGGTGCACTCGATCTGCCGGGCGCCACCGTACTTGACGGCCGCCAGCGAATTGGCAACCGCCAGGCCGAGGTCATTGTGGCAATGCACCGACCATATGGCCTTGTCGGAGTTGGGAATGCGCTCGCGAAGCTTCCGCAGTCCCTCGGCAAATTCGACGGGCATGGCATAGCCAACGGTATCGGGGACGTTGATCGTGGTCGCCCCTTCCTTGATGACCCCTTCGATCACGCGACAGAGGAAATCGGGGTCCGATCGACTCCCATCCTCGGGGCTGAATTCCACGTCGTCCGTAAACTGGCGCGCGAAGCGGACGGCAGTGCACGCCCGCAGATACACCTCCTCCGGGGTCATGCGCAGCTTCTTCTCCATGTGCAACGCCGACGTGGCGATAAAGGTGTGGATGCGGGATCTTCTCGCGCTCCTCAACGCATTGGCGGCTCGCTCGATATCGCGCTCATTGGCACGGGCGAGCGAGCAAATCACGCTGCCCTTCACTTGCCCGGAAATCTCCCGGATGGCGTCATGGTCCCCATCCGAGCTGGCTGCAAAGCCAGCTTCGATGACATCGACGTTCAGGGCATCGAGATATTCCGCGACCGCGATCTTCTGCCTGACGGTCATTGCCGCGCCAGGCGACTGTTCGCCATCGCGCAGGGTGGTATCAAGGATGACGAGCTTGTCGCTGGCGCTGGTCGAACTGTGGGGCTTCGGGAATTCGTTCATCGGCTTCCTCCTGGTCGACGTGACGCTCAGTTCGGCCCGATGCCACGCGACAACACCTCGTGCGCCCATGTCACCGCCGCGCGCGCCGGCGCCTGGCCGGTCGACTCCACGCGTTGCGCCAGCCTGAGCACCCGTTCGCGGATGCCTGCCACTTCGTCGCGCAGGGCCGATTCGTCGACACCGCCGAGGTATTCCCGGGCGCAACTCACGATGCCGCCGGCATTGATGAGGAAGTCGGGGGCATAGAAGATCCCGCGCTGGTGCAGGGTGTCGCCTTCGGCGAGCGAAGCGAGTTGATTGTTTGCCCCGCCGGCGACGACCCGGAAGCGGCAGCTTTCGGCCACGGCCGGGGTGATGACGGCACCCAGCGCGCAAGGCGCGAATACATCGGCGTCGACGGCTGTGATGGCTTCCGGCGATACGACGCGGGCGCCAAACTGCTGTTGCGCCTGCGTCGTGCGGCCGGCGTCGATATCGGCCACGGTCAGGGTGGCGCCCGCTTCATGGAGACGGCGGCAAAGCTCCCAGCCCACCGAACCCAGTCCCTGGACGGCCACGGACAAGCCGGCGAGCGACTTGCGGTCCAGGCGATACAGCGCCGCCGCCTCGATGCCGACGAACACGCCGTATGCCGTCCACGGCGAGGGATTGCCGCCGAAGCCGCCGTCGCGCGGCATGCCGCTGACGTAGCGGGTCTCGGCCTGGACGGCACGCATGTCGTCCACCGTCGTGCCGACGTCCTCGGCCGTAATATAGCTGCCTTGCAGCGACTCGACCATGCGGCCGAAGGCGCGGAAGAGTTGCTGGCGGTCGGTCTGCGCCGGGGAACGCAGGATCACCGCCTTGCCGCCACCGAACGGCAGCCCGGCGAGGGCGTTCTTGTAGGCCATGCCCTGTGACAGGCGCAGCGCATCGGACAGCGCGTCGACTTCGGCGGGATAGGCCCAGTACCGGCAGCCGCCGAAGGCGGGGCCCAGTCTGGTGTTGTAGATGGCGATGATGGCCTGCAGGCCGGATTCCGGATCAGTCGCGAGCGTCACGCGCTCGTGGGACAGGCCTTCGCAGGTGCCGAAAAGGCGGACAGCGGCCGCCGCGTGGGTACGGTCGTTCAACTTCTTCTCCATGACGTGGGGAATGCAAAGCTGTAGCTCTGCCTTCCTTGACACACCGCCTGGGTTACAGTGCGGTGCGGCGTTGATGGGGCGGGGAGCCCCAATCCCGTTCGGCTGCGGGCGATCTTGTCGCGCCGGCGCCGGGTTGGCATCTTACCCAGTTTCTCGGTGCGGGCGGGGCTGGGGTTTTCGCTTACTCCAAGGTCGGCTTCCACATCCGCTTACCGTGTCTCGGGACTCTTACGGCCAGCACCGCGTGCTACCTGGTGCCACCGTGCAGCACCGCGTTGCGGCGCGCGTACAGGAAGTAGATCGACAGGCCGATCCCCAGCCAAATGAGGAAAGCGATCCAGGTCAGCGCTTGAAGGTGCGCCATCAGGAACAGGCAGAAGCCCACCGATAGCAGCGGAACCACCGGCACGCCGGGACAGCGGAAAGCTCTCGGCAGCTCGGGACGGGTCCGGCGCAGCACCAGCACCGCGATCGAGATCAGCGTGAAGGCGGAGAGCGTGCCGATATTGATCAACTCGGCCAGCACATTGAGCGGCACGAATGCGGCGATCATCGCGAACACGATGCCGACGGTCCAGGTGGCAAAGAATGGGGTGGCGTGCACCGGGTGGACCGACGACAGCTTGGCGGGCAGCAGGCCGTCGCGAGACATGGCAAAGATGACGCGAGTCTGGCCAAAGGTCATTACCAGGATCACCGTGGTCATGCCGAGAATGGCGCCCAGGTCGACAAAGCCAGCCACCCAGTTCTGTCCCGCGTACTGCAACACCAGCGACACGGGATGGTCGATGCCGGCGAACTTGGCGAAGGGAACGACGCCAGTCATGATGGCCGCGACTATCACGTATAGCACTGTGCAGACCGTCAGCGAGCCGATGATGCCGACCGGCAGGTCGCGGTGCGGATTGCGCACTTCCTCGGCGGCTGAGGTCACCGCATCGAAGCCGATAAAGGCGAAGAACACCAGCGCCGCCGCATTGAAGATGCCGGATACCCCGAACGGCGCGAATGGCTGCCAGTTGGCCGGCTTGACATGCCAGACGCCGACCGCGATGAACAGCACCACCACCGAAATCTTGATTGCCACCATCAGGTTGTTGAGACGGACCGACTCGCGCACGCCGCACGACACCACCCAAGTGGTGATCAGCATGATTAGGAAGGCCGGCAGGTTGAACAAGGTGTGCACGCCCGGCACAGCCCCCGGAGCCGCCGTCAGCGCCGCCGGCAAATGCAGACCGAAACCCGCCGCCAGCGACTGGAAGTATCCCGACCAGCCCACCGACACCGCCGAGGTAGCCAGGCCGTATTCGAGCAGAAGGTCCCAGCCGATCATCCAGGCAATGATCTCGCCCAGAGTCGCGTAGCTATAGGTATAGATCGATCCCGACACCGGGATGGCGGAGGCGAACTCGGCATAGCACAGCGCGGCGAAGCCGCAGGCCATGGCCGCGATGACGAAAGACACGGTCAGCGCCGGGCCGGCGGTCAAAGCGCCGGTGCCGGTCAGCACGAAGATGCCGGTGCCGATGATGGCGCCGATGCCCATCAGCACGAGGTCCACCGGACCCAGCACCTTCTTCAGGCTGCAAACGCGTCTGTCCACCAGCATGGCGTCAATGTCTTTGGTTCGGAACAAGCTCATATAGGTGTCTCCTGCATGTGCTGCCGAGCGATCGCACGGGCCCGCGCCGGAGATGGCGACGAGTCATGCGGGCGCGAAGGCATCCGGGCAGCGTGCTGCCGGGGTCGACGGCACGGCTTGCCGGCACGCAGGTCGCGCCCCGGTCCCGGTATTTGTTGGAATTACCCGGACCGCCCAGGCCACGGGGACAGACGTCAAACCGAATCAACGCGGCGCGCACGGCCCTCCGATTCCTTGCACGCCGCTGATGTCAAACACGCCGGTCTCAATCGACGTGATGAACCCATCCGAACGGGTCGGCGATCTTGCCGCGCTGGATGCCGGTCAACAACGAACGGAGGCGTTGCGTAACTTCGCCTTCCCCACCATTGCCGATCGTGAACTCCCCACCAGCGTGACGTACCTGCCCGATGGCGGTGACGACCGCGGCCGTGCCACAGGCAAAAGTTTCCTTAACCCTGCCACTGGCTGCATCTGTGCGCCACGTCTCGAAGTCGTATGCTGTTTCATTGACCGGAATACCCTCGTGCCTGGCCAGTTCGATGATCGAAGCGCGCGTAATGCCCGGCAGGATTGTCCCTGTTAATGGGGGCGTGCGCAGAGAGCCGTCATCCATCACGAAAAAAACATTCATGCCCCCGAGCTCCTCGATCCAGCGGTGCTCCGCAGCGTCAAGGAACACGACCTGGTCGCAGCCATTGGCCGAGCCCTCGGTCTGCGCGATCAGGCTGGCTGCGTAGTTGCCGCCGCACTTGGCCGCGCCGGTGCCGCCTGGGGCCGCTCGGGTGTAGCGATCCGAAACCCATACGGTCACCGCCGACTTGCCGGCCTTGAAATACGGGCCGACCGGGCAAGCAATCACGCAAAATACAAATTCGGCCGACGCGCGCACGCCGAGAAAATTCTCCGAGGCGAACATGAATGGACGCAGGTAGAGGCTTCCATCGCCACCTGGAATCCAGGCGCGGTCAATATCGACGAGCGCTTCCACGGCTTGCAGAAATGTGGCCTCGGGCAGGTCGGCCATCGACATGCGGGCAGCAGAGGCGCGAAAACGCCTTGCGTTCTCCTGTGGTCGGAACAGCGAGATCTTGCCGTCCTCGCCACGGTATGCCTTCATGCCCTCGAAGATTTCCTGCGCGTAGTGCAGTACTGCGCAGGCGGGATCGATTTGGAAAGGACGGCGTGCTTCGACCTTGGCGTCATGCCAGCCGCGACCGTCGGTCCAACGGATCGTGACCATGTGATCTGTGAAAATGCGTCCGAACGTCGGATTTGCCAACTTGGCAGCGATCTCATCGGCGGGGGTGGGCCCGGGATGAGGCTCTACAACGAACTGTAGTTGATTTTCCGTACTCATTTTTCAGTGTTCCGAGGATGTTGGGCCATACGGCCCTGGCCGCCGCGGTAGTGTCGCCGGGGCGGGTGCCTTACAAGGGTGGAGTGCTACTTGCCAAAGAGCGGCGCGCCTTCGCAAGCCCCACCACCGCCAAGCCGGACGCGCTCGATCCTGCCACAGGAAACTGTTCTGCTGCGGCCGGAGTCAGGCAGCAGCACTCAACGCGCCACTGCGAAATTGGCCCAGCAACGCCGTCCGCCGCTGCGCCGTCTTCTGCATATTGACCTCCTTCACATGGCCGAAACTGCGAATATCGTCTGGTAGTGAAGCCATTGCGACAGCAGTGTCAAGTTTGGCGTCGCTCAGGGACTGCGCAAGCTCCTCCACCGTGGCGAGATACTCGGCAATCAGTTGCCGCTCTGCGCGCCGTTCGGTAGGCCTGCCGAATATACCGAAGGCGGTGTCGCGCAAGCCCTTCAGCCGCGCCAGACGGCCGTCATGGAGCCCGCCCAGCGGCGAGCTCCGGTACCCGGAATAAAGCCGGCGGTATTCAATCCCGCGGCCCGGTCGCGGGCCTATTGCCGCAGTGGCAGTCGCCCCAGCGCCTGGGTGCCGCTCAAGTAGACGCGGCCTCTTTTGAGGGTGTCCTTGTCGTCCAGGCTGGCCGCGGCCAGGGATTCGCGCAGGTTGGCGATAGTGGGGTATTCACGATGTCTGTCTCCGCATGCTTCTTTTGTCCGGAGGAGTGTAGGAAGCGCCCGCGCCATCGTAAAATCAAAAATTCCAAAACCTGATATCCACAAAACATATAGCGGAGGGATGGACATGGCCAGGTCTCGCGAGGCACCGGAAAGGATCGCCGACGAGACTACGCTGCTGCAGTTCCGCTACTTCGCCGCAGCCGCCGAGACCATTTCTACCAGCACGCACCTGCCCAGCCTGCTGGCGCGCTTTCGCACCAAATACCCGGACAGGGCGTGAATCTGAAATGACGAGTCGTGGACGAAGATGGGGCTGCTGATCGACGCCCCGATGCCAGACCGTCATGGACGAGGACCACTTGGGCAATTGGTCGCTGTTCACCAGTATGTGGCAGCCGAACAGGGTAAGAGCAGAGTTCCGCCGCATCGACTAACGCGTCCCCGCTTGAACGGCGGCTAGGCTATGAAAGCGGACTTTGCCGTCACGGAGGCCTGAGCGGCGGCAACGGGTCGAAAAGCGACGACCGGCTCGCGACTGACAGAGGTCATCTACGATTTCTATCGGCTCTTCATGCCCCACATCTGCAATATCAAGGGTGCCAGGTCGACGGCCTTTCAATTTGCATCGCAGGCCGTTGACTGCCTGCCATGGCATACGAAAGCTTGTTCGCCGCGTCGACGACTGTCTGTGCCAGCTCCAGCAAACGCTCTTCGCTTAGCCGGGAAGTCGGTCCTGAAATACACATGGAGCCAAGCAGCCGCCAGTGCAATCCGAACACCGGTGCAGACACACTCGAGACTTCGGCCTCGCGCTCGCCAAGCGACAGATGAAATCCACGGCGGCGGATCATTTCATAAAGCTCGCCCGGCTCGCCTGAGAACGCCAGGATGACGCGGCCTGGCGAACCGCTGTCCAGCGGCAGTGCCGCCCCGATCCTGACGTGATGCCGGATGGCCTGCGGTCCTTCGACCCGGACGAGGCAGGTTCGCTGTTGTCCCTCCCGGACGTAGAACGAAGCGCTTTCGCCGGTCTTGATCGTCAGCTCCCGCAGCACCGGCTCCACCACTTCCTGAACGTTGAAGGTTGCCTGGTAGCACGCGCCCAGCCACCCTGCTGCGCGGCCGAGCCGCCAGTTGCCGTCTTCCTTCTGCACCAGATAGTTGTCCGCCGCCAGCGTGCGCGCCAGCCGCAGCACGGTGGTCTTGTGGATGCCGGTCCGCCGGCTCAGTTCGGCAAGTGAGAGCTGGGGGTCGTTCACCCCGAACGCTTCGAGTACGCGCAGGGCGCGGGTGACCGCAATGACGCCCCCAGCGCCATCGTCGCCCCTTGAAGCGCCCTTTGGGTCACTATTCGCATTCATAGAACGAAACGGGGTGCACAGTATGAAACGCCATTGTATGCCGTGAAACGGTCGATCACAATCGGAATCACAACGAAACCGAGATTCGGAGACAGTAATGAAGGCAATTTCCCGTCGCTGCATATTCGTGCTTGCAACAGGTCTGGTTCTGGCGTCCGCCACGACCCAAGCCGCGCCGCAGTACCCCACCAAGCCCATCCGGGTCATCGTGCCTTTTCCCGCCGGCGGGGGCACGGACATCATTTCGCGAGAAGTCACCAATACGGTTGCCAAGTCGACCGGCTGGGTCTTTGTGGTGGAGAACAAGCCAGGGTCCGGTGGCAACCTCGGGGTGGACGCGGCAGCCAAGGCGCCGGCCGATGGCTACACCATCGTCATGGGGCAGACCAGCAACCTTGCCATCAATCCCTCGCTGTATGAACGGTTGCCATATGACCCACTGAAGGATCTGACACCCATCAGCCTGGTGGCATCCGCGCCGCTCGTGCTGGTGACCCATGTCAATTCGCCTTACAAGACGCTGAAGGACGTGATCCAGGCGGGCAAGGCAAAGCCCGGCGCCATCAACTTCGCCTCTCCGGGCAACGGAACGGTGGCGCACCTTGGCGGTGAGCTGCTTCAAACGACCGCAAAGGTGAAGTTCACCCATGTCCCTTACAAGGGCGCAGCGCAGGCGGTCAACGACCTGATGGGCGGACAAGTCGATCTCTACATGGCCTCGGTGCCTACGTTGCTCGGGCATATCAAGAACAACCGGATGCGGCCGCTCGCGGTGACGTCTCCCAAGCGTTTGCAGGACCTGCCTCAGGTGCCGACCGTGGCCGAGTTGGGCTATCCCGGCTTTGATACCGCGACTTGGTTCGGCTTCGTCGCGCCTGCCGCGACACCGAAGGACATCGTGGTGCGCCTGAATACCGAGTTCAACAAGGCGCTCAAGTCTCCGGCGCTTGCCACCAAGCTGGACGAGCAAGGTGCATCGGTGCTGACTGGCACGCCTGAGGCGTTCAGTGCGCTGATCAAGCAGGACATCGGACGCTGGGCATCGGTCATCAAGGCCTCCGGCACGAAGCTGGATTGACGCCCTTATCTACCCATCTATTTCATATTGCCTGGAGTCCATCATGACCTTGCCCAACATCATCAAATCGTTTGAGCGCGTGCCTGCCGAGATCGTGGCGCGGGCTGCCAAGTTCCAACCGGCGATCCTCTCCGATGTCGGCGGACGCCGCGGTGCGTTGCATGGCCGGATCAGGGCCTTGCGCCCGAGCATGAAAGTCGCCGGGCCCGCCTTCACTGTCGAGGTTCGCCCCGGTGATAATCTGATGATCCACGCAGCGCTGGCGCTGGCGCAGCCGGGCGATGTTCTGGTCGTCGACGGCAAAGGTGACCAGACCTCTGCGCTGATGGGAACGATCATGATGCATGCCGCTCGCCAGCGCGGCCTTGCTGGTGTCGTCATCGACGGCGCGGTCCGCGACAGCCTCGAGCTGGAGGAAATGCAGTTCCCGGTCTTTTCGGTGGGCACGAACCCTAACGGCCCCACCAAGGAAGTTGGCGGGCGCATTGGACACCCCATTTCTGTTGGTGGCGTCACGGTGAACCCCGGCGACTACATCTGCGGCGATGCCGATGGCCTGGTAGTGGTGGAGCGCGAGAAGATTGAAGCCTTGCTCGATGCCGCGGCAAAGAAGGAAGACGCGGAAGCCCAGCGCATTGCCCAGATCAAGGAAGGCAATACCACCGCGCCCTGGCTGCTGGCATCGCTGGTGACGGCGGGCGTCCTGAAGCAGGGAGAAGCACTGTGACGAACAAGCAAGTCATTATCGTCACGGGTGCCGACCTCGCGCCGGAAGCCCTCGCGCTGTTGGATGACCATGAGATCGTATTCGCGGGGAAAACGCCCAAGACCGCCGATATTGCAGCACTGGCAAAGGAGCACAACCCGGTCGGCATTATCGTGCGCTACGGCAGCATAACCGCTGAAGTCATGGACGCCGCACCAGCCTTGAAAGTGATTTCGAAACACGGCACTGGAACTGACACCATCGATAAAGCCGCCGCGCAGGCGCGCGGCATCAAGGTGGCCGCCGCGGCCGGGGCCAATGCCGCCGCCGTGGCTGAACATGCCTGGGCGCTGATCCTTGCGTGCGCCAAAGCTGTTCCACATCTCAACGATCGCATGCGCCAATGTCATTGGGACAAAGCAACTTACAAGGCCGTCGAACTGAACGGTTGCACGCTCGGTATCGTGGGGCTCGGAGAGATCGGCCGCCGCGCCGCCGTGATTGGTGTGGCGATGGGCATGCATGTCACCGCTTTCGATCCTTATGCGACGACGGTCCCGGAAGGCGTAACGCTTGTCGACCTGCCTCGGCTGTTCAGGGAATCGGACGTGGTGTCGCTGCACTGCCCATTGACGGAAGAGAACCGTGGCATGCTGAACCGTGAAACACTGGCGACGTTCAAGGACGGCGCGATCCTCGTCAATACGGCACGAGGCGGACTCATCGACGAGCCTGCACTGGCCGAAGCCCTGCAGAGCGGCAAACTGTATGCCGCTGGCCTGGACAGCTTTGCCGTGGAACCGATGCCCGTGCCGCATCCGTTCCGCGACATTCCCAACCTGATCCTGTCGCCGCACATCGGCGGCGTCAGCAACGCGGCGTACGTGAACATGGGCGTTGGGGCAGCAAAGAACGTCCTGGCGGTGCTGCAAGGCGTGGCTACGCCGGCCTGACCGACGCACGGCTGCGTCATCAACTAGAACAGAAGTGTCGCGGGAGGACCCGACGGACAGTTAGGTCTCTCCCGCAGCACAAGGAGACAAAGGTGTTTTCTCGAACAATTGGCTGCCTGGTGGCAGCAACGACGCTGCTTGTCAGCCTGTCCGCCGTGGCGGCGTACCCGGACAAACCGGTCCGCATCATCGTGCCGAATCCTCCCGGCGGCGCCGTCGACGTCGTGACGCGCAAGGTCGCACAGAAGCTCACCGTGCAGACGGGGCAGAGCTTCGTCGTGGAGAACAAGCCGGGCGCGTCCGGCACGATCGGCACGTCCCAGGTTGTCAACGCACCCGCCGATGGCTACACGCTTCTGGCGAACGACAACTCCTATACCACGCTCCCCTATGTCTTCAAGAAGCTGAACTGGGACCATCAAACAGCTCTGGTCCCTATCGCGCCGTTCGCATTTTCGCCGGTGGTGCTTGGCGTCAAGGCCGATTCGCGCTTCAAGGACCTGGCTTCCCTCGTCAGCTATGCCAAGGCGCATCCGGGAGAGGTGACGTTTGGCACCGGCGGCCCCGGTAGTTCGCCGCATTTTGCTGCCGAGGCGTTCCAACAGGCCGCAGGTATCAAGCTGATGCATGTGCCGTACAAGGGGGCTGGTGAGGCCATGGTCGGGCTGCTGTCCGGTAGCGTGGATCTGCTGGTCGTGTCGACCCCGACCGCGCTGGCGCCGGTCAAGGGTAATCAGATGCGTCTGCTGGGCATCAGTGGAAAGACCAGGGTGGATGTGTTCCCGAGCGTCCCTACGTTCGCTGAAGCTGGTGTACCCAACTTCAGCCTGTTCAACTGGTCAGGCCTTGCCGCGCCAAAGGGCACGCCGAACGATGTCATTACGCGCCTGCAAACGGAAATCCAGAAGGCGCTCCAGGCGCCCGACATGAAGACGTTCCTTGCGCAGATGGGGTCGCAGCCAGGCAACCTGGACAGCCCCGCGTTCGCGCAGTTGATTCAGCGCGAAACCGCACAATGGGCAACGGTTGCGCAAAAGGCGCATATTGAGAAGCAATAACCAGGAGCGGCGATGTTCCTACTTCAGCAACCGGCCGTACGCGATGCACAGGTGCTCACGCGGCTTCCGGAGTCGTTCCGTCGGCACGACCCCGACAACGCGTGGGCGCATGCCAATCGCGGCGGGGCGACGATCGACTCATTCCTGGAGGGGCCGGTCTGGGCCGATGGTAATCTCTGGGTGACGGACATCCCCTACGGTCGCATTTTCCGTGTTTCGATGCAGGGCGACTGGGAGCTTGTTGCCGAGTACGACGGTGAACCGAATGGCATGAAGCGCCTGGTCAGCGGTGATTTCCTGATCACTGACTATCGCAACGGCCTGGTGCGTCTGTATGCAAAGTCGGGAACCGTAACCCCGTTTCTTGAGCGTAGGAATTCGGAACGCTTCCGAGGCGTCAACGACCTGACCTTCGATTCGCAGGGCAATCTCTACTTCACTGACCAGGGCCAGACCGGCTTGCACGATCCGACCGGCCGCGTCTATCGGCTGACGCCCGACGGCAAGCTGGACGTCCTGCTGGACAACGCACCGAGCCCGAACGGTGTCGTCCTCTCGCCTGACGAGAAGGTGCTGTTCGTCGCGATGACCCGCGGGAACAGCGTATGGCGCGTGCCGTTGCAGGCCGACGGTTCGGTCAGCAAGGTCGGGCAGTTCTTTACCTCTTACGGCCCGAGCG
Organism: Cupriavidus sp. FW305-F7; assembly: GCF_058782875.1. Classification (NCBI taxonomy): domain Bacteria; kingdom Pseudomonadati; phylum Pseudomonadota; class Betaproteobacteria; order Burkholderiales; family Burkholderiaceae; genus Cupriavidus; species Cupriavidus sp. FW305-F7. The sequence goes on along the minus strand of NZ_JBYSYC010000052.1, from coordinate 15,331 downwards.
GCCCCGACGGTCTGGCAATGAGATCGGATGGCCATCTGCTGGTGGCGAATCCTGGACTTGGTTATGTCTGGGTGCTCAACCATCGCGCCGAGCCTGTGGAGGTGATTCGTAGCCCCGGCGGCACATCGCTGACCAATCTGTGCTTTGGCGGCACCGAGGGCACCACGCTATTCATGACCGAGTCGACCACCGGGACGATTCTGTGCGCCGACATGTCGGTGGGCGGTGCACCGGTGCACGGAGGACGGCTGGCATGAACGGAATATCGGGCGTTCTCGCCATGCCGGACACCTCCGCCAGAGCGCCGCGGCCGAGCAGCAAGAACGCGGCCTCACCCACGCCGCGTGCCGCGGGACTATCGCGCCTCGGTCGATTCGCGCTCGAACTCACGGATCACCGGGTTGCCAAGGATGGCATCCCTTCCCGCCTCGATCAGGCGATCGACGTCCTTCTCGGGCAGACGAAGTCTGGTCGGCAGATCGTTCAGACTTGCAGCACGCTCCTTGTCGAGGGCCTCAAACGAGATCCGCGTGACGAAGAATTCGACTTCATCGCACCGCCAGCCTGGGCGGCGTGCAGCGATCTCCTGCTGCCGGGAATGCGGCATCCCACACCGATACGCCACGAGGTCGTCGCGCCACTGCCGCATCATGGGAACGAAGGCGTCATAGCTCATTCGAACGTTGGTCGCCATTGCCGCGTCGATGGCCGCGCTGGCGACTTCGATTCCGGATGGGCCACCCTGGCTTCGGTTCCAATCGCCGCGCGGGCCCTGACCGGCGTCAACAACGATGAAAAGCAGCCGCCGCACATTGATCGCGTCGTTCTCGCTCATGGGACCGTAAGCCGTGCCCAGCAGCAGACGCGTTTGCAAAATGGTGGCCAGGCCGTAGTTGTCGGTCACCCCGCCGTCGACCAGCTTGATGTACTTTCCCTTTGAAGTGTCCCGGTGACCGCGAACGGCGGTTGCCAACGCGCCAAGCAGCAGCGATTGCCCAGGCCTCTGGACGTGGTCAAGGCTCGGCAGCGGTGCACTACAAGCCTCGGGATATTTTTGAAGGACGATCGGTGCGAAGAAGAGCGGGACCGCCATGGATGCGGCGACGGCCTCGGAAACGGGAAAGCTCGCGAGATCACTGCATAGCGCATCGAATGCCAGCTGGCTGAACGGGAACGCGACCCGGTAGTAGACGTTTGTGGCGTTGATCCAAACGATTGGCTTGCCGCGGCGGAACATGTCGGCGTACGTCGCGCCCTTGAACACGTCTTCGTCGAGCCATGTCCGGAGATCTTCCCGATCGTTGAGGCCCCCCGCGAAGAGGCGCGCAAGGTTGACCGGATTCAGCAGACTGAAGCGAAGTCCCGCCTCTCCGTCCTTCAAGAGCACTGATCGAAAGGTCGCCAGGCTGTCCTTGCCGTGCAGACCGTAGTACGCCGCGGTGATGGAGCCTCCGGACACGCTGCTGATGAACGCGATGTCGTCGAGCAGGGACGCGCCCCCAGGACTTCTCATGGCGTCGAGCCCCTGCAGAGCGCCGAAGGCGAAGGCTGCGGCTCGCGTGCCACCGCCAGAGAACGACATGGCGACGGTTGTCTGGCCGGCGATGTCGGTGGGTTCGCGCAAGGCCGCGGATGCGCTGCCAGCCGCGGCCTGAGGCAGATTGCGCGGAGCATTGTGAGGAAGCGACCCGCAGGCACTGAGTCCCGCAAGTAGAAGCAGCATCAGAGTGCGGTAGGCCCTGCCGCAGGCGTGTCGCTCTCTCCCTGCCCCCCCCACTCGCCAAGGCAGGCCGCTCTTGCGGCGAAGAGTGTGGTCATGTCGAAACTTGCACATTGGACTAGGTCAGGAACGGGTTCGGCGTGGTGGCGGCCCGCAGGAAGGGAAGGTCGAGTTTCGTTGCCGCCAGGACCCAGTGTGTCCGGGTCCCTCGGAATATTACGGCATCTCCATGGGGGGCCGCACGACCCGCAGATGGCGCCTGAGTAGCTTCGGAAGAAGGTTGGAGGGCGGGCGAAGATCAATCCGGTACCGAATGCTAACTTGACCGACTTTGATTGGTTCGTTTGGTGCCACGCCGCTAGCGGTCATCTTCAATCGACTCCAAGTTATCGGAGCCGCCACGCTCGCGAGTTCCAGGAATCAAACCGCTCACCGGAGCCAGGATCTCACTCCACAGATCATCAAATTTTTTGAACTATATTTACAATTCAGGCTGGCTGTTTCCGCACTTTCCTTCGTTATAGTTCTTCACATTGATGGCGCGACAACGCAACAGAGCGGACAAAGCGTCGCCACGCAAAGAACCCAGAATCATTGAATAAATTTCATCTGAGAGAGCACCATGTCGAACGCCAAACTGGAAGTCCTGACCCCGCGCAACAGCCAACTGATCATCATCGACCACCAACCCCAGATGGCTTTTGGTGTGCAGTCGATGGACCGCCAGACCATGAAGAACAACGTCGTGGGCCTGGCCAAGGCAGCGAAGATCTTCGATGTGCCGACCACCATTACCACGGTCGAAAGCGATTCATTCTCCGGCTATACCTACCCCGAACTGCTCGACGTCTTCCCCGGCAAGAAAACGCTCGAACGCACCTCGATGAACTCCTGGGACGACCAGAAGGTGCGCGACGCGCTGGCCGCCAATGGCCGCAAGAAGATCGTCGTGGCCGGCCTGTGGACCGAGGTCTGCAACACTACCTTCGCGTTGTGCGCGATGCTTGAGGGCGACTACGAGATCTATATGGTGGCCGACGCATCGGGCGGCACGACCAAGGAAGCCCATGACTACGCCATGCAGCGCATGGTCCAGGCAGGCGTGGTGCCCGTGACCTGGCAACAGGTCATGCTGGAATGGCAACGCGACTGGAAGAACCGCGAAACGTACGACGATGTGATGGCCGTGGCCAAGGAACACTCGGGCGCCTATGGCATGGGGGTCGACTATGCCTATACGATGGTCCACAAGGCCGCGCCACGCACGGCAACCACGCACGAATCGCTGGCTCCCGTGCACGCGCCGGTCGTCGAGCGCTGATGCATGTCTGCCACCAGTCATCCCTCGGAGCGCACAAGATGATTCCAGGTCGAAGCGTAGCCAACGGCGCCCTCCTGCTGGGATGCTGGCTGGCCATCAGCACGTCCAGAGTAGCGGCGGCAGCGATCGTCGCCAACGCACTGATCGCATGATCGCCCCCTCCGCGGGGGCCTTCCCCCGCGGGCATGCCCCTGCTACAGGATGGATCTCAACCATGAGCGCAAACGTCAACGCATCAGACAATACAGAAACAAACGAAAACCCCAGTCTCTGGGAAATATGCAAAGCACCAATCCTTCTTACTATTGTGGGCGGCGCCATCGACACGATTGGCTTTATTGCGCTGCTGGGCTTCTTCACCGCACACGTCACCGGAAACCTCGTGCTCGCGGGAGCGGCATTCGTCAAAGGTGGGGCCGGCTTATGGATTAAGCTCGGCGCCATACCACTCTTCATTGTCACTGTCATCATCAGCAAAATGCTGATTGACCGCAACCAGCGGACCCACCAGACCCACCAGACCTTAGGTTGGCTGTTTATTGCTGAAGCGACCTTCTTGCTGGGTTTCATGGTCGCCGGCCTGTATCTCGAACCGTTCGATAATCCGGATGGCGCGGGCCTTGCTTTGACTGGAGGCCTCGGCCTTGTCGCGCTTGCCGTCCGAAATACTGCCAGCAAGACACTGATCAAGTACATCAGCCCCAGCACCATGATGACCGGGAACACCACCCAGTTGGGTATCGATCTGTCGAATTACCTGCGTGCCAGGACACGCACCAATTTCCAGGATCTTCTCAAAAGCGCAAGTGTTGTGATCGGCTTTGTGATCGGGGCTTTCCTGGGTGCATCCCTCTATGTGACGATCGGATTCTGGAGTGTCCTTCCATTTATACTTCCCGTCGCATATATGGCGCGCATGGCATTTCGCAACCAATTCAGATGAGTGAATGACATCATGAGCATCAGCACAAACAGGCTTGAATCATTCAGCGATGGTGTCATTTCCGTAAGCTTGACACTCATGTTGTTTCAACTACAGGTTCCGGAAGGCTTTTCGCTTAAAGACATCCTTAATAATTCCTCTAATTTTTTCGGCTATGTACTAAGTTTTGTTTACGTCGGAATATACTGGAACAACCATCATCACCTGTTTAAAGTTGCCCGTGGAATTAACGGCAAAATTATGTGGGCGAACCTCCACTTGCTGTTTTGGCTAAGCATGATTCCATTCACCACCACCTGGACCGGAAAGTCTGCCTTCGCGCAGACACCGACGGCAATGTATGCATTTGTCCTGTTCATGTGCGCCGTCTCTTACTCACTGCTCACGAGACTCATCATCAAGTATGACGGCGAACATTCCGCACTTGGGCAAGCCATCGGAAACGACCTCAAAGGGAAGCTCTCCATCCCTATCTACGCATTAGCGATCCTGGCCAGTTTTTTCAGCAGCGTAGCTTCGTTTTTCATACTGACCTTGATGGCTGGTATATGGTTTTTTCCCGATTCTCGCATTGAAAAATATCTGCTCGGTAGCAATACCCATGAACTCTGACGGTATGGGGCTCAGGATTGAGCCAGATGTACGGGCACCAGAATACGGAGCATGCCACGCTCCGTTGGCACATCTGGAACACAAAGCAGCCATGGGCTTCGTGACCCGTAACGGTGTGGAACTGCGGACCAACGACGATTTCCACATCCATCACGACAAGACGACTATCGTCGACGGCAACACGGTCGAAACGGGCTCCTTCAATTTCGCGCCGTCCGCCGAGACCGCCAACTCCGAGAATGTGGTCGTCATTCGAGACATGCCGGAAGTTTCACGCCAGTACATCGAGCATTGGCAATCACGCTGGGATCTCGGGAAGGCATATCCCACATACTGACTGGCGCCAGCTTGTAGGATCGCCGCGACAATCGGGCTCTTCCCGGCCAGTTGCTGCCGGTGATGTTCGCGCTGCCAGCGGCAGCAATACACGGGAAGAAGCCGCTCGCCGCCATTTGTCAAAGTGGCTAGGCGGTTTACTTTGTTGGCGCAGCAGGTGCTGGTACTGCGGACGAGTGATGATCCACAATCAGCCATCGCCCGTTGCGATACCGATAGACAAAACTGAATCGCGCAGGACGACTCACCGGCTTACCAGCCGCGTCGACGGCCGGTCCAACGAAGGTATATGTGCCGGTGTTGATGGCCATGTCATCATGCACACGGATACGTTGCTCACCAAGGATTCCCTTGTAATAGGGAGGCGCCGTACGCAGGAAATTGAAATACTCGCGAACGCTCTCAGGATTGTCACGAATCGTAGGAGACGTGGTGCCCCACAGCACGGCCTCGGGGTCGTACAGTGCGAGAACTTGTTCCTGATTGTGGCTGCTCATCGCGTCGATCCAGGCGCGCGTCGCCGCGGCAACCTGCTCTTTTGCGACATTGTCATCAGTTGTGGTCGTTGCACAAGCCGACAGTACTGTGCTGAGGACAAAAACAATGCTTAACGATGCTGAGCGAGCGGACATGCTGGGTCCCTTTTTGTACGTTACCAATCGATCCGTATCGTGCCGTAAGCTCGCACTACCAGCTTCGGTTTGTACGGAACGTATTTCGTACGGTTGTACACGTCGAAGTTACCCGCCCTTTTGCAGCGCGTCAATTAAACCAAGCAGACGAAATAACGCTATCGCGCGAGGGACTTCTTCGTTTTAACGTCCGCAATCGCGGCATTGCTGCCGTCGGAAGTTCGAAGCTTAACGGCAGCAACGGGTCGAGTACGGCCTTGGGCTAGCTCGCTAGCACCACGGCAAAGAGCAGCACGCCCTTCCCCACGCGCAATCCGATATTCAGGTTGACCAGGAACGACGACGCGGAACGGACGCCGCTGATCTCGCGCGGGAGGCAAAGCCGCTGCTCCTTTGCCTTCGGGCCGCGGTTCAGCCCCGCTGGAATCGCAGGCGCGGTCCTGACACGGGCGCATCCATGGATGTCGGTTCGAAAGTGAACGGAAGCGGGCGAGAGGCCGATGCAGACTTATCTCCCTACTGTGCCGCTGGGGAATCCTGATGTGCACCCACCTCCCTTTGCTTCCAGCTTTCGCCGCGCTGATCGTTGCCGGGTGTAACACGGCGCCAATTCCGCCAGGCAAACCGGTTGATATCCCCACCGCCCTGCAACAAGTCGCCGCCGGACTGTGCGCATTCAAGAAAGATGCTGAGGCAAGAAAGCAGGGCTCCTTTGACTCGGTCACCGTGGAGCTCGACCTGACCATCGATGGCGCGAAGGACCCGCCGGTGGCTGTGGCACCTGACATTCAGTTCATGCCGACAGTCAGCTATGGACAGACCATTTCTGTAACCAAGGGAAGCAAGCTGACCCTGACGCTGAAGAATGTCGATGTCTGCGACATGTCCAAGTGAGCTAGCAAATTCTAAGTCGGCGACTTCATCCGAGCTCTATGGGTTGGCTTAGATGCCACTAACCGAATTCCAATAGAGCGCCGTTTCTACCCAGCACGGAACGGTGACCGCTGGCGCAACGAGTTTAGTGGGTATCTTCTTCAACCTCCCAACCACCGCCCGCAGCAGCGAAAATTCGCACGAGGTTCGTCCGCAGGCTCGCATCGGACGTAGCCCGTCGCGACTCTGCGTCGAGAAGATCACGTTCGGCCACCAACACGTCCAGCAAGCCCACATAACCGAAACGGTACTGCGCTCGCGCCAGTTCGGCCGCGCGCCGATTCTGGGCCACGCCCGCTGCGAGCAACGTGTTTCTCGACTGCTCGTTCAGGTAGGCCGACATCGCGCTTTCCATGTCCTCCAGTGCATCGAGCACTGCCTGCTGGTATGCCAGGAAGGCTTGCGTCTGCCGCGCATCGGCAGCGTCAATCTGTGAGCGGATGCGACCGAAATTCAGCACCGGCTGCACCAGCCCGATGCCGATCCCCCACGGCGTTGACGAGAACGGCGTGGCGTCCTGCACGCCGAACAGCGCGCTTAGCGAAATCTTCGGGAACAGTTCTGCGACCGCCGCCTTTCGTGCGGAGATCGAAGCGGCGAAGCGTCGCTCCGCCACCCGCACATCCGGCCGCGTGGCGATCACTGAGGCCGGGGCCGAAACCACGATACGCCCGTCGAGCGGCGGCTGCGGCGCTGCGGCCACCTCCTTCAGGTTGCCCGGCGTCCGACCGAGTAGCGCGGACAGCCGGTTAGCCGCGGCGTCCCGCGCAGCCCGGAGCGACGGCACGCGTGACTCGGTCGTCGAAGTCTGCGCGGCCGCGCGCTGCACGTCCAAGTTGCTCACCAGCGCGCCGCGCAGCTGGGCTTCCACCAGCTTCAGCGTCCTGCGCTGCGTCTCCAGGTTGCTGGTCGTCAGTTCGATCTGCCGGTCCAGGTTGCGCAACTCGAAGTAGGTGCGCGCCACCTCCGCCAGCAGCGCCACGCGCACGGCCTGCTCGCTGGCTTCGGTCGATTGGAGGATCGCTGTCGCTTGTGCCGTGCGGGCCTGGTTGCGGCCAAACAGGTCCAGTTCCCATGCCGCCGATAGGGCCACCTGGTTCACCGTGACCGACTTGTCGTAGGTCAGCAGCCCGCGATTTCCGCGCTCGCTGCTCGCCACGGCGGTTACCTCCGGGGCCAGCGCAGATTGCGCCTGCAGCCGCGCTGCCCGCGCCTCTTCTACCCGTGCCCGCGCAATTCCCAGCGACTTGTTTCCGGCAATCGCCTCACGGATCAGCGCCTCCAGCGCGGCGTCGTGGAAATGCGACCACCATTGCTGGTCGACCTGTGCATCGTCGTGGCTGACGACTAGGTCGGCGTCCGCCTGCGCGGGCGCCAGTGTCTGCCAGCGCGGCGCGACGTCGACACCGGAGCTTTGCGGCCCTACCGGGCTCGTGCAACCGGCTACGACAGCCGCAGCGGCAGCAAGGACCGAGGCAGCCAATCGCTCAAGCTTCAACATGCTTCTGCACCATTTCCTTCCGCGTGATGCGCTTTTCCAGGTTCCGGATCAGGACATAGAAGACCGGCGTCAAGAACAAGCCAAAGAACGTGACGCCGATCATGCCGAAGAACACGGCCACTCCCATGGCGTGGCGCATCTCGGCGCCGGCACCATGTGACAGCACCAGCGGCAGCACCCCCATGATGAAGGCGATCGACGTCATCAGGATCGGCCGCAGGCGCAGGTGCGCAGCCTCGATGGCTGCCGCAAGCGTGTCCTTGCCCTGCATTTCCAGTTCTCGGGCAAACTCGCATATCAGGATCGCGTTCTTGCAGGCCAGTCCTATCAGCACAAAGCACCCTATCTGCGTGAAGAGGTTGTTCTCCCCGCCGGTCAGCCAGACCCCCGCGATGGCCGAGAACAGGCACATCGGGACGATCAGGATGATGGCCAGCGGCACGAACGGGCTTTCGTACTGCGCGGTCAGCACAAGGAACACCAGCAGAATGCAGATGGGGAACACGATCAGCGCAGTGTTGCCGGCCAGGATCTGCTGGTAGGCCAACTCGGTCCATTCAAAGGCCATGTCGCCCGGCAGCGTGTCATTCAGGATGCGCGTGATTGCCGCCTGCGCCTGTCCGGTGGAGTAGGCGGGTGCCCCGCGCGCCAGGTCTGCAGGAAGACAATCACCACCAGCACGATGGCTTCGAGCAGCGTATGGATAACCGCCTTGATCGAATCGTGTACGAACGTCGTCGGGTCATAGGCAATGCGGTACTCCAGGCCATCGGGGAAGTGCTTGTTCAGTTCGGCCATCTTGGCGCGGACGTTGTTCGAGATGTCGATAGCGTTCGCGCCCGGGGTCTGGAAGATCACCAGCGCCAGCGCCTGCTGGTTGCCGAGGAGCGCGCGCAGGGCGTACTCGCTCGCGCACATCTCCACGCGCGCTACGTCCCTGAGGTAAGTGACCACGCCCCCCTCGCGCTTGACGATGATGTTCTCGAACTGGTCCAGGTCGGCCAGGCGGCCCTGCACGTTCACGGGCAACTGGATCTCGACGTTGTCCTTGTACGGCGGCCCGCCCACTACGCCAGCCGCCACCTGGATGTTCTGCTTGCGGATCGCGGCCACTACCTCGTCGGGGTTCATGTTGCGCGCGGCGATCTTCTGCGGATTGAGCCAGACGCGCATCGCATAGTTGCCCGAACCGTACAGCTTGATCTGGCCGATGCCGGGAATCCTGGACAGTTCGTCCTTGACGTTCAGCAACGCGTAGTTGCGCAGGTAAAGATTGTCATAGCGGTCCGACGGCGAGATGAGGTGGACGACCATCGTCAGGTCCGGCGAACTCTTGACCGTGCTGACGCCGAGCTGCCGGGTCACCTCGGGCAGGCGCGGGAGCGCTTCGTTGACGCGGTTCTGCACCAGTCGCGCGGCGAGGTCGGGGTCCGTGCCAAGCTTGAACGTGACCGTCAGCGTCAGCACGCCGTCGCTGGCAGCCTGCGAGGACATGTACAGCATGTTCTCGACGCCGTTGATCTGCTCCTCCAGCGGCGTGGCCACGGTTTCGGCGATGACCTTGGGATTTGCGCCGGGGAACTGCGCGCGCACGACCACCGACGGCGGCACGACTTCCGGGTATTCGGAAATCGGCAGCTTCGGAATGGCCAGCACACCGGCAAGGAAGATAAGGATTGAGATGACCGCCGCGAAGTTGGGCCGGTCGACAAAGAACTTAGACAAATTCATGCGACTACTCCGCCCCGCGTGGTGCCGTCGACGCGGCGGTCTTCACTTCGTCTTCAGCCAGTTCCTTCGGCGTAACTGTCGCATCGGGCTTCGCGAACTGCAGCCCGCGCGCGATCACGCGCTCGCCTGGCTTGAGGCCGCTCGCGACCACATGCCTGCCGTCGAGCCCCGCGCCGAGCGCGACTTCCCGATAGGCCACCTTGTTGTCCTGGCCAACCACGTACACGAACTTCTTGCTCTGGTCGCTGCCGACGGCCACGTCCGGCACCACCAGGGCCGACGTGTCGCCACTGCCGGCCAGCCCGATCGAGACGAACATGCCCGGGACGAGCGCCCGGTCGCGGTTCTCGAACTTCGCCCGCGCGCGGATCGTGCCGCTGCGGGTGTCGATCTTGTTGTCGAACGTGTAGATCACGCCCTGGTAGATGCGCTCCGTATCGCCCTGCACGCGGGATGTGCTACTCCTTATTCTGGGTCTCGGCATGGCGGCGGATAGACTGGACGTAGGCCTGTTCGTCGACGTCGAAGTCGGCATAGATGCCGTCATTCGACACGATGCGGGTCAGCACGGGCGCATTCGCGCCGGGCTGGACCAGGTTGCCGAGGGTGACTTCCGCCCGGCTGATGCGGCCGGCAATTGGCGCCTTGACGTAGGCATAGTCGAGATTGATCTCGGCCTGGCGCAACGCGGCTTCGGCCGCCAGGACGGCCGCCTTGGCCATGCGGTCTTCGTTGGTGCGCTGGTCGTGCAGGCTCAGCGGGATCGCCTCGGCGTCGATCAAGCCCTTGGCACGCTCACGCTCGGCGGCTGCGAATTCGGCACGCGCTCGGGTCGACGCCAGTTCGGCGCGGGCACGGGCCACGGCGGCCTCGTAGGGACGCGGGTCAATGACGAACATCACATCGCCCGCCTTCACCGTTTTCCCGTCGCGCACGCGGACTTCCACGATTTTTCCGCCCACTTCGGGCCGGACCAGCGCTTCGTCCACCGCATTGAGGCGGCCAGAGAAGTTGGCCCAGACGCGCACGTTCTCGGGCGCCAGTGTCTTCACCAAGACCTCGGGCGCGGACGCCGCCGGGGCTGTTGCCGCACGCGTGTCCTTCAATGCCATCGTTGCGACCAGCGTGCCAGTCGTCACGACCAGTACCGCACCTGCCAATAGCCACCGCCGCCTAGCGGCCCGGCTTTTCTGTCTGCCATGCTCTGCTGCCCAATCCATCGATTGATTCATCCGTGATTCGATCCACTCACGCGCCGCGCGCCTGTCGGGGTTCGCTCCTCAGCTTCAGCGCGCCGAACCGGACGTGGCGCCGCCCACGCCGGTCGGTCGCACTTCCGGCCGGGCGATCCGCTGTCGCGCCCATTCGGCGACAAACAGCGCCACTACCAGAAAGACCGCACCCACGAGGCCGAGGGCATGACGGTCGAACCAGGCGATAGCCGCGCCGCCGATGACGCCTGACATCGATACGCCGATGTAGATTGCCGCCGAATTCAGCCCCAACAACAGCGGCGCGGCAGCCGGCGTGATACTGATGAGCCGGTGCTGCTGCGGGACCAGCACACCCCAGCCGCACACGCCCCAAACAATGAGTGCGGGAACGGCGCTCGCCAGAGATGCCGACGTCAGGGGCAACAGCGCGAAGTCGATGACCAGGGCGGCGATGGCAACGTTGATGATGCGGCGGCTGCCGTAGCGATCGGTCAGGCGGCCGGCGGCGAGATTGCCGGCGGTCGCCGCCACACCCCACAGCAGCAATAAGGCCGCCAGCACGCGTGAGTCGCCACCAGTGGCGCGGTCGAAGCTCAGGGCGATGTAGGTGTAGACGAGGAAGAGGCCCGCATAGACCATCCAGGTGGTCAGCAGCGTCAGCAGCACGCGAGTGTCCGCCAGCGGTGCGAGCCGGCGCGACAGACTGATGGCCGGCGGCGTCGGGATCTCCGGCAGGCGCCAGGCCACGCCCAGCCCGGCCAACGTGCCGACGGCGGCCACGAACCACATCGTCGCCCGCCAGTCCAGCGCACCGCCGATGAAGGTGCCCAGCGGCGCGCCTAAAGCCGTCGCGCTGGACAGCCCACCGATCACGATGGCAAGCGCCCGTCCACGCTGCTCTGGCGGCACCAACGACGCCCCTGTGGCGGTCGCGGTCGGACTGAACATCGCCGCGCCGAGGCCCGCGATCAGCCGGCTGGCCAGCACCAATTCGATGTTCGGCGCCAGGGCGGTCACCACATTGCCCACCACGAACACGGCGAGCCCGGCGAGCAGCAACCGCTTGCGCGGCCAGTGGGCTGCCGCCGCGGCGATCACGGGCGACAGCAGCGCATAGCTCATCGCATACAGCGTGACCATCTGCCCGGCCAGCGCCACGGATACGCCGAGCGAGGCCGAGACCTGCGACAGAACGCCGGCAACAACGAAGCTGTCCGTGCCAATCGCGAACATGCCGCTGGCGAGGACGATAAGACGTCTATCCATGTGAGAGTCCTTCGCGGCACACCCGGCCGCCTATTGAGGGAATTGCAGGACCACAGCCCGCGTAAGTTTCTTGATGAAACTTACGATAGCGCATTAAGTTGCATGATGCAACTTAATCATCTATGATTGCGCTTATGCACCGTAAAACTTTCACAGGAATGAACTGCTCCGTGGCAGGCGCCCTCGAGCAAATCGGCGAATGGTGGAGCCTGCTCATCGTGCGTGAGTGCACGTTGGGGACGACTCGTTTTGACGACTTCCAGCAACGCCTCGGGATCGCGCGAAACGTGCTGACCACGCGACTGAACACGCTGCTCGAGCATGGAGTGCTGGTGAAGGTGGTGGCGGAGGGCAGCGAACGGCGCACCGAGTACCGACTGACGGAAAAGGGAGAGGCCCTTTATCCGATCATCGTGGGGCTAATGCAATGGGGCGACGAATGGTGCAGCTCGCGAAAGCCCATCCGCCTCGTCGAGGACAGCACCGGCAAGCCGGTCGAACCGGTCAGCCTGCGCGTGGGTCCGCGCACGCTTGGCTTGCGCGACGTGCGTCTGGAAGCCGGCGAGGGTGCGACGGCGCAAACGGCCGAGATCATCGACGCCCGCAATAAGGCCATACTCGGCAAATAATCATCCAGTCACTCACATCTTGGCAAGGCCTCCGCGTCGCGCGGGCCCGGCGGCCGCCGCACACCAGCGGCGCGTTTCGCCATGCGGTCCGGGGTTGTGGTACTTCGCGCGCCCGCTGCCCTCCCCCTACTTGCCAGGCACGACGAGTGGGGCGCCCTTCGTGACGATATAGGTCGCGAGTTCTGACGCCTGCCCTGTGCCGACGTTCCTAGCTGAATGTGGCGTGCCTGCGGGAATGAATAACGACTCGCCCGCGTTGAGCCTGACCGGCTGTTGGTCGGCAAGCTGGTACTCAAGTGTCCCCTGCAGCACGTGGGCGATCTCTTCGCCGGGGTGCGAGTGTTTCGGTGCGAACGCGCCGCGGTCGAAATCCACGCGGACCTGAATGCCTTCCCGACCCGGGACGCTAAGGTCGTGGCTGGCCAGATCGGTTCGATGGACTTCAGGCGTCTGTGCCTGCGCGCTGTGGAGATGCGCGGCAAGGCTGGCGACGACCAGGGCACCCATCGTGATTCGGACGATATTCATTTCACTTTCCTTGATTGTCTTTCGAAGCGAGCAAGCGATTCGTGCGGGGCCGGCTGGCTGCATCCGCAACGATTCATCGCGTGTGAGAGATGCTGGAGCGGCCTCGCCTACTCCGCGTCGAATGCGGCGCGCACCTCTGAAATTGTCGCGGCCTTGTCCTGGAGATGCGGGTAATGGCCGATGCCGGGCAACAGCTTCAGATTCAGATGCGCGCGGCTTGCCAGCTCCTCGCCCATCTCCTTGCGAATGTAGATGTCCTTCTCGCCCCAGATCACCATGACGTGCGTTTTCAACTTGGCCAGGTTCGCTTCGAAATCGTCCTGGTCGCGTGTGAACCGGGTGTAGTACTGATAGAACGCGTCAGCAGAGGTCAGTTCACCGTTCTGCCATCCACGGGCCATGTCTGCCTTGAACTCCGGCGAGACTTCATAGTGTGAGGACTCGGGAAGCCCACGCGTGAATGCGTTCTGCAGGATCTCGTCGCGGGTCCGGTTGAACGCCGCATGCACAGCATCCGCGGTGGCGGGATCCTTGAGCCCCTGCAGTCGCTCCTGCATGAACTGCGGACGGTTGAACGGTGCAAAGTCGCCAACAATGATCCGTCTGGCGATGGCTGGCTCATTGACGGCAGCCATCAGGGCGGGCAGCGCCCCGATATCGGTCGCGTAGATCACCAGCCGCTGCTTATCGATTCCGGTCGTGGAGATGTAATCCACCAGCACCTTGGCATAGTCCCTGGGCGCATAGGAAAACTTGTCCACGCCGGGACGAGACGATTCGCCATAGCCGGGCCAGTCGAAAGCGTGAACCTCATAGTCCTGGCCCAGGGAAGACGCCACGTCTTTCCACGCGTAGAGCGTTTCAGGAAATCCGTGCAGAAACAAGACCGTGCCTTTAGCGCGCGCATTGTGCACAACCAGACGCCTTAGCTTGATATCGGGATTGACTTGCACGAACCCGATCTCGGGCGTCGTGTTCGGCGTTGCCGCGTGTGCGTTGCCAATGAGCAATGTGGCAACCAGGGCGGCTGCAGGACCGGCGGCACCTGTGAACCGAAGCGCGCTGCGAACCGTGGTTTTCATCGTCATGTCTTTCACCATTTTGCTTGACCTGCAAGCACCCAAACCGACGCGGCGGGTTTCTGTTGCATATGCAGCATTGAAGAATGGATTTGTATTCCTACTGTAGTGAATCGCCGGGGCCAACGTATTTGTTCGTACCTGCCGCTGCCATCGATACGTTGGCATACAAAAATCCCTCAGTGTGCAGTTCTACGTCTGCTCAAATGCAAATGCCCATCGTCAAGTTGCACGCGAAGTGGTCGGCCTCATAGTACGCAGCTGAAGGCCTCAGGATCCATCTCGGGCATTGAGGCGATTTGTCCGGCGCTGACACGTTCCGTGACAAATCAGGACAGACCGCAATACAGACGGGACACAAGCCCTGTCTTAAATGGGTTTTGATGCAATTAGCTATGTTGACCGCCAGAATGGCTGCATATGCAACTCAATCACCATGAAGACTTCTGACTCCAGCACCGCAAAAAAGGACAGCGCAGGCAGTGAAATCCTGCGGAGCTGCCTGCTTACCCGTACCCGTCAGATTTCCCGTGTGCTGACAGCAATCTATGGCCGCCCTGCGCAAACATCGGCATGTCCCGCAGGATATGTTCGAGCAACTTGAGCGCCGCCGCCGGTAGCGGCCGTCCGGCCTTGGCCAGCAAGCGCGCCTGGGTGCCCCTGAACAGCGGATGATCGATCGGCACTACCGTGAGCGTGCCGGCAGCGATTTCGCGATACGCGGCGAACTCGCCGCCGATCAGCGTCATGTAGTTTTCGTAGGCTACAAACTGCTTGAGCGCCGTCAGTGAATTGGTGACCAGCGTCGCCCGGATCCTGATGTTCTCCGCGAATTCGAGCATCTTGGCGGCGTGCCCGACGCCGAAGGACGCCGGCATCATGGCCA
>NZ_JBYSYC010000051.1:0-52513 GCF_058782875.1 Cupriavidus sp. FW305-F7 | reverse complement strand
TCGTAGAAGGCCTGGTTCTGCCTGCGCACGGCCTCGTCGGGATGCTGGTGCGCCGCGTCGCTGGCGGCCGCGGCCACATAGGCCACGGCGCGTGCGCCTTCGGTCAGCGCGCGCATGGTCATCAGCATGCGCTTGACGTCCGGGTGGTGGATGATGGTTACCGCCTCGCGCGCCGAACCATCGACCGGGCGGCTCTGCACGCGTTCGCGCGCAAAGGCAACCGCCTGCTGGTAGGCGCGTTCGGACACGGCGATGCCCTGCATGCCGACCGAGAAGCGTGCCGAGTTCATCATGATGAACATGTACTCAAGGCCGCGGTTCTCTTCGCCGACCAGCGTGCCGATGGCGCCGCCATGGTCGCCGAACTGCAGCACGGCCGTGGGGCTGGCCTTGATGCCCAGCTTGTGCTCGATCGACACGCAATGCACGTCGTTGCGCTCACCGGTGCTGCCGTCGGCGTTGACCATGAACTTCGGCACGATGAACAGCGAGATGCCCTTGACGCCCTCGGGCGCGGTGGGCGTGCGGGCCAGCACGAGATGGACGATGTTCTTCGCCATGTCGTGCTCGCCGTAGGTGATGAAGATCTTGGTGCCGAACACCTTGTAGGTGCCGTCGCCCTGCGGCTCGGCACGGGTGCGCACCGCGGCCAGGTCCGAGCCGGCCTGCGGCTCGGTCAGGTTCATGGTGCCGGTCCACTCGCCCGAGATCAGCTTCGGCAAGAAGGTCGCCTTCTGCTCATCCGTGCCGGCCGTCAGCAGCGCCTCGATGGCACCATCGGTCAGCAGCGGGCACAGCGCGAACGACAGGTTCGCGCTGTTCAGCATCTCGTTGCAGGCGGTGGCGATCAGCTTGGGCAGGCCCTGGCCGCCAAACTCCTGCGGATGCAGCACGCCCTGCCAGCCGCCCTCGCCGAACTGGCGGAACGCGTCCTTGAAGCCGGGTGTGGTGGAGACCACGCCGTCCTTCCAGCTGCTCGGGTCCAGGTCGCCGGCGCGGTTCAGCGGCGCGACCACCTGCTCGTTGAACTTGGCGGCCTCGTCCAGCACGGCCTCGGCCGTTTCCGGCGTGGCTTCTTCGAAGCCCGGCAGTTTGCTGACGGCCTCAAGCCCGGCCAGCTCGTTCATGACGAACAGCATGTCCTTGATCGGCGCACGGTAAGTCATCGATGTCTCCCAACATGTATGAAAAAGCCGTTCGCGGGTCACCCCCGGAACGGCTCGTTACTTGCTACCTGCGGCTACCCGTGCCGGCCGCCGGGCGGCCGGCGAGGCATCAGCCCAGTGCTGCCACCAGCTCCGGCACCACGGTGTTCAGGTCGCCCACCAGGCCGTAGTCAGCCACGGAGAAGATCGGCGCTTCGGCATCCTTGTTGATCGCGACGATCACCTTGGAGTCCTTCATGCCGGCCAGGTGCTGGATCGCGCCGGAGATACCGACGGCGATGTACAGCTGCGGCGCGACGATCTTGCCGGTCTGGCCGACCTGGTAGTCGTTCGGCACGAAGCCGGCGTCCACGGCAGCGCGCGAGGCACCCAGCGCGGCGCCCAGCTTGTCGGCCAGCGGCGTCAGCACCTTGGTGTAGTTCTCACCCGAACCTACGCCACGGCCACCCGAGACGATGATCTTGGCGGCGGTCAGTTCCGGACGGTCGCTCTTGGCCACTTCGCGCGAAACAAACTGCGAAACGCCTGCGTCGGCCACGGCCGGCAGGGTTTCAACGGCGGCCGAGCCACCTTCGGCGGCAGCGGCGTCAAAGGCGGTGCCGCGCACGGTGATGACCTTGATCTTGTCTTCCGACTTGACCGTGGCAATGGCGTTGCCGGCGTAGATCGGGCGCTCGAACGTGTCCGGGGCGTCGACCTTGGAGATTTCCGAGATCTGGGCCACGTCCAGCTTGGCAGCCACGCGCGGCAGGATGTTCTTGCCGTACGGGGTGGCCGGAGCCAGGATGTGCGAGTAGTCGTTGGCGATGGCCAGCGCCTGCTCGGCCACGTTCTCGGCCAGGCCGTCACCGAAGTACGGTGCGTCGGCCAGCAGGACCTTGGTCACGCCGGCGATCTTGGCGGCGGCGTCAGCCGCGGCCTTGGCGTTGGAACCAGCCACCAGCACGTGCACGTCGCCGCCGCACTGGGCAGCGGCGGTCACGGTGTTCAGCGTGGCGGCCTTGATGGATTGATTGTCGTGTTCAGCAATGACGAGTGCAGTCATGTTATTTCTCCCCCGCGCTCAGATAACCTTGGCTTCGTTCTTCAGCTTCTGCACCAGCGTCGCGACGTCCGGCACCATCACACCCGCGCTGCGCTTGGCAGGCTCGACCACCTTCAGGGTCGACAGGCGCGGCTTGACGTCGACGCCGAGGTCTTCCGGCTTGACGATATCGAGCTGCTTCTTCTTGGCCTTCATGATGTTGGGCAGCGTGACGTAGCGCGGCTCGTTCAGGCGCAGGTCGGTCGTGACCACGGCCGGCAGCTTGAGCGACAGCGTTTCCAGGCCGCCATCGACTTCACGCGTCACCGAGGCCTTGCCGTCGGCAACCACCACCTTGGAGGCGAACGTGGCTTGCGGCAGGCCAGCCAGCGCGGCCACCATCTGGCCGGTCTGGTTGGAGTCGTCGTCGATGGCCTGCTTGCCCAGGATCACCAGTTGCGGCTGTTCCTTGTCGATCAGCGCCTTCAGCAGCTTGGCCACGGCCAGCGGTTGCAGGTCTTCGTTCGATTCCACCAGGATGCCGCGGTCGGCACCGATGGCCATCGCGGTGCGCAGGGTTTCCTGGCACTGCGTGACACCGCACGAGACGGCGATCACTTCGGTGGCAACGCCCGCTTCCTTCAGGCGCACGGCCTCTTCCACGGCGATTTCGTCGAAGGGGTTCATGCTCATCTTCACATTGGCCAGATCGACGCCACTGCCGTCCGCCTTGACGCGGACCTTGACGTTGTAATCCACCACCCGCTTGACTGCGACGAGTACTTTCATGCGCTCACTCCACTGATAGCTGATAGTCAGAAATTTTGTTCGCTCGTCATTATAACCACCGGGTTGGCGGCTCTCCTGTTTTTCGAACGATCGTACTATTTTATCGGCAAAATGATGCCGGGCATAGCCCGGCAGATCCCAGCCGTCCAGCGATTGTGCCGCAAACTGGGGCTTGCGGGCATCGTCTGATTGGATGAAAACCTCAAAGTGACGTCGGGCTTACCAAGCGGTAATGACCGAGTCCTTGAAGGTCGATGTGACGTATTGCTTGATTTCCGGCGAGTGATAGGCCTTCACCAGCTTGGCCACCCAGGGCTTGTTCTTGTCGGCCTCGCGGATCGCGATCAGGTTGGCGTACGGACCCTTCGGGCCTTCGATGGCGATGGCGTCCTTGACGGGCGACAGGCCGGCCGATTCCGCGTAGTTGCCGTTGATGGCGGCGGCATCCAGGTCATCCAGCGAGCGCGGCAGCTGCGCGGCGTCCAGCTCGACGATGCGGATCTTCTTCGGGTTCTCGACGATGTCCAGCGGCGTGGCCTTCAGGCCGGCGTTGGGCTTGAGCTTGATCACGCCCTTGCTCTGCAGCAGCAACAGGCCGCGCCCGCCGTTGGTGGGATCGTTGGGCACGCCCACGCGCGCACCCTGCTTGAGCTGGTCGAGCGACTTGATCTTCTTGGAGTACACGCCCATCGGGAACGTCACCGTATAGGCGATATGCGTGAACTTGTAGCCGCGGTCCTTGATCTGGGCTTCCAGGTACGGCAGGTGCTGGTAGCTGTTGGCGTCCAGGTCGCCGGCAGCCAGCGCGGCGTTGGGCTGGATGTAGTCGCTGAACTCGACCACCTGGATGTTCAAGCCGTCCTTGGCGGCGACCTTCTTCACCTGTTCCATGATCTGGGCGTGCGGGCCGCCGGTCACGCCGATCTTGATCGGCTTTTCCTGGGCGACGGCGCCGGTGGCCAGCGTTGCGCCGATCGCGGCGCCGAGAATCCATTGCAGCAGGTTGCGACGTTGCATGATATGCGTTCCTGTTTCAGAAAATAATTGTCTTGGCGTTGACGGATTAGCGGTGGCTGATACGGCGGACAAGCCAGTCGCCGAAGCTCTGCACGGCCTGCACGAACACGATCAGGATCACCACCACCGCCACCATGACCTCGGTGATATAGCGCTGGTAGCCGTAGCGGATGCCCAGGTCGCCCAGGCCGCCGCCGCCGATCGCGCCCGCCATGGCCGAATAGCCGACCAGGCTGACAAAGGTGATGGTCAGGCCGGCGACGATGCCGGGCATGGCCTCGGGCAGCAGCACCTTCCACACGATCTGGCGGGTGGTGGCGCCCATCGACTGGGCGGCCTCGACCAGGCCCTTGTCGACCTCGCGCAGCGCGCTTTCCACCAGGCGCGCGATAAACGGGATCGCCGCGATGGTCAGCGGCACGATTGCCGCGGTGGTGCCGATCGACGAGCCGACGATAAAGCGCGTGAACGGGATCACCACCACCAGCAGGATGATGAACGGGATCGAGCGCACCGCGTTGACCACCACGCCGATGCTGCGGTTGAACAACGGGTGCGACAGCACGCCGCCGCGGTTGGTCAGGTGCAGTAGCACGCCCAGCGGCACGCCCAGCAGCGAGCCGACCACGCCCGAGATCGCCACCATCAGCAGGGTCTCGTTGAACGAGGTCAGGAACAGGTCAAACATTTCAGACCACATGCTCGAACTCCTCCACCACGACGCCTTGCGCCTGCAGGTATTCCATCGCCGCCTTCACGTCGGCCAGTTCGCCCGTGGCCATGATCGCCAGCGAGCCGAAGGCCTGGCCCTGGATCTCGTCGATATGGCCGTGCAAGATATTGAAGTCCAGCCCGTAGCGGCGGATTGCCTGGGCCAGCACCGGCTGGTCCACGCCCTCGCCGGTGAAGGCCAGGCGGTAGACGTGGTCGCGCCCGTTGCCCAGCCGGCTCTCCACGCGCTTGAGCACGCTGGCCGGCAGCTCCTGCGAGATGACGTCGCCGATCATGGCGCGCGTGACGTCGTGCTGCGGGCGCAGGAATACGTCGATCACGCGCCCGGTCTCCACCACCTGGCCGGCTTCAAGCACGGCCACGCGGTCGCAGACCTGCTTGATGACTTCCATCTGGTGCGTGATCATCACGATGGTCAGGCCCAGGTCGCGGTTGATCTGCTTGAGCAGTTCCAGGATGGAGCGGGTGGTTTCCGGGTCCAGCGCGGAAGTGGCCTCGTCCGACAGCAGCACCTTGGGCTTGCTGGCAAGAGCGCGTGCAATGCCCACGCGCTGCTTCTGCCCGCCGCTGATCTGCGCCGGATAGCGGTCCTTCAGCGCCGACAGGCCCACCAGGTCCAGCAGCGGCAGCACCGTCGCGGCGATCTCGGCCTTGGGCTTGCCGGCCAGTTCCAGCGGCAGCGCCACGTTCTCATACACCGTGCGCGACGACAGCAGGTTGAAGTGCTGGAAGATCATGCCGATCTCGCGGCGTGCCAGGCGCAGCGCGCCCGTGTCCAGCGCTGTCAGTTCCTGGCCCGCGACGATCACGCGGCCGCTCGAGGGCCGGTTCAGCAGATTGATGGCGCGTACCAGCGTGCTCTTGCCGGCGCCGCTGCGGCCGATAATGCCGAAGACTTCGCCCGCCGCTATCGACAGGCTGACGTCCCGCAATGCATGCACGTCGCCAGACGCGCCCGGGAAGCGCTGCGACAGTCCTTGCAGTTCGATCATGGAAAGGTGACCAAAAGAAAACGGCAACAGGCGAGGGATCTCCAGCGCTGTTGCCGCTCGTTATTTTTCTGAAGCGCGTATTTTAGGCGATTCGCTTCATACCATAAACGACTTTTTGCCGATGTCTTTATACGTTCCCGGCATATAAGAAGCGAGAAAGTCGATTATGAGCCACGCCAGGACGGCGAACGCTTGTCAATGAAGGCCTGCACCCCCTCCAGCGCCGACTCGTCCATCATGTTGCAAGCCATGGTCTGGCCGGCGAGCTGGTAGGCGGCCTCGATGCCCATTTCCAGCTGGCGGTAGAACAGGCCCTTGCCCGCGGCCACCGCGGCGGCCGGCTTGGCGCAGATGCTGGCGGCCAGGCGCGCCACCTCTTGGTCCAGCTGCCCAGCGGGCACCACCCGGTTCACCAGCCCGCGCTCACGGGCGGTTTCGGCGTCGATCATGTCACCGGTCAGCAGCATCTCCATTGCCTGCTTGCGGTGCAGGTTGCGCGACAACGCCACCCCGGGCGTCGAGCAGAACAGGCCCAGGTTGACGCCGGATACCGCAAAGCGCGCATCGTCGGCGGCCACCGCAAGGTCGCACATGGCCACCAGCTGGCAGCCCGCCGCCGTGGCGATGCCCTGCACGCGCGCAAGCACCGGCTGCGGCATCTTCTGGATCACCATCATCATGCGGGTGCAGCGGTCGAACAGGCGCCGGTAGTAGTCGTGCGACGGCGAGGCCCGCATCTCGCGCAGGTCGTGCCCGGCGCAGAAGGCCCTGCCGGCGCCGGCCAGCACCACCACGCGCACGGTGTGGTCCGACGCCAGCCGGCCGAGGGCCTCGGTCAGCGCGTCGAGCAGCCCTTCTGACAGCGCATTGAACGCCTGCGGCCGATTCATGGTCAGTCGCACCACGCCCGCGGTGTCGCGCACTTCGGTCAGCAGCGGCGCGTCCACGCGCGCATCGTTCTCGGCCATGGCCATGCTCTCCTATCGTTCCAGCAGCACCTTCAGGTGCGCCAGCACGCTGCGGCCCAGCGCGCTCAGGTTGTAGCCCCCCTCCAGGCAGCTGACGATGCGGCCCTGCGCATGGACGCGCGCAAGGTCCACCAGCTGGCCGGTAATCCAGGCGTAGTCCTGCTCCACCAGGCCCATCTGGCCCAGGTCGTCCTCGCGGTGCGCATCAAAGCCGGCGGAGATAAACAGCATCTGCGGGCGGAATTCATTGAGCCGCGGCAGCCAGATGGTCTCGACCACTTCACGCACGGCCACGCCGTTGGTATAGGCCGGCAGCGGGATGTTGACCATATTGGGCGCGAGATGCTCGGTGCCGCTGTACGGATAGAACGGGTGCTGGAAGATGCTGCACATCATCACCTGCTCGTCGCCGCGGAACGCCGCTTCGGTGCCGTTGCCGTGGTGCACGTCGAAATCGATGATGGCCACGCGCTCCAGGCCGTGCGCCCGCAGCGCGTGGCGCGCGGCAATGGCGACGTTGTTGTAGAAGCAGAAGCCCATGGCGCGGTCAGGCTCGGCGTGGTGGCCGGGCGGGCGCACGCAGCAGAACGCGTTCTCGAACTCGCCCGCGATCACCGCATCGGTGGCCGCCACCGCCGCGCCCGCGGCCAGCGTGGCGGCGGCAAGCGTGTGCGAGTTCATCGAGGTATCCGGATCGATCGCGTGATAGCCGCTGGCCGGGCTGGCGCGTTCGAGCGAATCGACATAGTCGGGACGGTGCACGCGCTCCAGCTGCTCGCGCGTGGCGGGCGGGGCTTCGCGGCGCTCCAGCAGCCCGTCCAGGCCGTGCGAAATCAGGTGATCCTCGATCGCCTGCAGGCGTTCCGGGCACTCAGGATGGAAATGCCCCATCTCGTGCCGCTGGAACTCGGGGTGCGTGTAATAGCCTGTCGGCATCTCTTATCGTCGCAATGTTGTCTCCAATCGCTACGTTAGCACACGCCAGCCCATGCCACCCAGCGGCGCTGGCGCGCCATGCCGTGACGGCTTGCCCGTAGTTGCCGCAGTGGCATCCGCTATACTCGGTGCGACTTGCAAAGGACATCATGACCGACACCCAGCGCTCACTGCGACGCCCCCTGCTGGGCGCCGCGCTTTCCGCTGCCGCACTCGGACTCTGCGGCCTCTCCCCCAGCCTGCTCGCCGCGGGCAAGCGCCGCGTCAGCATGCGCGAGGAAGAGATCGAACCCGGCCGCTACCGCGACAATCCGCAGACCCGCGCGTTTATCGACGAGATGGTGGCCCGCCACCGCCTTGACCGCGGGATGCTGCAGGAGTGGTTTAGCCAAGCGGTCTATTCGGCCACCGTGGTGCGGCTGATCATGCCGCCCGCCACCACCGGCCGCAAAAGCTGGCGCACCTACCGCTCGCGCTTTATCGAGCCGATCCGCATCAACGCGGGCGTGCGCTTCTGGCAGGACAACCGCGACACGCTGCGCCGTGCCGAAGCCGAGTTCGGCGTACCGGCCTCGGTCATCGTCGGCATCATCGGCGTGGAAACCATCTACGGCCGCGACATGGGCACCTTCCGCGTGCTCGACTCGCTGTCCACGCTCGCCTTCGACTACCCGGACACGCCCAACCGCGAAGCCCGCAGCACGCTGTTCCGCAACCAGCTGGCCGACTACCTGCTGTGGTGCCGCGACACCCGCACCGACGTGTACTCGGTGCTGGGCTCCTTCGCGGGCGCGATCGGCATCCCGCAGTTCATGCCGACCAGCCTGCGCGAATACGCCATCGACTACGACAACAACGGTCGCATCGACCTGCGCAACAGCCCTACCGATGCCATCGGCAGTGTCGCGCGCTTCCTGCAGCTGCACGGCTGGGAGCCGGGCCGCCCGGTGGTGTGGCGCATTGCCGGCGACGCCGGCAGCCTGGGTGTCGCCACGGCGGCGGCCGACGGCGAGCCATGGCCCACGCGCACGCTCAACCAGCTGACCCGCGCCGGCTTGCGCGTGGACGAGCCGATCGACCCCGTGCGCGAAGGCGAGACCGGCGTGCTGGTGGTGGACCTGCCAACCCCCGACCAGCCGACCGAATACCTGCTCGGCCTGCGCAACTTCTACGTGCTGACACGCTACAACCGCAGCTTCTTCTATGCGCTGGCGGTGTACCAGCTGGGCGAGGCGGTCAAGGCGGCGATGGGTTGACGCCAGCTGCCCGCCAAAGCAAAAAGGCCTCGCAATTTGCGAGGCCTTTCTTGTTGGGACCGGTTCAGGTCACGCCGGGAACACGCCGGTCGACAGGTAGCGGTCGCCGCGGTCGCACACCACGAAGACGATGGTGGCGTTCTCCACTTCCTCGGCAATGCGCAGCGCAACACAGAGCGCGCCGGCCGCCGAAATGCCGCAGAAGATGCCCTCTTCGGATGCCATGCGCCGCGCCATGTGCTCGGCGTCGCCCTGGCTCACCGGCTCGGTGCGGTCGATGTAGCTGGCATCGTAGATCTTGGGCAGATACGCCTCGGGCCACTTGCGGATGCCCGGGATGCGCGAGCCGTCGGCCGGCTGCGCGCCGATGACCTGGATCTCCGGGTTCTGTTCCTTCAGGTAGCGCGACACGCCGGTAATGGTGCCGGTGGTGCCCATCGCCGAAACGAAGTGGGTGATGCGGCCGTCGGTATCGCGCCAGATCTCCGGCCCGGTGCCCTCGTAGTGGGCCTGCGGGTTGTCCGGGTTGGCGAACTGGTCGAGGATCACGCCCTTGCCGTCGCGCTCCATCGAATCCGCCAGGTCGCGGGCGTACTCCATGCCGCCCTTGACCGGGGTCAGGATGATCTCGGCACCGTAGGCCGCCATGCTCTGGCGGCGCTCGAGGCTCAGGTCCTCGGGCATGATCAGCACCATCTTGTAGCCGCGGATGGCGGCTGCCATGGCCAGCGCGATGCCGGTATTGCCGGAAGTCGCCTCGATCAGGGTGTCGCCCGGCTTGATGCGCCCGCGCGCCTCGGCCCGGGCGATCATCGACACCGCGGGGCGGTCCTTGACCGAACCGGCCGGGTTGTTGCCTTCGAGCTTGCCGAGGATCACATTGCCGCGCGCGTCGTTGGCGGCACCGGGGATGCGCTGCAGTCTGACCAGCGGCGTGTTGCCGATGGTGTCTTCAATTGTCTTGTAGGCCATGGGGCGAGGGGTCGCGAAAGGGGGTCGCAAACGGGGGATTCCAATTCGCCGGCCATTGTAATCCAGACACCTATCCCTCGCCGGCAGGCGGGATTTACGCTGCCTCCCGCCCGCCTGCGCCCATCCTGCCGTGGCTCAGCCTTCTTCGTGGTTGCCTTCGCCCAGCAGGTGGTACAGCAGGATGCAGCCGAAGGTGGCAGTACCGATGCCGCCCAGCGTCATGCCGCCCAGCTTCAACGTCAGGTCGCCGGCGGCCACCGTCAGCGTGGCGCCAACCGTGATCAGGTTGCGCGAGCTGGAGAAGTCCACCTTGTTCTGCACCCAGATCCGGCCCGCTGTCGCTGCGATCAGGCCGAACACGACGATGGTCAGCCCGCCGATCACCGGACCCGGGATGGTCAGGATCAGCGCACCGAACTTGGGCGAGAAGCCCAGCAGGATAGCCACCGCGGCCGCCACCACGAAGATCAGCGTCGAGTAGATCTTGGTGACCGCCATCACGCCCATGTTCTCGGCATAAGTGGTCACGCCGGTGCCGCCGCCGCTGGCCGACAGCATGGTCGCGATGCCGTCGCCGATAAAGGCACGGCCGATATACGGGTCCAGGTTGCGCCCGGTCATCACGCCGATGGCCTTGATATGGCCCAGGTTCTCCGCCACCAGCACAATCGCCACCGGCGCGATCAGCAGCATGGCGCTGAACTCGAAGGTCGGTGCGGTGAACGCCGGCAGCCCGAACCAGCTGGCCGCTGCCACGCTCGAGAAGTCGATCGGCTTGCCCAGCCCCATCACGTTGGTGCCCAGGTAGTAGGCGAGGTAGCCGGCCAGGCCGCCGATCAGCACCGGCAGACGCCCGATCATGCCGGGCGCGCGCACCGCCACCAGCCCCACGGCCACCACCGTCAGCAGGCCCACCCAGGTATCGAGGGCCGCGCCGCTGACCGCCTTGACCGCCACCGGGGCCAGGTTCAGCCCGATCGCCGCGACGATCGCCCCGGTCACCACCGGCGGCATCAGCTTTTCGACCCAGGCGTAGCCCACCGCCTGCACGATCAGGCCGATCACCGTGTACAACGCGCCGGCGGCGATGATGCCGCCCAGCGCCACCGGGATATTGAGGTTGGGGCCGCTGCCCGCGTAGCCGGTGGCAGCGATCACCACGGCGATGAAGGCGAAGCTGGAGCCAAGGTAGCTCGGCACCCGCCCGCGCACGCACAGGAAGAAGATCAGCGTGCCGATGCCGGAAAACAGGATGGCGATATTCGGGTTGAAACCCATCAGGATCGGTGCAATGGCGGTCGAGCCGAACATCGCCACCACGTGCTGGATGCCGGCCAGCAGCGTCTGTCCGGCGGGCAGCCGCTCATCCGGCCCGATCACGCCTTCGGTCTTGAGCCGCCATTGCGGCAGGAATCCCGCGTCCTCGCCATTCGCCATATTGTTCTGCTCCCTGTGGTCCGGGCTGGCCGCCTGGTCGGCAGCCGCCGCGTTTGATGCCTGGTTGTCTGGTAGATGCGTGCCTGTCGGCAGCCGCGCGCGGCAGATCCTGCCGGCGCGGCGTCCGCATGATACTCCGCCGCCACGGGGCGTGCGAAGCGGCAAGGGTCTAGCACAACCCATACCAGCAAGGAGAGCGTCCGGCCGCTGCGCGGCCGGACGCCGGACCGTGACCCTGTCAGCGCGCTGGCTTGGCGGCGCCAGCGGGCGCTGCCTTGGCTGTCTTGGCCGGGGTGGCGGCCGCAGGCGGCGCCGCTGCTGCGGTTCCCTTCGTGCCGATGGCAAGGCCAGCGTCCTGCAGCTTCGCCACGGACTTCGGCCCGATGCCACTGACGCGCTCGGCCAGGTCCGCGGCGTCCTTGTAGGGCCCACGCTTGTTGCGTTCGTCGATGATGTTGCGGGCGGTGGCTGGTCCCACGCCCTTGACCGAGGTCAGGGCCGCCTCGTCCGCCGTATTGACATCGATGGCGGCATGCGCGGCACCGCCCGCGAACAGGCAGATGGTTGCAGCGAGGGAAACCAGGGAAAAACGCCGGGCAAGTTGCCGGACCCAATGCTTGAAAATGAAGGCTCTCCTTTCCTGTGGATGGTCTGAGGTACCACCCCCCGCCGGGGCGGCGAGGTCAGGTCAGGATAGGGGCGGGCCGCAGCTGCGGCCCATGCAGCAACAAAAGTTGACACCGGCCGCACGAAAGCGTGTCAGCCGGTTGCGCGCCGGTATCAGCCGGCGCGTTCGATCAGCCAGCGGCAGTAGCGCGCCACGCCTTCCTCGACGGACAGGAAGGGCTCGCTGTAGCCGGCGCTGCGCAGCTTCGACACATCCGACTGCGTAAAGCACTGGTACTTGCCGCGCAGCGCATCGGGGAACTTGACGTACTCGAGCAGGCCTTCCTGCACCAGTTCTTCCAGCGACAGGCGCGGCTTGCCTTCGGCCTCGCGCAGGGTGTTGACCACGGTGGCGGCGATGTCGTTGAACGGCTGCGCGCGGCCGGTGCCGAGGTTGAAGATGCCGGACTTGTCCGGATGGTCAAAGAAGTGCAGGTTGACCTTGACCACGTCCTCGACCGAGACGAAGTCGCGGCTCTGCATGCCGGGGGCATAGCCGCCGTACTCGCCGAACAGCTTCACCGTGCCGTCGGCGCGGAACTGGTTGAAGTTGTGGAAGGCAACCGAGGCCATGCGGCCCTTGTGCGTTTCACGCGGGCCGTACACGTTGAAGTAGCGGAAGCCCACGATCTGCGACAGCGCCGACGGCAGCCGGCGCCGCACGATCTGGTCGAACAGGAACTTGGAGTAGCCGTACACGTTCAGCGGGCGCTCGAACTCGCGGTCTTCGCGGAACACCTGCGAGGCGCCGTAGGTGGCCGCCGACGACGCGTACAGGAACTGCGTGCCTTGTTCCAGGCAGCTCTCCATCAGCGACAGCGTGTAACGGTAGTTGTTCTCCATCATGTAGCGGCCGTCGGTCTCCATGGTGTCGGAGCACGCGCCTTCATGGAATACCGCCCGCACCTTGCCGAACTCGCCGCGGGCTAAGCGCGCGAGGAAGTCCTGCTTGTCAAGGTAGTCGGAGATCTCGCAGTCGACCAGGTTGTGGAACTTGTCGGCACGGGTCAGGTTATCGACGGCGATGACGTTGGTTTCGCCGCGGTCGTTCAGACCCTTGACGAGGTTGCTGCCGATAAAGCCAGCGGCGCCGGTGACGATGATGGTCATGGTCGGATCAGGATGGGGGCGCCACGCCTCACGGGGCGGCGCCGAACAATTCAGAATAGGAGACGACGGCGGTACCAAGCTTGCCCACCACGATGGCGCCGGCACGATTGGCAAGCTGCACGGCTTCCTTGAGCGGCACGCCGGCACCCAGCATGGTGGCGAGCGTGGCAATCACGGTATCGCCCGCACCCGATACATCATAGACCTCGCGCGCCTGGGCGGAGACGTGCAGCACTTCGGCCTCGGTGTAGAGCGTCATGCCCTCTTCCGAGCGCGTCAGCAGCAGTGCCTCCAACTGCAGCCCGCGGCGCAGGTTCTGCGCGCGGATGGTCAGGTCGGCCTCGGTCTTCCAGGCGCCGACCACGGCACGCATCTCGGCCCGGTTGGGGGTGATCAGGGTGGCGCCGCGGTAGCGCGAGTAGTCGTCTCCCTTGGGGTCGATCAGCACCTTGCGCCCGGCTGCGCGGCTGGCGTCGATCATGCGCGTGACGTGGGTCAGGCCGCCTTTGCCGTAATCGGAAAGCACCAGCACCTGGTAGTCGTTGATCAGGGCCAGGAAGCGGTCCTGTACCGCGGCCAGCACTTCATGCGCCGGCGCGCTCTCGAAATCCACGCGCAGCAACTGCTGCTGGTGCGCCACCACGCGCAGCTTGATGGTGGTGTTGAGCTTGGGATCGCGGTGCAGATAGGGCTGCACGTGGCTCTCGCCCAGCAACGTTTCGAGCGTTCGGGCCGGCTCGTCGTCGCCGACCACGCCCAGCATGCCCACGCGTGCGCCCAATGCCGCGGCATTGCGGGCCACGTTGGCGGCGCCGCCCAGGCGCTCGTCGCTGCGCTTGACCTGCACCACCGGCACCGGCGCTTCCGGCGAGATCCGTTCCACATCGCCGAACCAGTAGCGGTCCAGCATCATGTCGCCGACCACCAGGATATGGGACTGCCGGATCTGCTCCTGCGGAATGACGGTCTTGTTCATGAAGATCCTTGGCAATATCGCGACGGCCGCAGCCGTCGCGCTAGCTTATCGGTTGATGAGTCCGTTGACCCGCCGGCGCCTCATTCGTTCACGGCCGGCCGGGTCGGGCGTCCGATGGCGTGGTACTCCACGCCGTTCTCGACCATGGCCTCGGGCTCATACAGGTTGCGCCCGTCGAAGATCACCGGGGTCTTCAGGCGCCGCTTGATCTGGCCGAAGTCGGGGCTGCGGAACACCTTCCATTCGGTCACGATCACCAGCGCGTCGGCGCCGTCCAGCGCATCCATCTGGTTCTCATGGAAACTCACGCGCGCGGCGCCGCCCGGCAGGTCGGCCAGGTCGGCATCCAGCACGCGCCGGGCTTCGGCCATCGACACCGGGTCGTGCATGCGCAGCGACGCGCCGCGCGACACCAGTTCGCGCGCCAGCACCCGCGACGGCGCCTCGCGCATGTCGTCGGTGTTGGGCTTGAAGGCCAGGCCCCACACGGCAAAGGTGCGGCCGGTCAGGTCATCGCCGAAGCGGCGCACGACCTTGTCGCCCAGCACGCGCTTCTGCGCGCCGTTGACCGATTCCACCGCCTCCAGCACGCGCATTGGCTTGCCATGGTCGGCGGCAGTGCGCATTAGCGCCTGCACGTCCTTGGGAAAGCATGAACCGCCATAGCCAGCACCGGCATACAGGAAGCTGTAGCCGATGCGCGGGTCCGAACCGATGCCCATGCGCACCAGTTCGATATCGGCGCCAACCTCGTCGGCCAGGTTGGCCAGCTCGTTCATGAACGAGATGCGCGTGGCCAGCATCGAATTGGCCGCGTACTTGGTGAACTCGGCCGAGCGCACGTCCATGTAGAAGGTGCGCTCGTGGTGCCGGTTGAACGGCGCGTAAAGCTGGCGCATGGTGGCCTGCGCGTGGCGGCCGGCGACGTCGGCGTTGCAGCCCAGCACGATGCGGTCCGGGCGCATGAAGTCCTCGACCGCGGCGCCCTCTTTCAGGAACTCGGGGTTCGACACCACTGAGAACTGCAGGTCTTCCAGGCTGCGCGCGACCAGCTCCTCGCGGATCGCGGCGGCCACGCGGTCGCCGGTGCCGACCGGTACGGTGGACTTGTCGACCACGACCTTGAATCCGGTCATATGGCGGCCGATATTGCGCGCCGCCGCCAACACGTACTTCAGGTCGGCAGAGCCGTCTTCGTCCGGGGGCGTGCCCACGGCGATGAACTGCACGTCGGCGTGCTCGACACTGGCCGCCACGTCGGTGGAAAAGGTCAGCCGCCCGGCGGCACGGTTGCGCTGGATCAGCTCCAGCAGGCCCGGCTCGTAGATTGGCACGCCGCCTGCGTTAAGCAGCGCGATCTTCTGCTCGTCCAGGTCCAGGCAGAACACGTCATTGCCAAGTTCCGCCAGGCAGGCGCCGGTGACAAGGCCGACATAGCCGCTGCCGATGATGGTGACTTTCATAGCGTTAATTCAATTCTGTTGCACAGGACCGCCCGGGATCAGCCGAGCGTCTCGGAGCGCCGCGGGGCATAGGTTTCCCAACGGTTGCATCCCGGGCATTGCCAATAGAAAAGCCGGGCGCGGAAGCCGCACTCGCGGCAGGTGTAGCGCGCGAGGTTGCGCGTGCGCAGCTGCAGCAGGTCACGGATGGCCGTGGTTTCCTGCGCTTGCTCGTTGTTGCCGTCGGCGCCCTCTGCCGGGGCATCGGCACCCGCCGGCTGCGCGGACGGGGCGCCGGCCGCGACCACCGCCGCCTGCGCCTCGAAATACTTGGTCAGCGCCAGCAGCGTGGGCTGGCGGCGCAGCTGCTCGCGCATCAGGCGCGCGGCGGCTTCCGGGCCGTTCACGTCCAGTTCTGCCTGGTAGGCGGTATCGAGCACCTCAGGCGCCAGCTTGCCCTTGAGCAGGCCGCGCAGCCATTCCAGCGCGGCGCCCTCCTCCTGCAGGCTGGCGTAGGCCTTGACCACGCGGTCCGCCACCAGCGGCAGGAAAGATGCATCCTGCCGTTCGATGCCAAGCCAGTGGCCAAGCGCCGCGCGGGCGTCGCCCGCGGCCGCGGCCACGTCGCCCAGCAGGATCGGGGCGCGCACGTTGGCAGGATTCTCGGCAACGGCCTGGTTCAGCCACTTCACCGCATCTTCGGGGCGCTTGCGCTGCAGCGCGTCCTGCGCCAGCTCGCAGCAGAACTGGGCAATCTGCAGGCTGTAGCTCGTCTGCTCCAGCGTCTGCAGCTCGCGCGCGGCCTCGATCGCCTTCTGCCACTCCTTTTCCACTTCATAGAGCTCAAGCAGCACGCGCTTGGCCGACGCCGCGTACGGGCCCGACATCAGCCGGCGCAGCGATTCCTCGGCACGGTCCAGCAGGCCGGCGCGCAGGAAGTCCTCGCCCAGTTCAAACAAGGCATGCTCGCGCTCGGGCTCGGGCAGGTCGGGGCGGGTCGCCAGGTTCTGATGCACGCGGATGGCGCGCTCGGTTTCGCCGCGGCGGCGGAACAGCGCGCCCAGCGCAAAGTGCAGCTCGGTGGTTTCCGGGTCCAGCCGGGCCACCTCGATAAAGGCATCGATGGCCTGGTCGGGTTGCTCGTTGAGCAGGAAATTGAGGCCCTTGAAGTACGAGCGCGGCAAGGCGCCCTGTTCGCTGATGAGCTGGCGCACGTCGAAGCGCGCCGCCATCCAGCCAAGGCCAAAGACAAGTGGCAGCGCCAGCAGCCACCAGGTTTCAAACATCATGGATCAGACTTTCGGGCCGACTACGTTATAGGGAACAGGCTTGCCGTCACGCGGCGCGGATGCGGCCGCCGACGACGCTGCTGCGGCGGACGCCGGTGCCTGCGCCTCCGCGGCCACGCGGCGCAGTTTCGCCACCTCCATGCGCTGGCGCATCAGCCCGGGCGCGACCGATGCCAGTGCCGCCACCGCGCCCAGCACGAAGGCGGCGAACAGGATCAGGATCAGCGGCGCATGCCAGACGGCATTGAAGAACAGCTGCAGCGAGGCTTCGGCGGTATTGCGCAGCGCCAGCACGAACAGCAGCACGAATACGACGATACGGACGATCCAGGCGAACAGTTTCATGCAGGTAGGCAGCGAGTCAGCGTGACATTGGGACGGGGCAAGCGACAGGCGAGGCGTACTGGCGCAAGGCCCGGCAAGGACCCCGGCATTGTAACGGAATCACTTCCCGGATTCGGTAACGTGGCGGTAACGGGGTGCGAACCCGCTGCGGCGATCGACCCCTGGCATCGACTTGCGCACGATGCAGCACCTGGCATGGCGTCATCTCAGAAGCATCAAACGAAAAAAAGCGCCCCAACGGGGCGCTTTCTTACCAACAACACAGCAGCAGGCAAAGCCCGGGCAATCAGGAGCGGACAAAATTCAGCCCGCTCTCATGCAATCCCGCCGGTGTGACGGGAGCGGCACCCTGGCCAGCCTTGCCCGGCGCGGCTTGCACCGCGCCGCCGGAATGGCCGTTGCCATTGACGCCCGCAGGCACCGGCTGGCTACGGTCAACCCGTTCGCGCAATTCCTTGCCCGCCTTAAAGTGCGGCACCCGTTTCTCGGGCACCAGCACACGCTCGCCGGACTTGGGATTGCGCCCCACGCGAGGCGGACGCTTGTTCAGACCAAAACTGCCGAATCCGCGGATCTCGATGCGATGGCCGTCGGCCAGCGCCTCGGACATCGCGTCGAGTATCGTTTTGACCGAGATGTCCGCGTCCCGCAGCAACAGCTGGGGGAAGCGGGCAGCCAGTTTTTCGACGAGCTCCGACTTGGTCATGGGCATACGCGCAAGCGCGGGGGCCTGCGATTACTGGTTGTCCTGGCCGAGCTTGGCCTTCAGCAGGGCGCCGAGGTTGGTCGTGCCAGCCGTGCCGGTGTCAGCCTGGAACTTTTGCATCGCTTCTTGCTGCTCTGCGCTGTCCTTGGCCTTGATCGACAGGTTGATATTGCGCGACTTGCGGTCGACGTTCACCACCAGGGCGGTGATCTGCTCGCCTTCCTTCAGCACGTTGCGGGCGTCTTCCACGCGGTCAGCGGAGATTTCCGATGCACGCAGGTAGCCTTCCACATCGTCAGCCAGCTGGACCACGGCGCCCTTGGCGTCAACGGCCTTGATGGTGCCCTGAACCAGCGAACCCTTGTCGTTGGCCGAGATGAAGTTGTTGAACGGATCGCCCGACAGCTGCTTGATGCCCAGCGAGATGCGTTCCTTGTCGACGTCGATGCCCAGGACCACGGCTTCGACTTCGTCGCCCTTCTTGTACTTGCGCACGGCTTCTTCGCCAGTCTCTTGCCACGACAGGTCGGACAGGTGCACCAAGCCGTCGATGCCGCCCGGCAGGCCGATGAACACGCCGAAGTCGGTGATCGACTTGATCTGGCCGGCCAGCTTGTCGCCCTTCTTGTGGTTACGCGAGAAATCGTCCCACGGATTGGCCTTGCACTGCTTCATGCCCAGGCTGATACGACGCTTGTCTTCGTCGATATCCAGCACCATGACTTCGACTTCGTCGCCCAGCTGGACAACCTTGGACGGCGCAACGTTCTTGTTGGTCCAGTCCATTTCCGACACGTGCACCAGGCCTTCGATGCCGGCTTCGATCTCGACGAACGCGCCGTAGTCGGTCAGGTTGGTCACCTTGCCGAACAGGCGGGTGCCTTGCGGGTAGCGGCGCGAGATGCCGACCCACGGATCTTCGCCCAGCTGCTTCACGCCCAGCGAGACGCGGTTCTTTTCCTGGTCGAACTTGAGGATCTTGGCGGTGATTTCCTGGCCAACCGACAGCACTTCGCTCGGGTGGCGGACACGGCGCCAGGCCAGGTCGGTGATGTGCAGCAGGCCGTCAATGCCACCCAGGTCCACGAACGCGCCGTAGTCGGTGATGTTCTTGACGATACCGTTGACGATGGCGCCTTCCTTCAGGGTTTCCATCAGCTTCTGGCGCTCTTCGCCCAGGGTCGCTTCGACCACGGCGCGGCGCGACAGCACCACGTTGTTGCGTTTGCGATCCAGCTTGATGACCTTGAATTCCAGGGTCTTGCCTTCGTACGGGGTGGTGTCCTTGATCGGGCGCACGTCAACCAGCGAACCCGGCAGGAACGCACGGATGCCGTTGACCATCACCGTCAGGCCGCCCTTGACCTTGCCGGTCACGGTACCCGAGATGATTTCGCCGTCTTCCAGCGCCTTCTCGAGGTTCAGCCACGATGCCAGGCGCTTGGCCTTGTCGCGGGAGAGGATGGTGTCGCCATAGCCGTTCTCGAGCGCATCGATGGCCACGGAGACGTAGTCGCCGGCCTGCACTTCGAGTTCGCCCTGGTCGTTCAGGAACTCCTCCACCGGCACGAATGCCTCGGACTTGAGGCCGGCATTGACGACCACGAAATTGTGGTCGATGCGCACGACTTCAGCGGAGATCACTTCGCCAGCCTTCATATTGGAGCGGGCGACGGATTCCTCGAACAGTGCGGCAAAGGATTCGTTAGTTTGCAGGTCGGACATAAACGTAAGGTGAAATCCGCAATACGCTGGCCGGCGCGACTATCGCGCTCAGTCTGCCAGGGCAGCGGGGTCAGGTTTGACACAAGCCAGCCACAAGTCTTGCCCGGGCTGGCGCCATCTGGTGCCGTCGGGGTACGCCGCTTCTACTGATGCGCCCGCATGCATCTCATGCACCGGGCCGCACAGCGGCAAACCACTCCAGCACCTGCGCCACTGCCTGGTCCACCGTCATATCGGAGGTATCCAGCAGCTTTGCATCCTCGGCGGGACGAAGCGGCGCGGCGGTGCGGGTGCGATCCCGTACATCGCGCGCTTCAAGGTCACGCAAAAGGTCTTCAATATTAGCAGAAATTCCCTTATCAATCAATTGTTTATAGCGCCTGCGAGCGCGCGCCTCAACACTTGCGGTCAGGAACACCTTGAGCGGCGCATCCGGGAAGATCACGGTGCCCATGTCGCGGCCGTCGGCCACCAGCCCCGGCAGCTTGCGGAAGCTGCGCTGCAGCTGGGTCAGCGCGTCGCGCACCGGCTGGTGCACGGCAATGGCCGAGGCCCGGTTGCCGATCGCCTCGGCGCGGATTGCCAGGCTGACTTCCTCGCCTTGCAGCCAGACGCGGTCAGGGCCGAACTTCACATCGAGGCGGGAAGCGATCTTTGCAAGGGCGTCCACGTCCGCCAGGTCAATCCCGGCGCGGTCGCTGGCCAGCGCCACGAGCCGGTACAGGGCACCGCTGTCGAGCAGGTGAAAGCCCACGGCATCCGCAACCTTGTGCGCGACAGTGCCCTTGCCCGAGGCAGTCGGCCCGTCAATGGCGATGACGTTGACGATAGTCATTATTTATAAAACCAAGAGAAACGATTGATTGTGAATTCAATTGAGAATCATTATCATTTGATTCATGGCACTTCGCCGCAGCCGCGGCACGGTGCCCTTTCCGTCCAGTCGCGAGGCAATCTACCATGGCAAAAACCCTGACGTTCGGCATCATGCACCTTGGCATCGCGTTCAGCGTGACGTATGCGCTGACCGGCAGCCTCGCCATCAGCGGCGCCATCACCTTCATCGAACCGGCCGTCAATACCGTGGCCCACTACTTCTTCGACCGCTACTGGGAGAAGCGCGAGCGCCGCCAGGCCGGGGCTGCCCGCGACCACGCCAACCTGGCCAGCGCTTAGCCGGTCACGCCCGCAAACACGCTGAAGTAATCCGGGAACGTCTTCGCCACACAGCCCGGATCATTGATCCGCACCGGCAGCGGCCCGAAGGCCGCCAGCGAGAAGCACATCGCCATGCGATGGTCATCATAGGTGCCAATGCCTTCGGCCGGAGTCTGCCAGGGCTGCGGCGGCGTCACACGCAGGTAGTCCGCCCCTTCTTCCACGACTGCGCCGAGCTTGCGCAGTTCCGTCGCCATCGCCGCGATACGGTCCGTCTCCTTGACGCGCCAGCTGGCGATATTGGTCAGCGTGGTCGTGCCTTCGGCAAACAGCGCCGCCACCGCCAGCGTCATCGCCGCATCGGGGATATGGTTGCAGTCCAGTTCGATGCCGTGCAGGCACCCGTCGTCGCGTTCCGTGCCGCGCACTTCGATCCAGTTGTCGCCGGCCATCACATTGGCGCCCATGCGGTTGAGCGCCTCGGCGAAGCGCACATCGCCCTGGATGCTGGCCATGCCCACGCCTTCCACCCGGACCGGGCCGCCGCCGATTGCGCCGGCCGCCAGGAAATAGGAAGCGGACGACGCATCGCCCTCGACGAAGATCTCGCCCGGCGAGCGGTAAGCCGCGCCTGCCGGCAGCACGAAGCGTTCCCAGCCCTGGCGCTCGACCTGGATGCCGAAGCGCGCCAGCAGATTCAGCGTGATCTCTATATACGGCTTGGAGATCAGCTCGCCCACCACCTCGATCTCGATGCGGCCGCTGTCGGATTGCGCCATCGGCAGGCTCATCAGCAGCGCGGTCAGGAACTGGCTCGACACATCGCCGCGCACGCGGATCGGCGCATCGATGCGAATGCCGGCCGGCTGGATATGCAGCGGCGGAAAGCCTTCATTGCCCAGGTAGTCGATCACGGCGCCCACTTGGCGCAGGCCGTCGACCAGGTCGCCGATCGGCCGCTCGTGCATGCGCGGCACGCCCGACAGCTTGTAGCTTCCGCCCTGCAGCGCGAGCGCGGCAGTCAGCGGGCGGATCGCGGTGCCAGCATTGCCCATGAAGAGCTCGGCCGACTTGTTCGGGAAATTGCCGCCGGCGCCGGTGACGATGTAGTCGTCGCCTTCCTGCCGCCACGCCACGCCGAGTGTGCGCAACGCTTGCAGCATCACACGGGTGTCGTCGGAATCGAGCAGGTCGCGCACGCGGGTTTCGCCCGTGGCCAGTGCGGCCAGCAGCAGCACGCGGTTGGAGATGCTCTTCGAGCCCGGCAGCCGGACGGTGCCGTTGGCGCGGGTCAGGGGGCCTAGCGTCAGGTGTTCCATGGTTCTCGTGGGCGCCGGGGCGCCGCGGTCAGGCGATTGGTTCAGGGTTCGGTATGGTTGCCCGCGGCACGCTCTGCGCCCCAGGCCAGCCGGGTCTTGCTGGCGCGCGCGAAGATGCGTTCGAGCGCGTCGCCGTCGCCCTTCTCGATCTGCGCCTTCAGGTGCGCCAGCACCGACTGGTAGGTATTCAGCTCACGCAGCAGCGCGTCGCGGTTGGCCACGCAGATATCGCGCCACATCTCCGGCGACGAGGCCGCGATGCGCGTGAAATCGCGGAAGCCGCCGCCGGCGAAGCCCAGCTTCAGCGCCGCATCTTCCGCATTGGCGACCTGCGCCACCAGCGCGTACGACAGCACGTGCGGCAGGTGGCTGACCGCGGCGAACACCGCGTCGTGCTGCACCGCCGACATCACGTGGCATTCTGCGCCGGCGCTTTCCCACATGGCGCGCACCGCGGCGACATCTGCGCGCGAATTTTCCTGCAGCGGGCACAGCACGGCCTTCTTGCCAACGTACAGGTCCGGCAGCGCCGCCTCCACGCCGTTGAGCTCGCGTCCGGCGATCGGGTGTGCCGGCACGAACTGCGCGACCTTGTCGCCCAGCGCCGTCTTGGCCGCCATGATCACGTCCGACTTGGTGCTGCCGGCATCGGTGACGATGGTGCCTGGCTGCAGATGCGGCTCCAGCGCGTGCAGCAGCGCAAAGTTCTGCGCCACCGGCGCGCACAGCACGATCACGCTGGCGCCGCGCGCGGCATCCGCCAGCGTCGCGGCCTCGTCGATCACCCCAAGATCCAGCGCCTTCTGCAGCGAGGCCGGCGAGCGCCCCACCCCGACCACCGTGCCCACCACGCCGGCGCGCTTGAGCGCCAACGCGAGCGAGCCGCCGATCAGGCCGACACCGACAATGACAACACGGGAAAAATGCAATGCACTCACAATCTCAGGCCGCTAGGGGCAGTGGCTCGGACCAGGCCGAGGTAAATCGATGATTGGCAAAGCGGCAGGCAAGCAGCCCGCCGCTACACGCTGCAAAACGCCGCGATTGTAGCCGCGCTCACGCCAGCGCCCGCTCCAGCGCCGCGATGAAGGCCGCGTTCTCCTCGGCCAGGCCAATGGTCACGCGCAGCCAGCGCGGCAGGTTGTAGTTGCCCACCGGCCGCACGATCACACCCTGCTTCAGCAACGCCAGGTTGACGCGCGCGCCGGCGCCGTCGTCATCGCCCACGCGCACCATCACGAAGTTGCCGGACGACGGCACATATTCCAGCCCGAGCCGGTTGAAGGCATCAGTCAGCTGGCGCTTGCCGGCACGGTTCAGCTCGGCGCTGCGGCGCAGGAAGTCGGCATCGCCCAGCGCGGCGATGGCCGCGGCCTGCGCCACGCTGTTGACGTTGAACGGCTGGCGGATGCGGTTCAGCAGGTCCGACAGCTCCGGCTGCGCCACCGCGTAGCCGATGCGCAGGCCCGCCAGGCCATAGGCCTTGGAGAACGTGCGCGACACCATGAGGTTCGGGTAGCGGCGCACCCAGGCAAGCGAATCGTATTGCTGGTCCGCATCCAGGTATTCGTTGTACGCCTCGTCCAGCACCACCACCACGCTGGCCGGCACCCGCTGCAGGAAGGCTTCGATCTGCGCGGCCGGCACGAACGTGCCGGTCGGGTTGTTCGGGTTGGCGATAAAGACCAGGCGCGTATCCGGCGCGATCGCCGCGGCCATCGCCTCGAGGTCATGGCCGTAGTCGCGCGCGGGCACTTCGATGGCGCGTGCGCCGATCTCCTGCGTGGCCAGCGCGTAGACCGCGAACGAGTACTCGGCATAGACGATCGACTGGCCCGGCTCCACCAGCGCATGCGCGGCCAGCTCCAGGATGTCGTTGCTGCCGTTGCCCAGCGTCAGCCAGTCGGCGGGCACGCCGAGGCGCGCCGACAGCGCGCCCTTCAGCGCAAAGCCGTTGGAATCCGGGTAGCGGCCGAGTTCAGCCACCGCATCGGCCACCGCGCGTCGGGCCGACTCGGGCATGCCGAGCGGATTCTCATTGGAGGCGAGCTTGACGATGCCGGCCTCGTCCAGGCCGAACTCGCGCGCGACTTCCGAAATCGGCTTCCCGGCCACGTAAGGCGAAATCGCCCGCACATAGCCGGGTCCGAACACCGTGCCGCCTTGCTTACCCTGCTCTGCCATCTCGTCTCCTTGTTCTTGCCTGGCTGCCTTACTTGCTCGACGGATACGAGCCCAGCACCTTCAGGTAGGCCGCATTGCGGCGCAGCTCTTCGATGGCGCGCGCCACTGCCGGCTCATGCTGGTGCCCTTCCACGTCGACGTAGAAGTAGTACTCCCACGCGCCGCTGCGCGCCGGGCGCGACTCGAAGCGGCACATCGACACGCCGTTCTCCGCCAGCGGCGCCAGCAACTGGTACACCGCGCCAGCCTTGTTGGGCACCGACAGGATCATCGAGGTCTGGTCGCTGCCCGACGGCTCGGTCTCATAGCGGCCGATCACGGCAAAGCGCGTGCGGTTGTGCGGATCGTCCTGGATATGCGTGCGCACGATATGCAGGTGATAGCGGTTGGCGGCGGACTCGCCGGCAATCGCAGCCACGGTCGGGTCTTCGCTGGCCATGCGCGCGGCCTCGGCATTGCTCGATACCGCCTGACGCTCCAGGTGCGGGTAGTTGGCGGTCAGCCAGTGCTGGCACTGCGCCAGTGCCTGCGCATGCGCGCGCACCACTGTTACGCCCTGCATGTCGGGCGTGGATGCCATCAGGTTGTGATGCACCTTGAGCGCAATCTCGCCGCTGATCTTCAGCGAAGTCTGCAGGAACAGGTCGAGCGTGCGCGACACCGCGCCCTCGGTGGAATTCTCGACCGGCACCACGCCGTACTCGACCGTGCCGGCCTCGACGGCACGGAACACCTCGTCGATGCTCGGGCAAGGCACGCCCGACACCTCATGGCCGAAGTGCGCATACAGCGCCTGCTCGGAGAACGTGCCGGCCGGGCCGAGGAAAGCCACTTCCAGCGGCTTTTCCAGCCCGCGGCAGGCGGACATCACCTCGCGCCAGATCGCCGCCACGCTTTCTCCCAGCAGCGGGCCGGGGTTGGCGCCCTGCACCTTGCGGATCACCTGCA
Source organism: Cupriavidus sp. FW305-F7 (assembly GCF_058782875.1). Lineage (NCBI taxonomy): Bacteria > Pseudomonadati > Pseudomonadota > Betaproteobacteria > Burkholderiales > Burkholderiaceae > Cupriavidus > Cupriavidus sp. FW305-F7. The sequence goes on along the minus strand of NZ_JBYSYC010000051.1, from coordinate 27,356 downwards.
GCTCACGCTCCGGGCGGAACACCGGCGCGCCGTACTTCTTCTTTACCTCGCCGACCTCGAGCGCCAGTTTGGCGCGGCGGTTCAGCATCGCCAGCAGTTCGCGGTCAACGGTGTCGATCTGCTCGCGCAGCGGGCTCAGCTCGACCGACAGCTTGCGCTCGGCTTCGCTCAGGTGGCTGTCGTTCTGCTGCTCATTCGGCGGCGTCTCCTCGCGCGCGGGGGTGCGGTCTTGGCTTGTCATTTTGTATGAATCCGGTGGGCCGCCGGGGCGCGGCGGCCGGAGAAAAACTGACCGCTGCCTGCCGGCGCACTGTGCCTGACGTGCGCGGGCAGCCAGCAGGAATGCGCGTCAGGCGGACGTACGCTCGAACTCGCGCATGAAATCGACCAGCGCCATCACGCCTTCCAGCGACATCGCGTTATAGATGCTGGCGCGCATGCCGCCCACAGTCTTGTGTCCCTTGAGCTGCACCAGGCCGTTGGCCCGCGCCTGCTGCAGGAAGGCCTCATTGCGCGATTCGTCGCCCAGGAAGAACGGCACGTTCATGCGCGAGCGGCAGCTCGGATGGATCTCGTTGCGATAGAAATCGCTCTGGTCCAGGTAGTTGTACAGCGCCGACGCCTTGGCGATATTGCGCTGCTCGATCGCGGGCACGCCGCCCTGGCGCTTGAGCCATTTGAAGACCAGGCCGGCGATATAGATCGCATAGGTCGGCGGCGTGTTGTACATCGAGTTGTGCTCGGCCACCAGGCGCCAGTTGAATGCCGACGGGCACAGCGGGTGGGCATGGCCGATCAGGTCATCGCGCACGATCACGATGGTGACGCCGGCCGGGCCGATATTCTTCTGCGCGCCGCCGTAGACCACCTGCACGCGCGACCAGTCGATCGGGCGCGACAGGATATGGCTGGAAGCGTCCGCCACCACGATGCGGTCGCCCTTGACCTGGCCGATATCGGGAATGTTCTGGAACTCCACGCCGACGATGGTCTCGTTGGTGCACAGGTGCACGTAGCCGGCATCGTCCGACAGCTTCCAGTCCGCGACGTCGGGGATGCGGTGGAATTTCTGCGCCTCGCTGGTGGCCGCGATATTGACCGCGCCATAGCGGCGGGCTTCCTGCTCGGTCTTGACCGACCAGGTGCCGGTGACGACGAAGTCAGCCTTGGGCGCGTCGGCGCTGCGCAGGCGCATCAGGTTCAGCGGCACGATGCCGTTCTCGCCAATGGCGCCGCCCTGCAGGAACAGCACATGGAAGTTGGAGGGAATATGCAGCAGTTCGCGCAGGTCCGCGATCGCTTCGGCCTGAATGCCCTCGAACTCGCGGCTGCGGTGGCTCATCTCCATCACCGAGACCCCGGTCCCGCGCCAGGACAGCATCTCCTCCGCAGCCTGTTGCAGCACTTCGGCAGGCAGCACAGCCGGGCCGGGCGAGAAGTTGTAGACGCGTTCGGCCAATGCACGCTGCATCATGCCGGCAAGAGCGGGATTCTGGGGATCGTTCATGAGACGGAGAATGGAAAAATGGCTGCCGGTGTTACCCAAGCAGCCATTATCCCTCAAAACCCGCGCCCCGTTGGGCACCCGGGGCCCGGCCCCGGTGCCGCACCGGCCTGCAAGGCTGCAGGTGGGCGGCGGTCTGAGTCAGTCGCGGATCACGCCAGCATCACTTCGAAGCGGCGGTGATTTCCTTCTCGGCGGCGTCGCGCATCGACTTGCCGACCTGCGGGCCGTACTTCTGCATCATCGAGCCCCAGATCTCCTGGGTCGCTTTGCCCTGGTTGGCCATGAACTTCTGGCCGGTCGGCGACTTCAGGAAGGTGGTCAGGTCCTTGAGTTCCGCCGTCGAGTAGTACTTACCAAAGGCATCGTAGTGCGCCTGGATCGCGTCCTTGCGGAAGCCATCGGTGCTGAACGCCGAACCGGCGCCGTCAACCATGCGCTGGACCGCGCCGTTCTTCTTCAGCTTTTCGACAGCGGCCTGCTTCTGCTTGTCGTTCAGGGTCTTGTTCTCGACCAGCACTTGTTCCAGCACCAGCGGAGCTTCCTGCTTGGCGCCTTGCTGCCAGTTTTCGGCCTGGCCCTTGACGGCCTGGTCCGCCTGCATGACGGAAAGCAGTTCCTTGATGGCTGCTGTCTTTTCCGCATCCTGCGCGTGTGCATGCTGCGCCATCATGAAGGTCGGAACGAAAGCAGCCAGAACAGCGATACGTCGATAGGTTTTGAGCATTGTGACTCCCTGGTAAATACGTCCGTTTTAGTCCGGACAGCCGCGAGGCGAGTTCCGGCTGGCGTCCTATTGTTGCAACAATTTACGATTTATCTTACGGATTAGCGTCCGCGTCGGCCCCGGCAGCACCTTCTGCGCCGTCGGCGTCTTCAGCCTCTTCGCCACCTGCGCCGTTGTCGGCATCGCTTTCGACGATGCGCTGCAGCCCGGACAACTTGGTGCCTTCGTCAACGTTGATCAGCGTGACACCCTGCGTGGCGCGGCCCATTTCGCGGATTTCGGCCACGCGGGTACGGATCAGCACGCCACCGGTGGTGATCAGCATGATCTCGTCCTCGGGCGAAACCAGTGCTGCCGCCACCACACGGCCATTGCGCTCGCTCGTCTGGATCGCAATCATGCCCTTGGTGCCGCGGCCGTGTCGAGTGTACTCAGCAATGGGGGTACGCTTGCCATAGCCGTTCTCGGTCGCGGTCAGCACGCTGCCGCGCACGCCCGCCTCAGCCTCTTCGGCGGTCTCGGCCGGCGCCACCAGCATGGCGATCACGGTCTGGCCGTCTTCAAGGTTCATGCCGCGCACGCCGCGCGCCTGGCGGCCCATCGGACGCACGTCGTTCTCGTCGAAGCGCACCGCCTTGCCGGCGTCGGAGAACAGCATCACATCGTGCTGGCCATCGGTCACGGCCGCGCCGATCAGGTAGTCGCCCTCGTCCAGGTCGACCGCGATGATGCCGGCCTTGCGCGGATTGGAGAACTCGGTCAGCGCGGTCTTCTTGACCGTGCCGCGGGCTGTGGCCATGAAGATGAAGTGCTCGGCGTCAAACTGCTTGACCGGCAGGATCACATTGATCTTCTCGCCTTCGGACAGCGGGAACATGTTGACGATCGGGCGCCCGCGCGAGTTGCGCGAACCCTGCGGCACCTCGTACACCTTCAGCCAGTAGAGCCGGCCGCGGTTGGAGAAGCACAGGATGTAGTCGTGGGTATTGGCCACGAACAGCGTGTCGATCCAGTCGTCTTCCTTGGTCGCTGCCGCCTGCTTGCCGCGCCCGCCACGCTTTTGCGCGCGGTACTCGGAGATCGGCTGGCTCTTCATATAGCCGCTGTGCGACAGCGTGACCACCATATCCTGCGGGGTGATCAGGTCTTCGGTATCCAGCTCGGTCGCGTTCAGCTCGATCTGCGAACGGCGTTCATCGCCAAATTCGGCGCGGATCGCGGTGAGTTCGTCGACGATGATGGTAGTAATACGCTCCGGCCGCGCCAGGATATCCAGCAGGTCGGCAATTACCGCCATGATGTCGCGATATTCCTGGACGATCTTGTCCTGTTCCAGCCCGGTGAGGCGTTGCAGGCGCATTTGCAGGATTTCCTGCGCCTGGCCATCGGACAGCCGGTACAGGCCATCCGCCTGCATGCCGAACACGGGCGGCAGCCCGTCCGGACGATAGGAGGCGCGCCCGCCCGGCGTCTCGCCTTCGGCGCGTGCAAGCATGTCGCGGACCAGGGCCGAATCCCATGCCTTCGCCATCAGTTCCTGCTTGGCGATCGGCGGAGTCGGTGCGGCTTTGATGATGGCGATGAATTCGTCGATGTTCGCCAGCGCCACGGCCAGGCCTTCCAGCACATGGCCGCGCTCGCGCGCCTTGCGCAGCTCGAACACCGTGCGGCGGGTGACGACTTCGCGCCGGTGCGCCAGGAAGTACTCCAGCATCTGGCGCAGGTTCAGCAGGCGCGGCTGACGATCGACCAGCGCCACCATGTTCATGCCGAAGGTGTCCTGCAGCTGGGTGTTCTTATACAGGTTGTTGAGGACAACCTCAGGCACCTCGTTGCGCTTGAGTTCGATCACCACGCGCATGCCGGACTTGTCCGACTCGTCGCGGATGTCGGAGATGCCCTCGACCTTCTTTTCAGTGACCAGTTCGGCAATGCGCTCAAGCAGGGTGCGCTTGTTGACCTGGTAGGGCAGCTCGTCGACGATGATGGCCTGGCGCTGGCCGCGGTCGATGTCCTCGAAGTGCGTCTTGGCCCGCATCACCACGCGGCCGCGGCCGGTGCGGTAGCCTTCGCGAACGCCCTGGATACCATAGATAATCCCGGCGGTCGGAAAATCCGGCGCGGGAATCAATTCAATCAGTTCATCCACCGTGGCCTGCGGGTTGCGCAACAGGTGCAGGCAGCCGTCAACGATTTCATTCAGGTTATGCGGCGGGATATTGGTGGCCATGCCCACCGCAATACCGGACGAACCGTTGATTAGCAGATTGGGAATACGCGCCGGCAGAATTGAAGGCTCTTTTTCAGAGCCGTCGTAGTTGCTGTCGAAATCGACGGTTTCCTTGTCGATGTCGAACAGCATCTCGTGGGCGATTTTCGCCAGGCGGATTTCGGTATAACGCATGGCCGCGGCGTTATCGCCGTCGACCGAACCGAAATTGCCCTGGCCGTCGACCAGCATGTAGCGCAGCGAGAAATTCTGCGCCATGCGGACGATGGTGTCGTAGACTGCGGTATCGCCGTGCGGGTGATACTTACCGATCACATCGCCGACGATACGGGCCGACTTCTTGTAGGCCCGGTTCCAGTCGTTGTTGAGCTCGTGCATCGCAAACAGCACGCGCCGGTGCACCGGTTTCAGGCCGTCCCGCACATCAGGAAGCGCCCGACCCACGATCACGCTCATGGCGTAATCAAGATAGGAGCGGCGCATTTCCTCTTCGAGGGAGACCGGAAGGGTTTCTTTTGCGAATGGATCCATTGCGGCGTGGTTTATGCGGCAGGTTTAAGCGAATGACAGGCCCTTTAGCGCGCGGCACAGTGGGCGCCTGACGGCTGGGCAACGTGCCATTCTAACATGCCGCCACCCCCCGCCTCCCGCTCTCCGGACAGCCCTTACGCGCACCTCCCGAGGCCCTGACTGAAACCTGGAATCCCTGATGCCACAAGGCTTTGCGGGCGACACAAGACCCGTGTTGCACAAACACCACAGGCCCAAAACCCATGCGGCGAATCGAATATATTTACTTCTTAGGAAACGACCCTTGTGGCACAATTCCCCAGCGAAGAGCCAGACATTGTTCGAAGTGGAGCATCCACCACATCGAGAATGTTATACTCCGAAGAATGTATGACTTGTTTTCGTCCATTTGCTCGCAGTAACCCTGCGGTGATCTCATCCTGAGAGGAGAAATATGAAAAAATTTGCCAAGCTCGCGCTCGTTGCAGCTACCGCAGTAATGGCTGCATCCGCTCAAGCTCAGTCCGTCCCTTATGAAAAGAAGGCAGTGAACGACAACTGGGGCAACGGTACGAGCGAGTACGTGTGGAAGAATGGCACGAACGAGCTCTGCTGGCGCGACAGCTCCTGGACCCCGGCCACGGCCAACGCGCTGTGCGACGGCGCCCTGGCCCCGGCCGTAGCGGCACCGGCACCGGCCCCGGTGGCCCCGCCGGTCGTCTCGAGCGAGAAGGTCACTTTCGCTGCTGACACCCTGTTCGACTTCGACAAGGCTGTCCTGAAGCCGGAAGGCAAGGCCAAGCTGGACGACCTGGTCTCGAAGCTGCAAGGCATCACCCTGGAAGTCATCATCGCCGTTGGCCACACCGACTCGTTCGGTTCGGACAAGTACAACGATCGCCTGTCGATCCGCCGTGCTGAATCGGTCAAGGCTTACCTGGTGAGCAAGGGCGTCGAAGCCAACCGTGTCTACACCGAAGGCAAGGGCAAGCGCCAGCTGAAGGTCGATCCGAAGTCGTGCAAGGGCAACCGCAAGTCCCAGATCGCCTGCCAGCAGCCGAACCGCCGCGTGGAAGTCGAAGTGGTCGGCACCCGCAGCGCACGTTAATCGGATCCCTTCCGATGAAGAAAGCCCAGCGCAAGCTGGGCTTTTTTTTTGGTACAGTTGCCCGGACTGTCCTCTCTTCCCTTCACACCGCCGGCGCGGCTAGTGCCGCCGGCCCCGCATACGATGACGTTGCAATCGCAAACCCTTTCCGCAGCCGACGCCGCCAATCAGGACCAGCCGCGCCGCAATGCCGATCCGAAGGAAATCGACAAGTTCAGCGAACTGGCCCACCGCTGGTGGGACCCGGAAAGCGAGTTCAAGCCGCTGCATGAGCTGAACCCGCTGCGCCTGGGCTGGATCGACGGCATCGCCGGCCTGGCCGGCAAGCGCGTGGTCGACGTGGGTTGCGGCGGCGGCATCCTGTCCGAAAGCATGGCGCGCCTGGGCGCCACGGTACGCGGTATCGATCTCTCGACTAAGGCACTGAAGGTGGCAGACCTGCACAGCCTGGAGTCCGGCGTTGCCGTCACCTATGAGGAGATCGCCGCAGAAGCGCTGGCCGCGCGTGAACCGGCCAGCGTGGATGTGGTGACTTGCATGGAGATGCTGGAACATGTGCCCGATCCGGCATCGATCGTGCAAGCCTGTGCGACGCTGGTGAAGCCCGGCGGCTATGTGTTCTTCTCGACCATCAACCGCAACCTGAAGGCCTACCTGCTGGCCATCGTCGGCGCGGAATATGTGCTCAACATGCTGCCGCGCGGCACGCACGACTACGACAAGTTCATCACCCCGTCTGAGCTCGCGCGCTTTGCCCGCCAAGCTAGGCTGGACCTGGTGGAAATGCGCGGCATGACCTACAACCCGCTGTCGCAGGTGTATGCGCTGGGCCGCGACACCGATGTGAACTACATGATGGCGTTCTGCCGGGTGGCAGCATGACGGCCGGCATCGCTGGGGTCTTCTTCGACCTGGACGGCACGCTGGCGGACACCGCGCCGGACCTGGCGGCTGCCGCCAACCGGCTGGTCATCGAACGCGGCCATCCGCCGGTGGCCTATGAGAAACTGCGTCCCGTCGCCTCGCACGGCGCGCGCGGACTATTGGGTGCAGCCTTCGGGCTGCGCCCGGAGGATGCTGAGTTCCCGGCCCTGCGCGACGTCTTCCTCGACTACTACGAGGCCGACATCGCGGTCCACACGCGCCTGTTCGACGGCATGCCGCAAGTGCTGGCCGCGCTCGAGGCAGCGGGCATCCCGTGGGGGATCGTCACCAACAAGATCGCACGCTTCACCGTTCCGCTGGTCGCCGCGATCGGCCTGGCCCCGCGCGCCAGCGCCGTGGTCAGCGGCGACACCACGCCCCACGCCAAGCCGCACCCCGCCCCGCTGCTGCATGCCGCGGCAAGCGCCGGCGTCGACCCGCGCCAGTGCGTCTACGTGGGCGATGACCTGCGCGACATCCAGGCCGGCAAGGCCGCCGGCATGATCACCGTCACCGCCGCCTATGGCTATTGCGGTGACGCCGAGCCGCCCGAGACCTGGGGCGCCGACCACCTGATCCGCCACCCGGCCGAGCTGATCCCGCTGCTGGTGCCCGCCGCGGTCGCCTGATTGTGTCGCAGGGGTGTCCTGGCCGCGCCAGGAACTCCCCGCGACAGCTTGCGTCCAACCGGGTACAATCCATCTTCCTCACTGGGGCCGACCTGGTTTCGACGTGGGTTACAAAGCAGTGGAGGGCATACCGAGGACCCGTCACCTCGTTAATCAATGGGAATGCAATAACTGCTAACGACGAACGTTACGCACTGGCCGCTTAATTGCGGCCGTCCTCGCACTGGCTCGCTGACGGGCTAGGGTCGCAAGACCACGCGAGGTCATTTACGTCAGATAAGCTCCGGAAGGGTCACGAAGCCGGGGACGAAAATTTAGTGACTCGCCGTCGTAGAGCGTGTTCGTCCGCGATGCGCCGGTTAAATCAAATGACAGAACTAAGTATGTAGAACTCTCTGTGGAGGGCTTACGGACGCGGGTTCGATTCCCGCCGGCTCCACCAGTATTCAGTCCGATGCAGTACCAGCAGGTCTAGAAACCCGCGATAGCCAAAGGCTTCGCGGGTTTTTTCTTTGGCCGCCGGATCCCCCGCTATCTATTTCCCAGGACGCCGCGTTTGCAGTTGTTTGCAGTCATGTCCCCAGCGCTGGCCTACGCTGGAATTGCTGCAGGCCGGGCCACGCACGGCGTCAGCATCACAGTGCTCCACAGGCGGACTGGCCTGGCACCGGCTCCCCCGTTGCCAGGCCCTTTCTCCACGCCCGCGCGACCACACATCGTCCACAAGAAACGGAGTTGGCGATGCCAATCAAGTCCATCGAGATCATCCTCACGCGAGACGCGCAGTGGGCCCTGGAATACGACCCCGATAACCCGGGACCGGTCTACCCGTCCCGCGATGCCGCGATTGCCGCAGGCCTGCAGCTGGCGATGACCCACGATGCCGTGCTGACGATTCATGGCATCAATGACAAATCGGACGCGTTCGATTTCAGGGAATTGCACACCCCTTTGCTCCATTGATGGTGGTGCTATCAGCGCGCAGTGGAAAGCAACATCCCCAGAATTGGGGATGCCCGGATCGCGTAGCGGCACCATCATGGCATGCGGGCGTACTGCGACTCGCCCGCTACCACTTGTGGCCCTCGTCCTCCCTGGCCGAGGGCTTTTTCTTGGATGACGCACCGGTACAGCGCAGCGTCACCAGGAAAGCGCCGCGCGCTATACCCCCAGCGCCCGGCCATCGCTGCGCGGGTCGTGCGCGCCGCTAAGCTGCCCGCCGGCATCGATCCGGATCGCGCCCGGATGGCCGGCCAGCTGGCTTTGCGCAGGAATCGGGCTCAGCTGATGGCCGCGCGCGGCAAGCTCGCTGAACACCGGCAGGCCGGCATCCTGTTCCAGCTTGAGGCTGTCGCGGCTGTCCGAGAAGGTCTTGCCCAGCAGGAAGCGCGGGCGGCGCAGTGCTGTCAGCGGATCCATGCCGTAGTCGATCATCCGTGTCAGCACCGCGGCCAGTGTCTGCGGCTGGCCATCGGCGCCTTGCGTGCCGTACAGCAGGTGCGGCCGGCCCTGCTTCAGGTAGATGCCGGGATTGAGGGTATGGAATGGCCGCTTGCCGCCGCGCAGCACGTTGGGGCTGGCGGGATCGAGGCTGAACGATGCGCCGCGGTTGTGCCAGAGCACCCCCGTGTCGCCGACGACCAGGCCGCTGCCCCAGTCGAAATAGACGGTCTGCAGCATGCTCACGCAGCGGCCCGCGCGGTCGGCGGCGCCGATGTAGACCGTGTCGCCGGGCCTGAACACATGCGGCCACGCCATGGCGCGGTCCATGCGGATGCGGCGCGCGTGGGCATCGAGATTGGACTTCGACAGCAGCCGGTCCAGCGGCACGTCGACAAAATCGGGATCGGCGACGTAGCGGTTGCGGTCCAGGAACGCCAGCTTCACCGCCTCGACCAGCAGGTGGTAATAGTCCGCGCTGCCTTCCGGGATACTGGACAGATCGAACCGGTCGAGGATGCCCATGATCTCCAGCGTGGTCACGCCTTGCGTGGGCGGCCGCAGGCCGAGCAGTTCGCCATCGCGGTAGGCGACACGCAGCGGCACTTCTTCGCGCGCCTGGCATCGCGCCAGGTCATGTTCGCGCAACGGCGAGCCGGCCTTGGCCAGCCCGGCGGCAAGGCGACCTGCGAGGTCGCCCTCATAGAATTCGCGCCCGCCCTGTGTCGCCACCCGGTCCAGGGTGCGGGCCAGCTCAGGCTGGCGGAACATTTCTCCGGGCCTGGGCATGCGCCCGTCTGGCATGAAGACCTGTTCGAAGCCATCCCAGCCTGACAGGTCCGCCGAGCGGAACTCCTGCCAGAAGCACTGCGACGGCGTGACCGGGAATCCGTTTGCGGCGTACTCGGTGGCCCGCGCCAGCAACGACGACCACGACTGCGTGCCGCCCCACTGGTCCCGGCTGAAGGCAAAGGCTCGGTCCCAGATCGCAACGGTAGCGGCGGCAGTGAGCGCCGCTGCCGGGCCCCGCAGCGGAATGGTGCCGGCATAGCCCGAGGTCTCGGACGCGGCCTGGCCGATGCCGGAGAACGTGCGCACATTACCGCCGCGGTCGCTGACCACCAGGAAGGCGTCGCCCCCCAGGCCGGTAAAGTGGGGATAGGTCACGCTCAGCACCGCGCCGATGGCAATCGCCGCCTCGATGGCGTTGCCCCCGGCCTTCAATACCTCCAGCCCCGCCTGGCTGGCCAGTCCATGCGGGCTCGTGACCATGCCCGCGGACGAATGCGCCAGCCCCGCACGTCCGGATTGCGCCGGCTCCTGTGCCAGTTCCTGCCCGACTGCAGGCAATACCGTGCTGCCCGCCAGCGCGGCCGACCCGGCCAGGAATGCCCGGCGCGACGTGCCGGTGCCGCAAGGATCCACTTCACCCAGAAATTCCATACCCACTTCCCCCGGATACGCGGCGGCCGGCCGACGCTGGCCTTCCCTGCGCGCCGGCAGCCGCGATAATGATTCGATGATGACGCCGGGTCACGCTGCGCCTGGCACGCAAACCCGGCAGGACGCGTCGGCTCAGGCCTCCGTCTTCCAGCCCTGCCATGGGCGTTCGGCAACGGATTCCGGCGCGGCGTAGTGATGCTTGATCCAGGCATAGGCCGGTCCGAGCGCATTCATGGCGATCACCGCGCCGAGCGCGGCAACGGGATCGCCCGGCACCGGGCCGAAGCCGCCGAACAGCGTTGCAAAATACGAGGCAAAGCCAAAGAACATGCCAGGGATGAAGCGCAGCGTGACGAACACGCGTGCGAGGTACATCATCGAAGCGTTGAGCGTGAACAGGATCACCATCTCCGCCACGATCAGCGCAGGCCCGGAGAACTGCTCGGCCGCCTGGCGGAAGCAAAGCACAATGACAAAGGCAAAGAGCGAGCCCACCGGCAGCGTCGGCCAGATCTTCTTCAGGTTCTCCGGCGTGGGACCGCCCATGGCAAAGGTCGCGGCCCAGCTGATGAAGATGGCCCATGGCGGCAGGTGCGAGGCATGCGCGGCGATGGGAACGGTGGTGATGGCAAGCAGTGAGGCCACGACTTCGGCAGGCAGCTTTCTCATGATCGACTCCTTGATGGACGGGGAACGGGCATTGCTGTCAGTGCGGGCAGCACCGGTGCCGATGGATCTCGCAGCGATGCTGCGTGACGACGGTGATCCTGCCGCGCTTGACCACCCACAGCCGCGGCGGGATGTCGATCAGCGCATCGGCCACCTGGAAGGTATCGAGCACGACCAGGTCCGCCTGGCGCCCTACCTTGAGGCCATAGGTGTCGTGCAGGCCGATCGCGCGCGCGGCGTTGTGCGTGCCCATGTCGAGCACCGCGAGCTGGTGCTCGGGCACGCCGAACTGGGCCACGTGCGCCAGCATGTTGCCGATCTGCAGCATGTCGGCCTTGCCGAACGGCGTGAAGGCATTGCGGATATTGTTCGAGGAATACGCCACGTTGACCCCGCCGCTGTGCAGGGCCTTCACCGGCGCCAGCCCGCGGCGCTGGTTCTGGACGTCCGTGCGGCCGCCGAGATAGAGATCGGTGGCGGGCAGCGTGACGATGCTGATGCCGGCCTCGCGGATCTGCTCGATCAGCGGCTGCAGCTGCGCCGCGTCAAGCGCGCCCAGGCTCGTGACATGGCCCAGCGACACGCGTCCCTGGTAGCCGGCTTCGATGGTCTTCTGCGCGATATATGACACTGCGGCAAAGCGCTGGTCGCCGGTGTCGTCGGCAAAATCGGCATGCATGTCGACCGGCGCGTCATAGCGTTGCGCCAGTTCGAAGACCATGTCGATATGGCGCATGGTGTCGACCCAGCTCAGCTCGTTGTACGGGCAGCCGCCGACCACATCGGCGCCCATGTCCATGGCCTCTGTCATCAGCTCGCGGGTGCCCTGCGATTTCAGGATGCCCTCTTGCGGGAAGGCCACGATCTGCAGGTCGAGCAGATCGTGGTACTCCGATTTCAGCTCAAGCAGCGTCTCCACTCCGATCAGCCCCTGGATCAGGTCGACATCGGGATGCGCGCGGATCGCCACCGTGCCGTTCCTGACCGCCATCTCCAGCACCTGGCGCGAGCGGTCCAGCACATCCTGGCGCTGCTGCTTGCTTTTCAGGATGCCGGTGACGCGGATGGCTTCGTCCAGCGTGCCGAAGCGCGCCGGCAGGCGGCGGTGCAGCAGGGCCTTGTCCAGGTGCAGGTGCGCTTCGACCAGCCCCGGGATGACCGCGCGGCCGCCGGCCTCGATCACTTCATGCGCCGGCACGTCGATGCCGGGCTCGATGGCGGCGATGCGGCCGTCGCGGATGGCGATATCGGTCAGGGGCGCGTCGTCGCGAACGCAGGCGTCCCGGATCAGCAGATCCAGCTGCATGGCTTGTCTCCTCAGGTCTTGTTATGCAGGCGAAGTCAGGGCTTCGCTACCTGAAGCGTAGGTGCCGGGGCGGCATCACGGCATCAGGATTGGCTGAATTCGACCTAAGGATTTTCCTAGACGCACCGCAGCAGATCCGCAGCAGGCTAGGCGGCGTCCCCGGCTTCGGCGAGCAGGCCGTGGCGGATGGCGTAGTGCACCAGCCCGGCAGTCGAAGCGATATCCATCTTGCCGAGGATATTGGCCTTGTGGGTGCTCACGGTCTTGGCGCTGAGCGACAGCGCCGCGGCGATCTCGTTGATGCCCTGCCCCTCGGCCAGCATCTGGAACACCTGCAGTTCACGCGCCGTCAGGCGTGCATGCGGCAACATGGCATCCGGCTGCCGAGCCTGGCTGACAAGCTTGTCGGCAATCGCCGGCGAGACCGCGGTACCGCCGCGCGCTACCTTGCGGATGGCACCGAGCAGCTGGTCGGACTCGACATTCTTGGTCAGGTAGCCCGCCGCGCCTGCGCGGATGGCCTGCACCGCATATTGCGACTCGCGGTACATGCTTAGCACCAGGATCGGCAGCGCCGGATGGCTGGCCCGTATCTGCTGGATCAGCAGGATGCCGCTGCGCCCCGGCATAGACATGTCCAGCAGCAGCACGTCCGGCGCCTGCGCGCGCAGCAGCGCCAACACTTCGCAGCCGTCGGCGGCTTCGGCCACCACCTGCATGTCGGGCACGGTGGAGAAGATCTTCTTGAGCCCGTCGCGGATGATGGTGTGGTCGTCGGCAAGCATCAGGCGGATCATCTTGCGCCTCCGTTACCGGCAGCGCCGGCATTGGGGATCTGCGCCTCGACCCGGGTGCCGCCGCCCTTCTCGCTGGTTACCGTCAGCTTGCCGCCCAGCATCAGCGCACGCTCGCGCATCCCCAGCAAACCCAGGCTGCGGCGATGCCCGGCCCTGGACGCATCGATGCCGCGGCCGTTGTCGGCAACCACCAGCCGCAAGGTTCCGCCGGCCTCGCTCAGTTCCACCCGCACGCGATCGGCGCGGCCATGGCGGCAGGCATTGGTCAGCGCTTCCTGCGCGATGCGAAAGACCGCGGTGCTGAGTTCGGCGCTGAGTTCGGCGCTGAGCTCGCCGACGGGCTGCAGCGCGAGCTCGCAGGCGATGCCGCCGCGCTCGGAAAAAGACTCGGCCAGCCACTCGATCGCAGCAGTCAGCCCCAGCTCATCCAGCAGCGGCGGGCGCAGGTCTGCCGCGATGCGCTGCACCGCATCCACCGTCGAATCCGCGATCTGCTTGAGCATCTGCAAATGCTTGCGGCACGCGTCGTCGGCATCGGGGCCCTGCTGCGCTTCGATAAAACTGAGGCCCAGGCGCAATGCCGTCAGGGACTGGCCCAGCTCATCGTGCAGCTCGCGCGAGATCCGGGTGCGCTCCGCCTCGCGCACGGACTGCAGGTAGGCGGACAGCTCACGCAACTGCGCGCGCGAATCCAGCAACTCCTGCTCGGAGCGCTTGCGGTCGGTAATGTCGCGCGAGATGCCGACCGTGCCGACGACCGCGCCGTCCTGGCCCCGAATCGGCATCTTGATGGTATCGAACCAGCGCAGGCTGCCGTCCTGGCCGTGACGGCATTCCTCATAGCGCCGGCGGATGCCGCTGGCCACCACGGCCTTGTCGGTGCCCAGGTAGACCCGTCCCCATTCCTCCGACCATACCTTGTCCGGCGTGCTGCCCAGGATCTCGGCCTCGGACCGCCCGCATGCGGCCATGAAGGCGTCATTGACCAGCACGTAGCGGGAGCCGGCGTCCTTCAGCCAGGCCTGGTCGGGTATGTTGTTCAGGATGGCCCGCTGCAGGTCGACATACGTATCCATGACTTCTCCTTGTCGGGCCTGTGCCTTGTCGGCAGGTGCCCGATTCATGACAGACAAGAATCGATTCATGCCTTGTCCGCATCAGACGGCATGGCCTGCCTGCAGCCCCTCGCAGACTATAGCCAGCCACCGGCGGCAATGCGCTTGTCGTTTTCCTCAATGGCTCGACGAAAGCGAACGGAGGTCCGGATCACAGCGCCTTGCGGCATGGTGTGGGATCAAGGGGCAGTTGGGCAGCCCTTCGTTCCGGTGGCATGAAATCTCTGACCCAGGTTTAAGGCAAGCCTTATGGTTGCCGGAATGCGCCAAACCGATCGTAGTAGGCGTAACTTCAGCCGGCATGCCGGAAAGCCGGAGGGCCGGCCCACAACCTGGCCGTTTGTGCACGCTGCGCATGCCATCACGGCGATCCCTGCCATGAACGGAAAACAACTTATCAGCACCCTGCGCCATTGGCTGGTGGTACTTGCTCTTCTTGCTGTCCCGCATTTCGCTCAAGCGGCCTGCACTTCCACGCCGGCGATGCCATATCTGCAGGCGCTCAGCAACATGGCAGTCGCCGCCAACCTTGCCGTTGGCAGCACCATTCCCGGAACGGTGCATTACTACTCATTCAGCGGCACCTGTGCCTACGTGCCGCCGTATGTGGTGGCCGGCGCTCCCATCATCTCCTGCTACTACCGCAGCGGCACTGAAGTCATGCCTGGCGTCTACTCCACCGGTGTCGCCGGTATCGGCATCCCGCTGCGCAATGCAGCGGGCCAGCCCATGACCAACGCAGCCGGCGTGAACTGCAATACCCTCAGTGCAAACCTTGGCAACCTCGACTCCAACCTGAACTATTCGGCATCGGTACCGGTGGAGTTCGTGAAGACCGGGCCGATCACCTCAGGCAATCTTGATCCCACCCAGACCCGGTTCGGCTTCGGCGTCTACAAGGGCAGCACGGCAGGGGACTGGGTGGCGTCAACAACTACATCGGCTTCAGCGGCAACGTGACACCGCGGGAAATTGCCTGCAACACTGGTCAACCTGCCTGCTATCAGCGCCAAGACGCTCGCAAACCAGGGGCAATGCAGGGACGGGCGGCATGGCCAGCGGCGCCGGCGTCCAGATCGTCAATGCGAGCGGCACCGCGCCCGTTCCGTTGCAGGTGCGCAAAGCGATGAGCAACATCACGGCCAACGTCCCCGCCACATATCGCTTCGGCGCGCGCTACATCGGCCTGGGCGGCACGCCCTCACCGGGGACGGTATCAAGCGCGATGATCTTTACCATGGATTATCAGTAGCGCGCAGGGAAGCCGCACGGCGAAGGACTACAATAGGCGGTTGCAGTCCTTGAAGGCTTTCGCCATGTCTGACCATCCCCGCTTCACCATCAACCGTTCCATGGTCGCCCTGGTCCCGGAACAGCCGTTCCTGGACTGGATCCAGGCGGTCGATCCCCAGCCGGTGGCCGGCCTCACGTTAGAGCAGGTGCGCGAGGACCAGAGCGTGTTCCTGCTGCCGGAAGAACTGGCCGATACGCACGACAATGCCATGCGCTGGGTCGAGAAGCGCTGGCAGGAGTTCTTTGAATTCATGCTGGGCGAGTGGTTCGACGACTCGATGTGGCCCGAGGAACTGTCGCTGCAGATGTTCCGCGAGTGGTTCAGCGTGCGCTACCACTCGATGGTGTTCGACATGGCGCCTGACGTGCCGGTCATGCACGATGACTGGGACGACGAAGACGACGCGTCCGAGATGCTGCACTAGGACGCGGAACAAGAACCCAGCCGGCAGAGCTCCGGCCAGGGTTCCAGCGTCGCCAGCGACGCCTCAGAGGAAGCGGTCGAGGATCTTTCGGCTGTGCTTGTCCAGCGCCATCAGGTCGCGGATCAGGTAGTGGATGCCGTGCGTGTCCGATACCAGCAGCGTGCTGCCGGCCAGGCGCCGGATCGCCTCTTCGCCGCGCAGCACCAACTCGGTCTGGCCGCGATCGGTCTGCACCGTCCACACGCTGGGCGTGGCGTAGGTCGACACGCTGACGATACGCTCGATCTCCGGCATGAACTCGCGCGAGGCGAGTTCCGCTTCGATCATGTCGCGCTCTGCCTGCGGCACATCCTCCAGCCGCGGAATCCACACCACCTCATGCCCGTCGGTGCTCATCAGGCCGATGCCGCCCTGCGGCGCGGAAATCGGGAAGGCGCGCACCGGCACCACGCCTTCGTGGACGGTGCCGTCCTCGGCGATCAGGACCAGGCGGCCGAACGGATTGCGATCTAGCGTAAACATGGGCGTCGGCGTGGTGGCGGGGATGTCATTGGGCATTGGCGGCCTCCAGCGTTTCAACGGCTTCGTCCTCGCCGTCTCCGTCCTCGGTGTCGACATTGCGCGCCTGCGCCTGGTACAGCTTGTAGTACGCGCCTTCGCGCAACAGCAGTTCGTCATGGCTGCCGACTTCGACGATCTGGCCGCGGTCCATCACCACCAGCCGGTCGGCCTTGCGCAGTGTCGACAGGCGGTGCGCGATGGCGATGGTGGTGCGGCCCTGCACCAGGTTGTCGAGCGCCTTCTGGATTTCCTTCTCGGTGGCGGTGTCGACCGACGAGGTGGCCTCGTCCATGATCAGGATGCGCGGATTAATCAGCAGCGCGCGCGCGATCGAGATGCGCTGGCGCTCGCCGCCCGACAGCGCCTGGCCACGTTCACCGACCAGGGAGTCATAGCCATGCGGCAGGCGCAGGATGAACTCGTGCGCATGCGCGGCGCGCGCGGCGGCGATGATCTCTTCGCGCGTGGCGTCGGGCTTGCCGTAGGCAATGTTGTCGGCAATCGTGCCGAAGAACAGGAACGGCTCCTGCAGCACCAGGCCGATATGGCGGCGGTACTCCGACACCGGCAGCGAGCGGATATCGACGCCGTCGACGCGGATCGCGCCCTCGGAAACATCGTAGAAACGGCAGATCAGGTTGACCAGCGTGCTCTTGCCCGAGCCACTGTGTCCCACCAGGCCAATCATCTCGCCCGGCTCGATCGACAGGTTCAGTCCGCGGATCACCGCGCGGTTGCCGTAGCGGAAGCCCAGGTCGCTCATGTCGATGGCGCCCTCGACCTTGTCCAGCTTCGCCGGGCGCACCGGCTCCGGCACGCTCGACACATGGTCGAGGATGTCGAAGATGCGCTTGGCGCCGGCGGCGGCCTTCTGCGTCACCGAGACGATCCGGCTCATCGAATCCAGCCGGGTGTAGAAGCGGCTGATATAGGTCAGGAACGCCACCAGCACGCCCACCGTGATGGCGCTGTGCGACACCTGCCAGATGCCGAACACCCACACGATCAGCAGGCCGATCTCGGTCAGCAGCGTGACCGTAGGCGTGAACAGCGACCATACCGCGTTGACGCGGTCGTTGATCGCCAGGTTGTGCTTGTTGGCCTCGCGGAAGCGCGACACCTCACGCTTTTCCTGGGCAAAGGCCTTGACCACGCGGATGCCGGGGATGGTATCGGCCAGCACATTGGTGATCTCGGACCAGATCCGGTCGATCTTCTCGAAGCCGTGGCGCAGGCGGTCGCGCACCAGGTGGATCATCCAGGCGATGAACGGCAGCGGCACCAGTGTGACCAATGCCAGCCACGGGTTGATCGACACCAGGATCACCGCCGTCATGACGATCATCAGCACGTCGGTGGCAAAGTCCAGCAGGTGCAGCGACAGGAAAACGCAGATGCGGTCACTTTCCGAACCAATGCGCGCCATCAGGTCGCCGGTGCGCTTGCCGCCGAAATATTCCAGCGACAGCTTTAGCAGGTGTTCGTAGGTTGTTGTACGCAGATCGGCACCAATGCGCTCCGATACGCGCGCCAGCAGGTAGGTGCGCGCCCACCCAAGCGACCAGGCCACCAGCGCCGCGCCCAGCAATCCCGCCAGGTACAGGCGCACGAGGCCGTAGTCGATCGGCACGCCGTTCTGGAACGGGATCAGCACCTTGTCCATCAGCGGCATGGTCAGGTACGGCGGCACCAGCGTGGCCGCGGTGGACAGCAGCGTCAGCAGGAAGCCCGCCAGCAGTTGCCATTGGTAGGGCCGGGCAAAGCGCCACAGGCGCAGCAGCGCCCAGGTCGAGGGCGGGGTTTCCAGCTCCCGACTGCATTGAGGGCACTGCTCCTCGTCAGGGGGCAGCGGCGCCTTGCAGGTCGGGCACAGCACCTCGCCCGCCTCGCCGGCCGGGCGCGCGCCGGCGGCGTCGCGCTGGGCTTCGAACTGGTCAGCCAGCCGCAGCGCGGCCGGATTGTAACCAAGCGTATATCGCCAGCTGGCCAGCCGGCCCTCCGGACCGCTCAGTTCCAGCGCGCCCACGCCCGCGTGGTCGGTGTGCGACAGGCGCAGGGTGGGCGCGATGTTCCATTCCCGCACATTTTTTTCACCGGGAGCCCGGGCAACGATGCGCTGGTCGGTCACAACCAGCCACCCTTGGGTAAAATGCAGCTTCGCGTCGAGGTCCAGAGCCAGTCCGGCCAGGACGGTCTCGCCGGGTCGGAGCCACGATCCGGATTCAGCCCGCCAGGGCTCGTCGGCAGCAGGGGCGGTAGGGACAGGCAGGGAGGACTGGGTCATGGATGGCGCGGCGTGCGTCCAGGGGTACGGACATAACTTGAAACAAATTTAGGCCGGGCACGCTCTGGCGGCCCGCGAATTCGCCCGCAGTATACATAACGACGAACGCGCGGGTACTCCTGATGCACTGCACAATCACTTTTACACGAAGAAAGTCAACCCGCTCTGTGCTGTAACGTTACTGAAAGGTTAGGCTTCCATTTCTCGGGCGGTTCCGCCCACTGCCTCAAGCTAATTCAATGAAAAAGAAGGACATTGAGATTTTCGATGTCATGTCGCTGCGCGGCCCGAATATGTGGACATATCGGCCCGTACTGGAGGCATGGGTCGATATCGGGGAACTGGAGGACTTTCCCTCCAACACGATTCCGGGGTTCTACGAGCGCCTGTCGGCCTGGCTGCCGTCGCTGATCGAGCATCGCTGCAGCATCGGCGAGCGCGGCGGCTTTCTGCAGCGCCTGAAGGAAGGCACCTGGCCCGGCCATATCCTGGAACACGTGACGCTTGAGTTGCAGAACCTGGCAGGCATGCCCGGCGGCTTCGGCAAGGCGCGCGAGACCCCGGTGCGCGGCGTCTACAAGGTGATCGTGCGCGCCTGGCACGAGGAAGTCACCCGCGTCGCACTGTTCACCGCCCGCGACCTGGTCATGGCCGCGATCGAGGACCGTCCCTTCGACGTCCCCGCCGCCGTGGACAACCTGCGCCGCCTGGTGGACGAGCATTGCCTGGGCCCCAGCACCGCCTGCATCGTCGATGCCGCAGACGACCGCGAGATCCCGGCGATCCGCCTGTCGGACGGCAACCTGGTGCAGCTCGGCTACGGCGCGCGCCAGCGCCGCATCTGGACCGCCGAGACCGACCGCACCAGCGCCATCGGCGAAAGCATTTCGCGCGACAAGGACCTGACCAAGAGCTTGCTGGAATCCTGCGGCGTGCCGGTCCCTGAGGGCCGCATGGTCGATTCCCCGGCCGACGCCTGGGACGCCGCCGAGGACATCGGCGTGCCGGTGGTGGTCAAGCCCTATGACGGCAACCACGGCCGCGGCGTGTTCACCAACCTGATGACCCGCGAGGAAGTCGAGACCGCTTACGGCGTGGCCATCGACGAAGGCAACGGCGTCATCGTCGAGCGCTTCATCCCCGGCAACGAGCACCGCCTGCTGGTGGTGGGCGGCCGCCTGGTGGCCGCCGCCATGGGCGAGACCGCGAGCGTGGTCGGCGACGGCAAGTCCACCATCGACGAGCTGATCGAGCTGCAGATCAATTCCGATCCGCGCCGCGGCACCACCGAGGACCATCCGCTGAACCGTGTGCGGCTGGACTCGGCCGCGCGCCTGGAACTGAAGCGCCAGGGCATGGACGCCAGCACGGTCCCGCCCGAAGGCCGCTCGGTGCTGATCCAGCGCAACGGCAACGTCGCCTTCGACGTCACCGACCGCGTGCACCCGAGCGTCGCCGCGCATGCGGCGCTGGCCGCGCGCGTGGTCGGGCTGGACATCGCCGGCGTGGACCTGGTGGCCGAGGACATCTCGCGCCCGCTGGCCGAGCAACGCGGCGCCATCGTCGAAGTCAACGCCGGCCCCGGCCTGCTGATGCATATCAAGCCGGCCGAAGGCACGCCGCGCCCGGTGGGCCGCGCCATCGTCAACCACCTGTTCCCTGAGTCCGATGACGACCAGGGCCGCATCCCGGTGGTGGGCGTGACCGGCACCAATGGCAAGACCGTGGTGGCGCGCCTGGTGGCGCGCCTGCTGCAACTGTCGGGCAAGCATACCGGCCTGGCCTGCAGCGACGGGCTGTTCCTGGACCGCCGCCAGGTGGAAAGCGGCGACCGCGCCAACTGGGAATCTGGCCATCGCATCCTGATGAACCGCGCGGTCGAGGCCGCCGTGTTCGAGAACGACAGCGGCAGCATCCTCTCCGAAGGCCTGGTCTACGACCGCTGCCAGGTCGGCGTGGTCACCAATTTCGACCAGCCCGACCACCTCGGCGACTACTACGTCGAGGACGAGGACCGCATGTACAACGTGCTGCGCACGCAGGTCGACGTGGTGCTGGAGACAGGCGCGGCCGTGCTCAACGCGCGCGACGAACGCCTGGTGGAGATGGCCGGGCTGTGCGACGGCGACGTGATCTTCTTCGGCCTGACGCCGGAGCTGCCCGCGATCGTGTCGCACCGCGCCGCCGGCAAGCGCGCGGTGTACCTGCGCGAAGGCAAGATCGTGCTGGCCATCGGCAGCAGTGAAACCGCGCTGGTGGACGTGGCCGCGGTGCCGCTGACCTACGCCGGACGCGTCGCGTTCCAAGTCGAGAACGTGCTCGCGGCCGTGGCCGCGGGCTGGGCGCTGGGCATTTCCAACGACCTGATCCGCGCCGGCGTGGTGACCTTCGATGTCGGCCAGGTCGACGTGCCGGGCCGCTTCACGCTGTTCGAGCGCAACGGCGCCACCGTGGTGATCGACGACGCCCACAACGCGCCCGCGCTGGAAGCACTGGCGACCGCGCTGGACCGCTTTCCGGCCGAGCGCCGCATGGTGGTCTACGGCGCCGGCGTGCAGCGCCGCGACGAAGACCTGGTGCGCCAGGGCAAGGCACTGGGCCAGCATTTCGACCGCGTCTTCCTGTGCGAGGACCGCAGCGTCAAGCGCGCCCTGCCCGATGCCGAGGCGCGCGCGCTGCTCAAGCAGGGCATGTACGAAGGCCGGCGCGTAACCAAGATCATCGACGAAGGCACGCGTGCCAGCGCCATTGAAACCGCCCTGAGCCAGTTGGTGCCGGGCGACCTGCTGGTACTGCAGTGCGACGAGGCCGCCACCGGCGCCACCGTCGACCTGGTGCACCACTGGATGGGCCAGCCTGCGCGCCGCGGCTGACGCGGCCCCAAGCTCAACCGCGCATAGAAGACACGGAAACCGTTCTATGGAAGTCTCACGTATCCGGGCCCTGCGGGGCCCGAACCTGTGGTGCCGCCACACCGCCATCGAGGCGATCGTGGCCTGCCAGGATGCCACCAACATGCTGTCGGCGCTGCCCGGCTTTGAAGACCGGCTGCGCGCCCGTTTCCCTGAGATCGGGCCGCTGCGCCCGGACGAGGAATCGGGCGAGCTGTCGCTGGCCCACGTGCTGGAAGTGACGGCGCTGCGCCTGCAGGCCGCCGCCGGCTGCCCGGTCACCTTCAGCCGCACCGCGCAGACGGTCGAGCCCGGCACCTACCAGGTGATCGTGCAATACAGCGAGGAAGAAGTCGGCCGGCTTGCATTCGAGCTGGCCGAGGCCCTGTGCCGCGCCGCGCGCAACGACACCCCATTCGACCTCGCCGACGCGCTGCACCGCCTGCGCGAGCTGGACGAGGACGTGCGCCTGGGGCCGAGCACCGGCTCCATCGTCTACGCCGCGGTGGCGCGCGGCATTCCCTACCGGCGACTGACGCAGGGCTCGATGGTGCAGTTTGGCTGGGGCAGCAAGCAGCGCCGCATCCAGGCCGCCGAGACCGACCGCACCAGCGCCGTGGCCGAATCGATCGCGCAGGACAAGGACCTGACCAAGACCCTGCTGCACGCCGCCGGCGTGCCGGTGCCGCTGGGCCGCTCGGTGCGCAGCGCCGAAGAGGCCTGGGCCGCCGCGCAGGAAATCGACGCCCCGGTGGTGGTCAAGCCGCGCGACGGCAACCAGGGCAAGGGCGTGGCGGTGCGCATCCGCACCCGCGAGGAAGTGATGACGGCCTATGAGGTCGCCTCGGACATCAGCTCGGACGTGATCGTCGAGCGCTATATCCCGGGCCATGACTTCCGCCTGCTGGTGGTCGGCAAGCAACTGGTGGCGGCCGCGCGCCGCGATCCGCCGCAGGTCATCGGCGACGGCGTGCATACCGTGCGCCAGCTGGTCGAGGAAGTGAACCGCGACCCGCGCCGCGGCGAAGGCCATGCGACCTCGCTGACCAAGATCCGCTTTGACGATATCGCGCTGGCCACGCTGGCCAAGCAGAACCTGACCGCCGATTCCGTGCCGGCCAAGGGCACGCGCGTGGTGTTGCGCAACAACGCCAACCTGTCCACCGGCGGCAGCGCCACCGACGTGACCGACGACGTCCACCCGGACATCGCCGCGCGCGCCGTGGCGGCGGCGCAGATGGTAGGCCTGGACATCGCCGGCGTCGACGCCGTGTGCGAGACCATGCTCAAGCCGTTCGAGGAACAGGCCGGCGGCATCGTCGAGGTCAACGCCGCGCCGGGCCTGCGCATGCACCTGCAGCCGTCGTACGGCAAGGGCCGCGCGGTCGGCGAAGCCATTGTCTCGACCATGTTCTCCGATGGCGACGATGGCCGCATTCCGGTGGTGGCCGTGTCCGGCACCAACGGCAAGACCACCACGGTCCGGCTGATCACCCACATCATGGCCACCAGCGGCCTGCGCATGGGCATGACCGGCACCGACGGCGTGTATGTCCAGGGCGAGCGCATCGACACCGGCGACTGCAGCGGCCCGCGCAGCGCGCGCAACGTGCTGCTGCACCCGGACGTGGACGCCGCCGTGTTTGAAACCGCGCGCGGCGGCCTGCTGCGTGAAGGCCTGGCATTCGACCGCTGCGACGTGGCGGTGGTGACCAACGTGGGCGAAGGCGACCACCTGGGCCTGTCCTTCATCAACTCGGTGGAAGACCTGGCGGTGCTCAAGAGCGTGATCGTGCAGAACGTCGCGCCGCACGGCATGGCGGTCCTGAACGCGGCCGACCCGATGGTGGTGCGCATGGCCGACGCCTGCCCCGGCAGTGTCACCTTCTTCGCGCACGACCCCAACCAGCCGGCCATGGCCACGCACCGTGCGCAGGGCAAGCGCGTGGTGTTCGTGGACGGCGCCGACATCGTCGTATCCGAAGGCGATACCGAAGTGCGCATCGCACTGGCCGAGATCCCGCTGACGCGCAACGGCACCATCGGCTTCCAGGTCGATAACGCGATGTCGTCGATCGCCGCCGCGTGGGCGCTGGGCATCGACTGGTCGACTATCCGCCGCGGCCTGGCCACCTTCGTCAACGACGCGCAGACCGCCCCGGGACGCTTCAACGTGTTCGACTACCGCGGCGCCACGCTGATCGCCGACTACGGCCACAACCCGGATGCCATCCTGGCACTGTGCAGCGCTGTCGAGACCATCCCCGCCAAACGGCGCGTGGTGGTGATCAGCGGCGCGGGCGACCGCCGCGACGACGACATCCGCCGCCAGACCCAGATCCTGGGCGGCGTGTTCGATGAAGTCATCCTGTACCAGGACCAGTGCCAGCGCGGCCGCGCCGACGGCGAGGTGCTGGCGCTGCTGCGCGAAGGCCTGCAGGGCGCGCAACGCGCCGGCCAGGTCGAGGAGATCCGTGGCGAGTTCCTCGCCATCGATACCGCGCTGTCGCACCTGCAGCCGGGCGACCTGTGCCTGGTCCTGGTAGACCAGGTGGAAGAGGCGCTGGGGCATATCGCCAGCCGCATCGCGCAGGGCTGACCGGCCCGGCGATAAAAAAGGCCAGCTCCGCGGAGCTGGCCTTTTACTTTGTAGCACCGATCAGTGTCGCCCGGGCAGCGACAAGCGCCGCTCCAGCATATGCTGCACGCCCGACAGCCCCGTGCTCAGCACCCAGTAGATGGCCGCCACTGCCAGGTACAGCGGCAACGGCTGGTAGGTGGCCGCGATCACCTCCTGCGCCGTGCGCAGCAGCTCGGTCACGGTGATGACCGATACCAGCGAGGTGTCCTTGATCAGGCTGATCAGGCTGTTGGACAGGCTCGGCACCGCCAGCCGCAGCGCCTGCGGGCCGACCACGTAGCGCAGTGCCTGCACCGGCGTCAGGCCCAGGCTGTAGGCTGCCAGCCATTGGCCGCGCGACACGCCCAGGATGGCCCCGCGCATGCTCTCGGACAGGTAGGCGCCGACATTCAGGCTCAGCGTCAGCACGCCCGCGGGCGTGGGCTCCAGCGCGATGCCGATGCCCGGCAGCCCGTAGTAGACGACAAAGATCTGCACCAGCAGCGGCGTGCCGCGCATGATGCTGACGTAGGTGCGCGCCACCGCCTTGAGCACGCGGCTATGGCTGATGCCCATCAGCGCCACCACCGTGCCCAGCATCAGCCCGAACACCATCGACCATAACGCGAACTTGATGGTCAGCAGCGTGCCCTGCAGCAGTACGGGCAGAGAATCGGTGACAAGCTGGAGAGCGGACATGGGCGTGGCGGCGGCAGAAGAATGAAAAAGAAAGCGGCGCGGCAGCCATGCAGGCCGCGGCGCCGCGACATGATACCGCCCGGCTTGCTGGCCGGCTTACCTGACTGGCTTTCCTGACTGTTTTACTTGATTGGCTTACCGGCGGGCCTGGTCACGTCGGTGCCGAACCACTTCACCGAGAGCTTGCCAAGCGTGCCGTCCTTGGCCAGGTCATCTAGCGCGTGGTTGATGGCCTGCGCGAACTTGGGGTTGTCCTTGCGGAACGGGATGGCCACCTGCGTGGTGGCACCCGCCACGATTGCGCCCTGCCGCAGCGGCAGGTTGGCGGTCTTGACCAGGTAGGCGACCATCAGCCGGTCGTTCAGCGCGGCGTCGACGCGCTGTGCCGCCAGGTCGCGCAGGTACTCAGGCGCGCCGGGATAGGTCTTGACGTCGATGCCCGGCACCGACTTGGCCAGGTCGTTGAAATTGCTGCCCAGGCTGACGCCGAGCTTGTGCCCCTTCAGGTCTTCCAGCGACTTGAACTGGCGGTTGTCGTCCTTGCGCTGGATCAGCTGCGCATCCGAGTAAACGTAGGGCGTGGAGAAGTCCAGCACTTGCTGGCGCTGAGGCGTGACGTTGACCTGGTTGACGATCACGTCGAACTTGCCAGCCTGCAGGCCGGCAATGATGCCGCTCCACTCGGTGGTGACGAACTCCGGCTTCACGCCCAGCTTGCCCGCCACCGCACGCGCCACGTCCACGTCAAACCCTTCCAGCTCGTTCTTCGCGCCGCGGAAGCCGAACGGCGGATACGTGCCCTCCAGGCCGATCTTGAGCACGCCGGCCTGCTTGACGGTATCGAGCAGGTCGGCGGCCTGCGCCGCGGTGGACGCCAGCCCGGCGCCGGCAAGCAGCGAGGCAGCCAGCAGGGATTTGAGCCAACCAGTACGAATCGATCGCATATGTTCTCCAGTGGATGCGGATAAGCAGTGTGGGGTCAGACAGCGCCGGAGGCCGCTTGTGAGGGCCGCCGGCCAGTTGTGCTGCTATGAGCCTATATCGGGCTCAACACTACCGCAAACACTATCGAGTGCTAAATATGGATTCATTATGGCTAAATAACCGCCGGGCCTGATGCCATCCCGGCGGTGGCGCCCTGCTCTTACTGGTAGGCCTTGTCGTTCGGCGCCGCGAACAGCGCTTTCATGTCGGCCGACAGCGGGTAGTTCATGTTGATGCCGCGCGGCGGGATCGGCGACATGAACCACTTGTTGTACAGCTTCTCGGCACGGCCGCTGGTCTGCAGGTCTGCGATCACGCCGTCGGCCAGCTTCTTGAACGAGGGATCGTCCTTGCGGAACATGCAGGCGTAGTTCTCGGTCTGCAGCGGCGCGCCGACCACCACCCAGTCGCCCGCGCTCTTGGCCTTGGTGCGCTCGCCATACAGCAGCGGCTCGTCCATGACGAAGGCAGCGGCGCGGCCGGTCTCCAGGATCAGGAAGGACTGGCCGTGGTCCTTGGTGCTGATCAGGTTCATGTTCATGGCCTTCTCGCCGTTCATCTTGACCAGCAGGCGCTCGCCGGTGGTGCCGGCGGTGGTGACCACGTTGCGCTCCTTCAGGTCGGCGAACTCCTTCACGCCCGAATCCTTTTTGGTCAGCATCTTGATGCCGTATACGAACAGGCTGTTGGAGAACGCCACCTGCTTCTGGCGCTCCAGGTTGTTGGTGGTGCTGCCGCATTCGATGTCGATCGTGCCGTTCTGCACCAGCGGGATGCGGTTCTGCGAGGTGATCGGGGTCAGTCGCACCTGCAGGCCGGGCATCTTCAGTTCGCTCTTCACCTTGTCGACGATCTGCAGCAGGATCTCGTGCGAATAGCCCATGACCTCCTTGCCGTCGGTGTATGAGAACGGGATCGACGATTCGCGATAGCCAAGCGAGATCACGCCGCTGTCCTTGATCTTCTTCAGCGTGTCGCCATCGGCGGCCTGGGCGGCGCCGGCGGTCAGCAGCAGCGTGGCGGCCGCAAGCGCGTGGCGGGTGGCGGATCGGTGGGTGTGCAGTGATTTCATCAGATTTGCTCCGAGAAGCCTCGCCATTCAAGGCGGGGAGTGAAAGGGGCGCCGCCGAGAGGCGGCATTCCCACGTTAGAATGAGCGGCATGATTCGTGTCTACCGCTACCGGGTGAAGTCGCTC